>NZ_CP016382.1:1585000-1930413 GCF_002813635.1 Spiribacter roseus | reverse complement strand
CCGCGCATGACCATCACCCTGACCGCCGAACCCCTCACCGCGAAGCGCTTCGCGGCCTTTGGGTCGGTCATCGACACCCGGAGCACCGATCCCTTTCCGATCAACAATGGCCTGACCGAGCGCTACCACCGCCTGGCCGTCGCGACGGCCGAGCCGGCCCCGGCATCCTCCGCCGATGAGGGCCAGGCCGAAACCATCATCAGCATCTTTCTGGGCCAGCCGTATTCACTGCCCGCGGAGCTGTGGATGCTCGAGCGGCACCCACTCGGCAGTCAGGCGTTCATGCCCCTCGAACAGCGTCCCTGGCTGGTGGTGGTGGCGCCCGCCGGCGAACCACCGGCAGCCACCGCCCTGCGCGCGTTCATCGCCCGCGGCGACCAGGGCGTCAACTATGCCGCCGGCGTCTGGCACCACCCGCTCATCGCCCTGCAGGCTGCTTCGCAGTTTCTGGTGGTGGATCGCGATGGCCCCGGCAACAACTGCGACGAGGCCCCGCTCGAGGAAACAATTGTCGTGACAACCACGGAGCTGCCCTGACCATGACCACCAGCCCCTACGCCCTGCCCCCCGGCGGCGTCCCGGATCAGTCTGGACACATCAGTGGTCGCGCCGTGTTCAGGACCGCCTACGCGGTCATCCCCAACGACGTGCTGCGGGATATCGTCACCAGCCGCCTCCCGCACTGGTCGCAGACCCGGGCATGGATCCTGGCCCGGCCACTATCGGGATTCGCCGAAACCTTTTTTCAGGCCATCCTTGAAGTGCAGCCCGGCGGAGGCAGCGCACGGCCCGAGCCGGATCCCGACGGCGAAGGGGCCTACTTTGTGCTGGCCGGTACGCTTGAAATCGCCTACGCCGACCGCACCGAGCGGCTCGGCCCCGGCGGATTCGCCTGGATGGCGCCCGGCGAGCGTTACACCGTCACCAATCCTGGCACCGGGCCGGTCACCTTTCACTGGATTCGCAAGGCCTACCAACCGGTGGCGGATATCGCCACACCGGCCAGCTTCAGCGCGCCTGCCGACAGCGTCGCCCCCGTCGCCATGGCCAATGCCGAGGGCCGCTGGCGGACCACGCGCCTGATCGATCCCGATGACATCGGCCACGACATGCACGTCAACGTGGTCAGCCTTGACCCCGGCGCCCTGATTCCGTTTGCCGAAACCCATGTCATGGAGCACGGCCTGTACGTGCTTGAAGGAAAGGCCGTCTACCGCCTCAACGAGGACTGGGTCGAGGTCGAGGCCGGTGATTTCATGTGGCTGCGCGCATTCTGCCCCCAGGCCTGTTATGCCGGGGGAACCGGGCCTTTCAGCTATCTCCTGTACAAGGATGTGAACCGCCACCCGAGCTTGCAGCTGCGCTGACCGGTCCGCTCAGCGTCTGCCGCCAGAGCGCTTGCAGCGCCGTGTCGTACCAGCCCGATACATCCGGGGCGCCAGGCCGGGCGCTGTCACCCAGCCACTCCGCCAACCGCCGCGCCAGCGCATCGGCATCACCAGCGGGATAGCGATACTCGGCGGGATATTGCTCGGGATAAACCAGCGCATCGGGCACCAGCGGGGTGGCGCCGGCGGCCGTCGCCTCAAGCATCCCCAGTCCCTGGAATTCATGGATGGCGGTACTCACGACCACCCCTGCGCGGTCCAGCAGGGCATCATACTCGCCGCGCGGCACACGGCCGTTGGCGATGACGCGATCGCCCAGGGCATCCAGGATACGCGACAGGGCGGGTGGCGGCGGATGGGGTCGGGGACCGAGCAGCGCCAGCCGAAACGCATGGCCGGCCTCGGCCAACCGGATGACGGCATCGGCGAACACCTCAGGCGCCTTGTCGTACTCCCAGCGATGATTCCAGAGGATCAATCGTGCATCCCGTGATACGCGACCCGGCGCGGGCGGAACGATTGGCACCGGCACAACCGCGGTTTTCGGGGCCAGACGCTCGACGATGCCCGCTGGCACCGCATCCGGCATGCGCCGCAGCAAGGCCGCGACACCGTCGAGAAAGCTACCGCGGTTCCACTCGGAATTGAACAGCAACCGGTCGGCCGCCAACGCGCCATAGAGCTGCACGATCTGCGGCTCGACCGAGGGCCGCTGCCCGGGCCCGACCGGATAGGCGAACTGGTTTTCGTGGAAGTAATAATCGGTGGGGATCCCCGCGAGGGCCGGATGCAATCCGCGCAGCGTCGCCAGATCGACCATCGAGGTGGCCAGCACCCGATCGACGCCCTGACTGGCCTCGGCGATGTGATCGATCCACGACAGCGGATTGCCGCGAATGCGCCATTTGAAATGCCGCCCGGGGAGCGTCAGGCACCGCCAGTCGATGTCGGCGAAGCGCTGCTCAAGCCATTGCGTCCACCAGGCATGGCTATCCGCCTGATAAGCCGACAGCAGCAGAATGCGTTGTCTCATGCCGCGATTATAGGCGTTGTACCTTGACCCGTCCCGGCGCATCGGTTTGAATATAGCGGTTCCGGCGGCCAGGTAGCTCAGTCGGTAGAGCAGACGACTGAAAATCGTCGTGTCGGGAGTTCGATTCTCTCCCTGGCCACCATTTTTCAACAACTTACCGCGTTCTCTACCACTCAAGCGCTGTAGCACACTCGTAGCACACCTCCTCTCACGCAAGACAACGCGTGCCATTCCCAGGCACACGCTGATTTAGGGGGATGACACGCCACTGAGTCTTCATTATTGTTCGAACCTCGTACTAGGTCTAAAGGAGTAAGACTCATGAAACGGATATCACGCTACTGCGCATACGCAGTTGCAAGTGCAGGAATCCTCGTCGCTGGCAACGCCGCCGCTGACAACCTTAGCGGTGTCACTGTGGGACTTGATGTAACTGCTGCTGAGAGCTTCGATATCAAGTCCACTGCTACTGACAAGGTGCAGAGCAACACAGACGCCCCAGGCGATGTTGAGCACTCGGCACTATCCAACAACTTTGGGTCTGCCGACTTGAAGCTTGGTTACAACTGGGTGTCTGAAAACGGCTTATATGTAGGCTTTGCAGCTAACTACAACCTGAACGGCATTGACGAGAACTTTGACAAAGATTCCGACGGCGATACTGTCGGTACGACCAAAGAGGATGCATACGGCGCTGAAGTTAAGCTCGGCGCGGCTGTGAGTGATTCAACCGCTTTCTATGGCATCGTCGGCTACCAGAGCGCTGACTTTAAGCTCAGCATCAACACCCCAGAAGGTTCGACGAATGACAAGCAAAGCCACAGTGGTGTTCGATATGGCATCGGCGCCACGTATGCGATAACCGAAAATATCCTCCTCAGTGCCGAAGCCACGCAAACTGACTACGACAGCAAGGACTACCTTGATGGTCAGTACAAAGTTGAGGCAAAAGAGACAGAGTTCGGTCTAGGAATCGCATATCGCTTCGGCTTGTAAGCCTCACGCTGACGCCGCTGGGTCGTTACGCCAGCGGCGTCAGTCACTTTAAGCACCTCCTCTCACGCAAGACAACGCGTGCTGCTACAATCGTAGGCACTACAGGGACTTGTGGTGCGTGGCTTGCAGAAAAGCATTTCTCTACTGCCAAACAAGCTGACGCTGTACAGACGCAGCCACAGCGGTCGTTGGCAGTGCAGATACAAGCTGAAAGGACGTGGCTGGCACAGAGAGAGCACTGGCGAGCACGAGCTGGATGACGCACGCGAGGCAGCATTCAAGCTCTACTACTCTGCAGAAGAACGCGCTCGCAACAACCTCCCCGTCAATACTCGTCGCTTCAAACACGTCGCAGAGCATGCCAAGCAGCGCATGCAGCAAGAGTTGGAGTACGGGACAGGCAAGGGCGTGTACAAGCAGTACATACGCGTCATTGACCAGCACCTCATACCTTACTTTGGCAATCGTCAGATTGACTCAATAACCGTCGCTGACCTCCACGATTATGCAGCGTGGCGTGACGAGGCGATTGCGTACAGGCTGTATGAGCAGAAGCGTGAAGCTCTAAAGAAGCGCATCAAACGCGTGGAGAGACTGCGCGAAGCACTACAGCAGCTTGACGCCAATCCACCTCCTTACCAGCCCAGCCAGACCGTCGTTAATACGCACAACGCAGCACTGAACCGAGTGTTTGATGAAGCGCTGCTGCATGGATGGATAACAGAGAGCATACGTCCAAGCATGCTCAACAAGGCAGCGAAGACGGACACGCGTGGCTCATTTGAGTTTGACGAGTACAGACGCATTACTGACACGCTGCGCAGCAAATGGCTTACACAAACGCCGAGCGAACAAGGCAAACGCATACGCAGAGTGCTGCGCGAGTATGTACTGATACTGGCAAACACAGGCATGCGGCATGGCACAGAAGCGACAAACATGCGCTGGAGCGACGTCAACTACTACACAGACGCACGCACAGGCGAGCGCTACTTTGAGTTCTATGTGCGTGGCAAGACTGGACAGCGCAGCCTCATAGCACGCGATGGAGTCTATCGTTTCCTTGAACGTCTTAAAGACATGGACACCGCGCTCGCTGACAAAACGCTGGATGAAGTCATTGCACTACGCTCTGACAAGTACCTGTTCAGGGACGACACAGGCGAACGAGTCTCTGCTGACCAACTGCGCCAGGCATTCAGACGACTACTGGACGAGAAAGGGCTGCGACGTGGCAGAGACGGCAAGAACAGAAGCTTGTACTCGCTACGCCATATGTACGCCACGCGTGCGCTCGCAAAGGGACAGAACATCTACGTGCTGAGTGTGCAGATGGGCACGAGCGTGAAGATGCTGGAACAGCACTACAGCAAACTCACAGCGCGTATGCGAGCAGACGAGTTGAGTGGACGGGTGCGCACGATTGAACAGAGCGAGGAGTCTTAGGGGCCATAGCGATGACGCTGAACCAATTTATACGCGCTGTAAAACGCATGTACCGCGCCTACAACAAGATCCAACATCAGTGGCGTGTGATGCAGACTGAGAAGCATAGCACTGGCGAAGCTTTTGAACACTGGGTTGCTGGGGAACTGCGTAAGTATGGCTGGACAGCTAATGTCACTCCAGCGCGCGGCGATAATGGCATAGACGTAATCGCAAAGAAGAACGGTAAAGTTGCAGGGATACAGTGTAAGCGCTACAAAGGCAAAGTGGGCAACAAGCCTGTACAGGAGATACTGGCCGCTCAGGCATTTCACGACCTGGATAAGCTCGCCGTAGTAACTACTGTTGGCTATACACCTGCAGCTAAGGAATTAGCGAGGCGTACTGGCGTCAAATTATTGCTGCGTACGCAGCTCTCTCGTCTTTGAAAACATCCCTAGTGAGTTAGCACTGTGCTACTCCCTTCCTAACGCAGCAATTATAGGGGCTGGCCATTATGTATCACGTCACGAGACGATTAATAGCTGCAAGGAACCGAACCAGTACTGAAACAGCAGAGCTTGTACAGGTAGAACGAGAGCCGTTAGGCATAACAAATGACTGCTTAAGAAACGCATTCCATTACGCTCGTGCGAAGGACATGCTTCCAATTGCTGGATGGCTTGTTTTCCCGCACGATACATCCGCTCAAACAACCGAGTGCATACAGCATTGGTGGTGCCTTAGTGAGCACGATGGTCGCTACTATGACTATACTCCCTTACCAAGTTCCAGCGCGAAGGAAGTTGAATATGTCTGCGATGTCGCTCTCACTATGTATGCACACGATAACCGCGACCAATTGGCTAGTATGGTTGGAACATGCTTACTTTATGAAAAAGGGGACTGGTATACAGTTCATTGGGATGAGAGCGATGTACAGCACACGAACCATTTGACGGAGCTGCGCACTGAATGGCTCTTTCAGCACAAGCGTTAACTCGCTAACTCTGCTGCGTTCCTCAACTGCGTGTCACTCACGCTGACGTAGCGCTGTGTCGTGCTTATGTGCCTATGCCCTGCCAACTGCGCCAACACGAACACACCAACGCCCTTGTCTGCCAGCTTGGTGAGATAGGAGCGTCTGCCTGAGTGACTCGTAGCGCCACGCATACCAGCGCGTGCGTAGATGCGCTGTAGCAACTGTGTCGCAGTATTTGCTGAGAACTGCTGGCTCTTTTGCGTTCTGAACAAGAAACGTTCGCTGTAGCGCGTGTTTGACGTTTTGAGATACTTGGCAATCTCACGCTGCAGTCGTGTTGACACGAACACCGTGCGTGCGTGCTTGCCCTTCGTCTGCGTGCTGCGCAGTCGTATCTCTGTGCGTGCAGCGCCGTCTTCAGTTGCCACATCACACACACGCAGTGCTACTACTTCACCTACTCGCATGCCCGCCCAATGTGTCAGCAGCAGCATAAGACGATTGCGTGCCGCGTGTCGCTCGCAGGCATCGTTGTAGTTCAGTACCTGCTTGAGTTCCTTGTCTGTCAGTACGCGTGCCTGTCCCATATACATCACCATAATGTGTGGATTGATGATGCATAGTGTGTTTTCTGATGTTTCTTTTGAGCAACCAGAAAAGTGCTTAGCAAGTGGCTCTGTGTTTTCAACACTTTAGCGTGATACATAAGAGAATACTACTTCTCTTACATTTTTTGTTTGATACATGTGCAACTGCTTCGCAGTCACACAAACGCTTCTGTGTTATCGCTCGTCGCTCAAACACATCGCGTTAGTTTTCGTCTTCTGTGATGATTGAATGATGTGCTGTGGGGGTATTCTGTAGATTGTTTAGTCATAGAGAGGCTTCACGCCTCTCATTGACTTTGAGCATTCTGTGAGTGGCTCAGTCAGCGACTTCGCACAACCAGCTACATAGCTGGGAGACAGAGTTAGGCTGTTGCCTTTACGTGCGTAGAGTTAATCCCAACGCAGCACCACACCACCAAGTCGCCAGCAGTGCACTGCATATAGGGTAGCTGTGCGTGTGTCACACACAGCCCTCTCTTCCTATTTCACTGCGTAATCTTTTACAAGCCCTTCGCAGCTTTGCTTGGTTCCACGCCTCTGCTAGAGCGGGATGGGCGACAAGCTCTGAACGCTTTCAGCTCTACACTGGCGTCCTCAATGTCACAGACCTAGCCCTTGTAGCAGATAAATACAAACGCAGTGGGTAGCTGCCCTTGCATCTACAGCTATTTATCAACTTGAGAGGAAAACATGGCAAAAACGATATTGGATGAGGTGTATGGGGAGCTGAAAGCAATGGGGCTAACGCCAAGCGAACGTGTGTTCTGTATGGAGTGGCTGGGACGCAGCGAGTGTTATATGCGCACATTACGCTTTGAGAACCAGCCGCCTTCCATCGCCACCATCGCCATCTGTGCAAGCAAGCTGCAGCACTATGGCGAGCGCATGGTACAGACAGAGCAGTACAAGGCAGCAGGCAGACAGTTTCTGCAGTTAAGCGAGCAGTGCCACAGAGAAATCAACAGAGACGCTGAAGCGACGTGGCTGGAGGCAGTGTGACAGGGGTTCTGCAGCCTCAGCAATCCGTGCTACAAAATCTGACTTTGGAGTACTTATCTGTTCTGCCTGGTGATTTGAACTCACCCCGTTTTCTGCGTGGTTGGTGGTAGCGATGAGCAAGGCAGCGATCAACGACGTGCAGAAGGCGCTCAACGCCATACGCAGCGCTGTCACAAAGGAAGACAGAGACACACAGCTTGCAACGCTTGCTCTGCTCAATAGCACGAGCGACTCAATCATCAATACAGCAAGGAAGCTGGGTGACGCACAGACGAAGGCAAAGACAAAGACGCAGAAAGTACCAATCCCTCAGACGAAAGTCGTCAAACAGCAGTCACCACAGCAGCAGACGAGCAGGGGCAGGGAGCGTGAGGAGCGTGACGCAGCAGCGAAGAAGCCACAGCCGCCGTTGACACCTCAACAGCAGAGAGAGCAATAGCGTCACACTCACGTAGCTTGGGGGGACGAAAGACTGCACGCGCAGTCAGGTTGCAGGGCGAGGGAAATGGAGGCTATGCGACACGCATAAAAAAAGCGCTGTACCCACGTACAGCGCTTTCACTCACAGCCCCAGTTTTGCTTATGCCGCCAAAGCTTCCTCGTCTTCTGCCTGTGCTAGCTTACTTTTGACTGCCGTTAATGCCTCTAGCACCTTTTCTGTTGCTTCATCTTCTTCGCGCTCAAGCTCTGCTATCACTTCGGCGCGCTTTTCGAAATAGACGGATTGCTCCATCAACGCTTCTCCTCGTTCTATGTAAATACCTTCCCTCAACGCTTCAGCGTCTGTGTACCATTTGGGGATGAGCTTCCCTGTCTGCGTATCTCGCTGCACGAGTAGCAAAAATTCCTCATCATCAATCATCTCTACTATTTGTGGAGCATCAATGGGCTCAAACTTTGATCGCACACCAAAGCGTTCATAGTTCTTGCCAACCCAAACCTTATAGTCACGCTCTGCCTTCGCTGCAGCATCAGCAGCTTTGTCCCTAATAACGCCGTTAACGCCACCATTCTCCTTCAACCACTGCGCCATACCAACAGCGCCACTGACACCAACACCGTTATCCACTGCAGCAATGAGTGCTTTCGCGTACGCATACCCCTTTTTTGCCTTCGCACCAAAGACTGACTTAGTAATCAATGATGCAAGCGTAGTACTGCTGTTCCACTTGAACCCACACATTCCTTTGAACGCTGACTCAAAGCGCTCATCCTTGCGCAGGAAATAATAGAAGTCTAAGCAACCTTCCAGCAGCGTGTACAGCAGCGTATCGGCATAGCGCTGCTGCTTGTCCCACTCTGCATGCTTGCTCTGCAGCTCGTTCAGCGTCTCCTGCACCTTAGTCGTCAAAATTTCGTTACTCATCTTCATAGCTCGTACCTCTTTACGTCTGTGTTAACGCCGCTTTCCTTAAGCGACGTGTACAGATTACGAGAGAAGCGCTAGGCTGGAACCAGCCGAAAACCAATCTGAATGGTTTCTGACTGCACGGAGCGCAGACAGCGATGACGGACTTGCGGCACTTCATCTCATACGCACCTCGCTTTGGCTCTTATGCCAATCCCGTACGCAGCAAGGTTGAGCAAAGCCCCTACTACTGGTGGTGGTATGCGCTCACGCGCAACACCACATATAGTGATCTGTGTGAAGCTGGTGGTGATTTCAGTCTGTTAGCAGACTCTCAAACAGAAACTGAGCAGAAGGATGACGCTCAACGAGCGTCTACAAGCACGGATTCTCCACAAGCGCACTCAGGCATGCTGAAGGTGTACGAGGACTTTGGAGACGTGCGCTACGACGGCGACAGATACCGAGCGTTCTGCGACTGGTGGCGCAATCGTGTTAACACGAACGAGCAGCGGGGTGCGTACCTGTTCGCTGAGCCGTTGCGTGGAACGTGGACACGCGTGCTCTCAGACGAGGACGACTTGCAGAGTGCATGGGAGGACGAGGCGCAGATAGTGATTGCGCTGCCCGTCTACCAAACACGCCACCACGCTCACAAGAGCCTCACACGCATCGTTCGCAAGCACATCGCAGAACAAAAAGGACGTGCTGTCAGTGATCCACGTTCAAGCAAGGCGCGCTATCACCTCAACACTGCCGTGCAGCCGCGTGCCCTCAAGCTCGCTTTTGACATATGGGACTTGCGCAACGACTGCGCAGTGGACCCAATCCCTCAGCGTATACCTAAGACACTCCCAGACAACGTTCGCATCGCACGTGCTGTTGGCTTGAAGTACAACGCGCGCGATAAGGATGGAGCGACGAAAGGGGACGAGCATAGGAATCTCAGTACACAGGTGGCACGCTACTTACGAACAGCACGCAGTATGATTGAGAATGCTGCTGTAGGAACCTTTCCATAAAGAGGAACACAACATGGCAACGATTGAAGAGCTCGAACAGCAGAAGGCAGAGATTGAGAAGCAGATTAAGGAAGCTTCAAAGAATCAGAAGCAAGAGGACTTGAAGCTTGTTAAACGGCTCTGTAAGCGACACGGGTTCACTTACAATGCGCTGAAGAACTATCTCAGCGAAGGAAGGAAGAGGTCAACATGATGCGCCGAGCAATACTCATGAGCGCAATGTTAATCTTTTTATCGGCTTGCACTGCAAAAATGCCCGAAGATGCTGGCGTTAAAATCTACGATACATTCTATATCCCTCAATATGCGCAACCAGAACCAAATGACGCGACACTTAAGTACTATTTGCAAAAGGTGCTTTACGACACGGCGGGGTTTGGGAGGCTATCTGCCGAAGCAGCCGAAAATCCCCGTCAGCTTGTTAGAGACGTCGGGGAGAATCAGTTCCTCAATGAACAGATGAAGAACACTGGCATAATAAGCTATCTTTACTACGATAATGGCGTGATAAAGTATGATGCATTAAGCAATGAAAACCGATTTGGTTACTTGATTGATGATGACACGCCGTTATGGACTCATTCTATCGGTAAAAGCTGGACTTCCTACCTGTTAGGACACGCTATATGTAGGGGAGAAATCGACGACGTCTATTCGCGTATCGACGACTGGCCTCTTATTGACGGCACTCTATACGAAGATCAGCGTCTCATAGATTTGATAAATATGCGCGCAGGCGATCAATTCGTCGTCACCGAAGCAGATGGCCTGATTGAATCAGGGAGATGGTTCAACGTTCACCCACTAAGTTCGTTTGCTCAACTTGAACTAGCTGGCACTTCTCCTGCAAGTAGGGAGTATAACTACAACGGATTAGTGACAAACGTAGTTCTTAACTACGTCTTGTACAAAGTAGAAGACGAAGAAACGTTTCTCAACGATGTGTTTACAACAAATGCGCGGATTGAAAACCCCCTATTCTTTTTGACGCAAAGGAGCATCCCGCTTGAGCTTGGGCCCGTTCGCTACAGCGCACGTGCGTCTCGTTATGACTTTCTTCGAGTTGGGATCGCTATGTTGGACGACTGGAACAATAATGGTTGCATGAATAATTACTTCAGAACACTGTTGGATGAAAGTAAGCGGAAAGGCTTCGCCAGCCGACAACATCCCCACAAAAACGAATCTGCTCTGAGATACGGGGGTTTCTACCATACACATTACGTAGGGATGCGAAATCGAAACGTACTCGGTATGGACGGCTACGGCGGTCAATCTCAACTTATAGACTTCGACAATAACCGCATAGTAAGCGTGAACACGATTCACACTAACTACGACTGGGGTGAGCTTGTATATCGTGCGATCAAACACGGCGACATACAAAAAGAGTGACCATCCACCAACGCTGACCATACAGTAAGCGTGTTGATACAATACTGGGAGATGCAACATGACTGTTCTCAACACGCTTACCTACACCAAATACTCTGTTCCTAACAACAGTGACCCTGTCACCAAGCGTCGCAACAAGCTGCTTCAAAAGATTGACGAGCAGATTCTGTTAGCGACAGACGACACATACACACCAACCAAACGTGTCACCACGACTGACGCAGCAGGCAGCATTAGAACGATTGATAAGCCCAAGCGAGTTAAGCGTTGGTGGAGCGTGCAGACTGATGGCAAAGTGCTGCTAACGGTGCGCTATGGTGCGCGTGCGATTGAGTTTCAGAAAGGCAAGGATGCGATTGAAGTAGAGAGCGTTGAAGCGCTGCCAGCGATGCTAAGAACGGTTAGGCATGCTGTTGCTGATGGTGAGTTAGACGAGCTATTGGCGAAGTATGCGCAGTATGGACGTACAGTAAGGAAGAGGTAGTAGTGTGAAGGCGCTTGCTCAAATCTTAGCTTTTGGATTGCTTATAGCTCTTGGTATCAGTGCCGTGAACGCTGATGATGACACGAGCAACAGGTACGATATGCAAGCAATCGAACATACGAACATTATTGGCGTATGGGTTATAGATAACGACTCACAGACGATAAGACTCTGCAGAGCTGTGGCTCCTACAGAAGAGGATAAAGCAGCATTTGTGTGCAGTAAGAAACGGCTGGATGACGAGTGAGGATGAACGTTCAGCATCAACAGCGTATCGCGTCACTGAACATCGCTATCAACAAGTTCACAGAGCACGAAGCTGTTGAGCATGAGTTCCTAGTAGCGCACTGGCATGAGGTAGAGAGCGTGCTTTGGAACACACGTCTGCAGCTGAAAGATGGTGACGACGTAGAGAGAGTTACACGCGCCACTGCCAACAGCGCTGTACAGCACGGCATGCTTCATCACACGCTGGTGGAGCATGCTGTGTTGTAGACGCTGAAAGAGTTAAGCTGAAAGGAATGTGAGAGCGAGCGCGGCAGATGTGGCACACTCACGTTCGTGTTGACACGATTGGCTCCTAAATTTGTAGCACACAATTTCGCACACCATGCAGAAGGCTTTGCAAGCTGTTGATTTCGTTTTTCTTATATTGCTAACGGCTTCTGAAAATCGTCGTGTCGGGAGTTCGATTCTCTCCCTGGCCACCACTCCTCTTGAATCCCATGATGCAGTCGCTTTTCCCCATCCTTGGCATCTTTGCCGTCTTTTCACCCGCATTGATGCTGCCGGGGCCGGACTTTGTCGCGGTGGTCCGCAACACCGTGGCCCGTGGGACGCGCGCAGGCGTGCTGACCGCGGTCGGCGTAAGCCTGGGGATCACCTTCTATGCCGCATTGAGCGCGCTGGGGCTGTCGGCACTCACCAACCGCATCGAGTGGTTCGAGGTGGTGGTGCGGGCCGGCGGATCGCTGTTTCTGGGCTATCTCGGCATACGTCTGGTGCTGACACGCCTGCCGGTACGCCACATCGAGCAGGAAGCGGTGCGGGTACCCGCCGGTCCCCGCAACCCGATTCTGCTGGGGCTGCTGATCAACCTGACCAACCCCAAGGCGATCGTCTTTTTTGCAAGCATCTTCGGCAGCGCCATCAGCCCCACGACACCGACGCTGGTGATCGGGGTGCTGATCAGCGTGATTGGTGTCTGCGCGCTGGTCTGGTTTTCCACCGTCAGCCTGCTGACCGCCTCCACCGGCATGCTGGTGCGGCTCGAGGATCACCAGCACTGGATCGAGCGGCTGGCCGGCGTGGCCTTTCTGGGGTTTTCGGCCAAGATCGTCTACGACCTGTTGCTGGCCTAGAACGGATCAGGGCCCCAGCTCCTTGACCGCTTCCATGGCCACGTAGGTACTGGTGGAAGCCACATACGGGAGGCTGGAAATCGATTCGGCAAGCACCCGCCGATAGCTCGAGATCCCGGGCGTGCGCACCTTGAGCAGATAGTCGAACCCACCGGCGATGAGGTGGCATTCCTCGATCTCGGGGATATCGCGGGCGGCGGCATTGAAGTCGCGCAGCGCGGTCTCGCGGGTATCCGACAGGCGCACCTCGACGAACGCCACATGCGCCGCGCCGATGCCGATGGGGTCGAGGATGGCCCGATAGCCGCGAATCACCTGGCTTTTCTCAAGGCGCTGCAGGCGCGCCTGGGTGGGCGTCTTGGAGCGGCCGATACGGCGGGCGAGCTCGGCCACGCTGATGCGGCCGTTCACGGAGAGCACCCGGAGGATGGCGCGGTCCAGACGATCGAGGGAAAGGGTTTTGCCCGGTTCATCCGTCATTTAAAAGGCCTCCAGAACAATTCGTTTGACCTTCTGATCCGTCTTTTTCAGGCCAATCTATCATTTTTTCTCGTTTATGGTGATTGGCATGGATATTCGAATCAGTGCCCTCGATAGCAATCGTCCCGTCGAACTGCCGGCGGCCCTCACCCATGGCATGCGGCGCTCGGAGATCACCACGCTGCAGCGGCTCGTCGACCGGGCGGCGCTGTCCCCGGCCCAGCGCCGCGCCATCGTCGCGGATGCCGCCGGCCTGGTGCGCGAAATCCGCCAGAGCGCCCGTCCCGGGCTGATGGAGGTGTTTCTCGCCGAGTATGGCCTGTCCACCGACGAGGGCATCGCGCTCATGTGCCTGGCCGAGGCCCTGCTGCGGGTGCCGGATGCGCCCAGCATTGATGCCCTGATTGAGGACAAGATCCGCCCGTCCGACTGGGGCCAGCACATGGGGCATTCCAGCTCCAGCCTGGTGAACGCCTCGACCTGGGCGCTGATGCTGACCGGCCGGATCCTCGACGATCCCGGCAAGGGCGTCACCCGCAACCTGCGCAGTGCCGTCAAGCGCCTTGGCGAGCCGGTGATCCGGACCGCGGTCGGGCGCGCCATGCGCGAAATGGGCCGGCAGTTCGTGCTGGGCGAGTCCATCCAGGCGGCCCTCAAGCGAGCGCGCGGGCAGGAGAAAAAGGGCTTCACCTACTCCTACGACATGCTGGGCGAGGCCGCCCGCACCGCGACGGACGCCGAGCATTATTTCGAGGCCTACCGCGACGCCATCCTGCGCATCAGCGCCGCCGCGCGCCATGACAGTGCCCGCGACAATCCGGGCATCTCGGTCAAGCTCTCGGCGCTGCACCCGCGCTACGAGCTGGCCCAGCGCGACCGTGTACTCACCGAGTTGGTGCCGCGGGTCACCGCCCTCGCCCGGCTCGCCGCCGACAAAGGCCTCGGGTTCAACATCGACGCCGAGGAGTCGGATCGGCTCAACCTCTCGCTGGAGGTGGCCGAGGCCATCCTGCAGGACCCCGGCACCGCCGGCTGGGACGGCTTTGGCATGGTCATTCAGGCCTATGGCCAGCGCGCCGCCGACACGGTGGACTGGCTCTATGCGCTGGCCGGACGACTCGATCGACGGATGACGCTGCGTCTGGTCAAGGGCGCCTACTGGGATACCGAGATCAAGCGCGCCCAGGCGCTGGGCGTGGATGGTTTTCCGGTATTCACCCGCAAGGCCGGGAGCGACGTCAGCTATCTGGCCGTATCGCGCCAGCTGCTGGGAATGACCGACCGGCTCTACCCCCAGTTCGCGACGCACAATGCCCATTCAGTCGCGGCGATCATGGCGATGGCCGGGGAGCAGGCCGTACCCGCCGAGGCCTTCGAGTTTCAGCGCCTGCACGGCATGGGCGAGCGCCTGCACGACATCGTCATGCAGCGTCACGGCACCCGCTGCCGCATCTATGCGCCGGTGGGCGAGCACCGCGACCTGCTGGCCTACCTGGTGCGGCGGTTGCTGGAAAACGGCGCGAACTCCTCATTCGTCAATCAGATCGTTGACGAGAACGTCCCGCCGGAGACCGTGGTCGCCTGTCCGTTCGAAGCGCTCGACGATGTTGTCCACCCGGTCAACCCCAAGCTTGCCAACGGCCCGGAACTGTTCCAGCCGGTGCGCCGCAACGCCCGGGGGTTCGATCTGGGGGACATCGCCGATCTGGACTGCATCGAGGGCGCCCGGCGGCCTTACCACGCCCGCCGTTTTGAGGCCCGACCACTGCTCGCCGATAGGGCAGCCGCCGAGGGAGCTGAGGGGCACGACCACCCCAATCCCGCCGATCCCGCCGACATTGTCGGCACGGTCTACGACGCCAGCCCCGGTGACGTCGAACGCGCCATTGAAGCCGCCCGGCCGTGGCCGGCTTCACCACGTGAGCGGGGCAACATCCTCGAGCGGGCCGCCGAGCTCTATGAACGCGACTTTGGCGAAATCCTGGCCATCGTCGCCCGCGAGGCCGGCAAGAACCTGCTCGACGCCGTTGGCGAGCTGCGTGAGGCCATCGACTTTCTCTACTACTATGCCCGCCAGTCCCGGCAGCTCGAGCCCGAGCCGCGGGGGCGGTTCGCCTGCATTTCACCGTGGAACTTCCCGCTGGCCATATTCACCGGTCAGATCGCCGGCGCCCTCGCCGCCGGGAATGCGGTGCTCGCCAAGCCCGCCGAGCAGTCCCCACTGACCGCGGCCAAGGGGGTGGCGCTGCTCCATGAAGCCGGTGTGCCCGTCTCGGCCCTGCAGTTTCTGCCCGGTGACGGGGCCCGCGTGGGGGCGGCCCTCACCGCTGATTCGCGGATCGACGGCGTCGCCTTCACCGGCGGGACCGAAACGGCACAGGCCATCCATCGCAGCATGCATGGCAACCTCGACCCGGGGGCGCCCCTGATCGCCGAGACTGGCGGCCTGAATGCCATGATCATCGATTCCACGGCGCTGCACGAGCAGGCGGTGCGCGATGTGATCGCCAGTGCCTTCCAGTCGGCCGGTCAGCGCTGCTCGGCGCTGCGCTGCCTGTATGTACAGGAGGATGTCCGCGACGATTTCATGCGCATGCTGCTGGGTGCGATGGATGAACTGCGCCTGGGCAATCCCTGGCAGCTGTCCACCGACGTGGGGCCGGTGATCGACGCCGAGGCGGCCACCGCGATCAATGATTATGTCGCCGCAGCGCGTCGTCAGGGGCGGCTGATCAAGCAGGTCGAAGCCCCCGAGAGCGGCCATTTCGTTGGCCCGGCGGTCATCGAGGTTGATGGCATCGACGACCTCGAGCGCGAGGTCTTTGGCCCCGTGCTGCATGTCGCCGGCTATCACGCCGAAGACCTCGACGCGGTGATCGATGCCATCAACGCTCGTGGCTACGGACTGACCTTCGGGGTGCACACCCGCATCGAGGACCGCGTCCAGCACATCGTCGACCGCGTCCATGCCGGTAACCTGTACGTCAACCGCAACCAGATCGGCGCGATTGTCGCCAGTCAGCCCTTCGGCGGCGAGGGGCTTTCAGGGACCGGGCCCAAGGCCGGCGGCCCCGATTACGTGCCCCGCTTCGCCCGCGGGACGCCGCCACCGGCCATCGGCCAGCCCGGCGCCGAGCCGGCGGATATCGGCGCCATCCAGGAGACGCTCGAGGCCAGTGCTGATGCCCCCATGCCCGCCCAGGGCATGGACATGCCGGGCCCCACCGGCGAGTCCAACCGCCTCTATCATGTTCCCCGGGCCCCGGTGCTCTGCCTGGGGCCCGGGGTCGAGGCCGCCGCCGAGCAGCGTCGCCAGGTGGAGGCGCTGGGCGGCGTGGCCATCGAGGTGCCCGGGGCACTGCCAGCCAGTGCGCTGGCGACACTGACCGGCTTTTCGGCGGCGATCTGGTGGGGCGACACCCCCGCCGGGCAGTCGTATGCCCGCGCCCTCGCGCAGCGCGACGGCGTGATACTGCCGCTGATCACCGGCCGCCCGGACCGTGCCCACGTCAATCACGAACGCCACGTCTGCGTCGACGTCACCGCTTCCGGTGGCAATGCCCAGCTGCTCGCCAAGGTGCAGTAACCCGCGGCGACTGCACGCCGCTTTACTTCCCGCAGGCGGGCTCCCAGAATGCGGCGCTTTTTATCCATGGGGGGGAAAGCGCCAATGGCCAGAACGCCGGATCACTACGGGACAGGCACAAACAATCAACGCATCTTTGGTGACCCCTGGGTCTTCGGGATCAGCGCAGGGTTCATACTGCTGTTTGTCGGCCTGTCCATCCTTGATGTCGATCTGGTCAGTCAGCTGGTGGGCGGCGGCTTTGCCTGGACGGCCAAGTACCTGGGCTCATACTTCCAGCTGCTGCTGCTGCTGACCTTCGTCATTGCCATCGCGGTGGCCATCTCGCCGGCCGGCGGCGCGGTCATGGGCGATCTCGACACCCCCGAGATGAGCACCTTCCGCTGGGTGGCCATCATCATGTGCACCCTGCTGGCCGGTGGTGGCGTGTTCTTCGCCGCCGGTGAACCGGTCTACCACTTCATCGCCCAGACGCCGCCGGCCTTTGACACCGAGACCGGCACGGTCGAGGCCATCCGCGGCGCCCTCGCCCAGTCATTCATGCACTGGGGCTTTCTTGCCTGGGCGGTGCTGGGCGGGCTGACCAGTCTGGTGCTGGTGCACGCGCACTACGTCAAGGGGCAGCCCCTGCAGCCCCGCACCCTGCTCTATCCGGTGTTCGGCGACCGGGTCATGCGCGGCGCCTTTGGCGGCGTCGTCGATGCGGTGTGCGTGATCTCGGTGGTGGCGGGCACCGTCGGCCCCATCGGCTTTCTGGCCACCCAGGTCGCCTTTGGCGGCAGCGTGCTGTTCGGCCTGCCCGATGGCTACGGCACCCAGCTGGCGGTGCTGGTGGTGCTCGGCGGGATCTATGTGACCTCGGCGATCACCGGCATCCATCGCGGCATCCAGATGCTCAGCCGCTTCAACGTCTACCTGGCACTGGCCATTGGCGCGGTCATCCTGGTGTTCGGGCCCACGCTGTTCCTGGTCGACGCCTATACCCAGGGCATGGGGGCGTATCTGGGCAACTTCCTCGCCATGGCCACCATGACCACCCAGACCGCGCCGGACTGGTGGATGAAGTGGTGGACGGTGTTCTTCTTTGCCTGGTTCATCGGTTATGGGCCGCTGATGGCGCTGTTCGTGGCGCGGATCTCGCGCGGGCGCACCGTCCGCGAAATGATCCTCGCGGTCTGCGTGGCCGCTCCGGTCGCCACCACGGTCTGGTTCACGCTGCTGGGCGGCTCGGGCATCTTCTACCAGCTGAACGGCAGCATCGATCTTGCCGAAGCGCTGACCAACTTCCGCTTTGATGTCGCCACGCTCACCGTCGCCCAGGCCCTGCCACTGGGCTCGGTGATGGCCGCCGCGATCCTGCTGCTGACCACCATCTTCGTGGCCACGACCGGCGACTCAATGAGCTACACCATCTCCATGGTCGCCACCGGGCACGACCGTCCCGAGACAGGCGTTCGCGCTTTCTGGGGGATCGCCCTGGCGGTGATGGCCGCGATCCTGCTCTACATGGGTGCCGGGCAGATCTCGGCACTGCAGCAGTTCATCGTGGTGACCGCCATCCCGGTGTCGCTGGTGCTGCTGCCATCGCTGTGGACCGGGCCGAAGGCGGCCTATGCCATGGCGCGGGCCCAGGGCCTGGTACGCTGAGGTCCGGCCCCGGGCAGGGCCCGATCAGGGCTCGACCGGCTCGAGCAGCGCCCGGTCATCCTCACTGGGTCGATTGACCCGGGGGGAAACTGGCCACGCCTCAAGCGCCTCGGGGTCGAGGCGCTGGACGGCCCGGCGGATATCCGCCCGCGCGGTCAGCTGCGGATCAAGCCAGCTCGCCCAGCACCCGGGGTCCAGCACCAGGGGCATGCGCGGGTGAACCGAACGGGCGATGCCGCGCGCCGGCTCGGTGATGATGGCGCAGGAGCGGCCTGCCTCGGTGCGGTCCTCCGGGGCCTCGGTCCAGATGCCGGCATAGGCGATCAGCGGGGCATCCGCGGCGGTGAAATACCAGGGTTGCTTGCCGGCGTCGGTGGCCTGCCACTCAAACCAGCCGTTGGCCGGGATCAGACAGCGCCGATGGGCAAACGCATCACGAAAGTACGGCGACGTGGCCACGGTCTCGGCCCGGGCATTGATGGGGGACGGCGCATCACTGCCCGCCCAGTGCGGGTGAAAGCCCCAGTGGTCAAGCGCCAGCCGCGGTGCCGTCGAGGCCGGGTCGGAATGGGCGGTCAGGATCGGCCGGCCGGGGGTGATGTTGTAACCACCGGCCGGCGCATCGGATTCTTCGAGCCCGTCGCCGGCGCCCATGGCCCGGGCCACGGCATCGGCGCTGACGTGGCGGTCAAAGCGTCCGCACATGGCGCAGGCCGTCGCTGTAGTGGCTAGATATCGATGCAGATCTTGCCAAAGTGGGCACCGCTTTCCTCGTGCTGGAAGGCCTCGACCAGCCGATCCAGCGGAAAATGCCGATCAATGACCGGCTGGATGCCGGTGGCTTCCATGGCCTCGACCAGATCCTGCTGATCGCGCCGGCTGCCGACGAGCACGGCCTGCAGACGCTGCTGACGCAACAGCGCCTGAATCAGCGGGAAGTCGCCGTTCACGCCGGTGAGCACACCGATCAGCGAGATGTGCCCGCCCACGGCGGCGGCTTTCATCGACTGCTGCAGCGTGCCCGGGCCGCCCACTTCAACGACATGATCGACACCGCGGCCCTCGGTCAGCGCACGGACCTCGTCGCCCCACTCGGGGGTGTCGCGGTAGTTGATCACCGCCTCGGCGCCCATCGCCCGCAGCCGTTCGAGCTTGTCGTCGCTCGAGGAGGTGGCGATCACCCGGGCGCCGGCCGCCACGGCCATCTGCAGGGCATAGATCGACACCCCGCCGGTGCCCAGGGTCAGCACGGTCTGACCGGGCTTGAGGTTGCCGTTGACGAACAGCGCCCGCCAGGCGGTGACACCCGCCGTGGTCAGCGTCGCCGCCTCGGCATGGCTCCAGCCCGCCGGGATGCGGGTAAAGGCGTTGGCGGAACGGGTCACGGATTCCCGTGCGTAGCCATCAATGCCATCGCCGGGTGTCCCGCCAAAGCCCTCATCGGTGGCATCACCGTCCACCCAGTCCGGGAAGAACGTGCTGACCACCGCATCCCCCACGGCAAAATCGTCGACCCCCTCGCCCACGGCGGTTACGTCACCGGCGCCATCGGAAAGTGGGATACGCGACTCGTGCCGGGGGGCCATCGGCCCTTTAACGACCCCGTAGTCATGGTAGTTCAGGGAACTGGCGCGCAGTCGGACGGTGATTTCGCCGGCGGCGGGTGCCGGCGGGTCGGCCCGGTTGTCGAGGCTGACCTGATCGAAGCCACCGCCAGCGGCGATTGTCAGTGTCCGGTTCCCCATAGCTTTCTCCTCAGCGTGAATGTCTGACTGTTCTAGAGCGTCATGCTGAGCACGCTGGCGGATCGACGCAACCATTCACGCCCCGACAGGCCTAATCCGGGGGAACACGCAGCTGGGACTCGCATTCGCGGCGCACCTCGGCAAACGCCTCGGCGACCCGCTCCGTGGGAAACAGCCGTACCAGACGTCGGTCATCCGCCCGGCGTGATTTGATCAGCCAGCCATCCGCCACCAACTGCGACAGGTTGTAGCGAACTCCCGTCACCGAATAAGGCAGCGTCGCAAGCAGCTGCTTCACACTCAGCGGCGTTTGCGCGTTGCTGGCGCGGGTCACCGCCACCAGAATGTCGAGCGCAATGAGGGAGGCACCGTAGGGGAGCGCCGGCGAGATCGACTCCCTGAGCTTTGCGGTCAGGTCCGCGTCGGCAAGCATTGTCTGCCGTTCCATGGCAATCCCTTGTGTCTCCGTACGATGTTGAAGCTAGTCATGCCATCCCCCCGTCGCAATTAAATTCAACTACTAAATTAAACCCCTTCCTCGCACTGGCCTCGAGCCACCGACAGAATGTGGACCTGCATCAGATCAGCGGCGCTTTCACCGTCCGCGTTGGCGAGCGCCTCGATGATGCGGGCGTGCTCGTCGATGGCGTTGGCCATGACCGGGTGGTCCAGGCCATAAGTGCTGCGCGCGGAGATGGCGCCGTGCATCACCGTCTCCAGCGAGCGCTGCAGGCGGCGACTCCCAGCCGCGGCCATGATGGTCTGGTGAAACTCGAGATTAAGATCACTCAGCCAGTCATGGGGCGGCGAAGCACGCTGCAGCAGGGTGAACTCCTGCTCCACGATGGCCCGCAGGCGCGTGAGCTGGGTCGCGCGGATGCGAACCGCCGCGCGCCGGGCGGCGTACGCCTCGAGCAGGGCGCGGATTTCGAAAACCTCGTGACTGTCCTCGCGGGTCCACTCGATCACCCGCGCGCCGCGGTAGGGGATGTTCTCCACCCAGCCATCGGCGGCCAGCCGTGAAAGGGCCGCCTGCACCGGCGCCGGCGAGGTCCCCAGCTCATCGGCAATCATCTGCTGTTTGAGGAAGTCCCCGCCGCGAAAGCCGCCCTCGAGAATGCGCTGGCGGATGGCAAGGCAGATCTGATCGGTCACCGTGTCCATGAAGTCCTGATGTCAGCTCAACGATGCGACTCCATTGGATATTGCGCCGTGGGCCGGCGTGTTGCAATGCTGGCGGTTTCAGCCCGGACCTGCTCGAGGAAACCCGCCAGCCGCGGCCACTGCGCGGCCAGCTCGTCGCTGAGGTCATGCCCGCCCTCGAGCCATACCTGCCGGGTCGTTTCCGGCGGTCCTGCCCGGGCCAGTGCCTCGGCATCGGCCGGGGGGATCACCGTATCGCCCCGGCCATGGGCGATCAGCACCGGAATGTCCAGTCCGCGGATGACCGTCACCGGTGCGATGGTGTCAAAGCGATGACCGATCACCGCCTCGATATAGCGAAGCACCAGCCAGCCCAACGGCATATAGGGGATATGCCGGGCGGCCAGCCAGCGCTGCATCACGCGCGTCGGATGGACAAACCCGGACAGACTGATCACCGCATCAATGTCGTCGCACCACGAGGCCGCCAGCAGCGTCGCCGCCGCGCCCACCGAGTGCCCGGCCACCACCAACGGACCCTCGTCACCGGTGGCATGGCGTCGCAGCCAGCTCACGGCCGCGACGATATCCTCGGCAAAGCGCGGCATCGATGAAAAGGTATCGTCATCGCTGTTGCCATGATTGCGGACGTCGAAGACCAGCACCTGCCAGCCCGCCTGCTGCAGCGGTCGCGCGAGGGCCAGCATGAACACTCGGTTGACGCCCCAGCCGTGACAGATCACGACGCGGCCGACGCGCGGATCCCCCGCCAGCAACCAGCCTGACAGCCAGCGACCGCGGCGGGTGCGGAACCGCACACTGTCGGCGACGACGCCATAGTCCGCCGGCGTCCCCCTTACCGGCCGGCGGGGCGCCGCGAGACTGTGGCGCAGCCAGACCGCACCACCCGCGAGCAGCGCAGCCACCACGGCCACCGCCGTAATCAGGCCGATCATCTCGACAGGCACAGGCGACGCATGGGCCACTGACTGGGGGAGAGCGGTCGCGCGTGTTCGGACGCGGGCATATCGGGCTGTTCTGGCGGATGGGTGATTAATGTATCAATATTCGGCGAAGCGGCAGTGGCCCAAGCGGCGCGCCTGAGCGCTACGACGCCGGACGCCGCACCACTGCGGTACAATGATCGCGTTGAATGATCAGGCCGCATTGAGGGTCTGACGATCCACAAGCAATGGCGGAGCAGGCTCATGTTGATATCACGGCGTTTTCCGACTCTCGGGTTGCTCATCACTCTTGCCGCGCTGGTGGCTGGCTGCGCCTCGGTCAGCGGGAGTGGCGAATACAACCGCAGCTACGACTTCTCCGGCCTCGAGCGCACGGCGGTCGTCTCAGTGGATGGGATCGGCGGCCAGGCGGCCCGCGACCAGGTGGCCAGCATGTTCAATCAGGCCCTGCTGGGCCGCGGCTACAGCCCCATCGAGCGCAGTCAGATCAAGGAAGTGCTCAGCGAACAGGACTTCTCCCGCTCGGCCGTGACCAGCGCGTCCGGGGCCGCGCGCGCCGGTGAGATCCTCAACGTTGACAGCGTGGTGCTGGTCAATGTGCCCGAGTTCGGCGACGACATGAGCATGAGCGCCCAGATGGTCGATGTGCAGAACGGCACGATCCTGTGGTCGGCCTCCGGCAGCGCTCGCAGCGGTGCCGGTATGACGCGCCGTGCCGGCCAGATTCTGGGCGCCATCGGCGGCGGCATCATTGGCGCCGAGGTGGGTGATGACAGCGGCACCGGCGCCATCATTGGCGGTGTCGGCGGCGCCGTTGGCGGCGGCATCGCCGGTGACGCCCTGTCAAAGCAGCGTCAGGAGCAGACCGCCGTGCTCGTTGATCAGTTGACACAGAGCCTGCCCGAGCGGGGCCAGGGAGGATCCTGATGAGTGAGGAACTGCCGGCGGCGGCTGGAGCCGCGTGAATAGACCGCGCCTATCGATTGGGCCGGAGCGCTGCATTTTCCCCCGCGCGTGATCCGGCCTATTATTGATGTTTCAGCTTCAATGCAGGGTCGATCGACATGCCGATGTACAGCTCCAAACCCAACGCCCGCCACGATGATGTCCCGCGTCTGGGGATTCTGGTCACCAACCTGGGTACACCGGATGCGCCCACCACCCCGGCGCTGCGCCGGTATCTGGCCGAGTTCCTGGGCGATCCGCGGGTGGTGGAGATCAACCGGGTGCTCTGGTGGCTGCTGTTGCACGGGGTCATCCTGCGCACCCGTCCGAAAAAATCCGCGGCCGCCTACGCAGAAGTCTGGGAAGAGGGCGGCTCGCCGCTGCTGACCATTGGCAAGGATCAGGTCGCCGGCATCGACGAGCGGCTGCAGGAGCGCCTGGATGGTCCGGTGTCGGTAAAGCTCGCCATGCGCTATGGCAACCCCTCGATCCGTGAAGGCCTGCAGGCCCTGCGCGACGAGGGTGCGGAGCGCATCCTGGTGCTGCCGCTCTACCCGCATTACTCGGCCACGACGGTCGGCTCGACCTACGATGCCGTGTTTGACGAATTGAAGAAGTGGCGGCGGATCCCCGAGCTGCGGCTGATCGGCCAGTATCACGATGATCCGGCCTATATCCAGGCGCTGGTGAACACCATCCGCGAGCATCGCGAAACCAACGGCAAGCCCGAGAAGATGCTGTTCTCGTTCCACGGCATGCCGCGACGTTATCTGCTCAATGGCGACAACTATCACTGCCAGTGTCAGAAGACGGCGCGCCTGGTCGCGGAACAGCTCGGTCTGGCGGATGACGAGTGGCAGGTGACCTTCCAGTCACTGTTCGGTCGTGAGGTCTGGCTGCAGCCCTACACCGACGCGACGGTGAAGTCGCTGGCGGAGTCAGGCATGAAAACGCTCGATGTGATCTGCCCCGGGTTCTCCGCCGACTGCCTCGAGACACTCGAGGAGATCGAGGGCGAGAACGCGGAGATCTTCGAGGACAATGGCGGCGAGCACCTGCGCTACATCCGTGCACTCAACGCACGCGATGACCACCTCGACATGCTGACCGATCTGGTGGTGGACCACATTCAGGGTTGGCCCGAGGCTGATCCGGCGATCAAGCGCAGCCGTCGGGATCCGCAGAAGACCCTGGAGCGGGCGCGCGCCATGGGCAGCAGTCAGTGGATGGATGAATAGCGCTGATCACGGTCTTTGCCACCGGTCTGGCGGTGGGCCTCGGGCTCATCGTCGCGATCGGGGCGCAGAACGCGTTCGTTCTGAGGCAGGGCCTGCTCGGCCGGCACGTGTTTGCGGTATGCCTGACCTGTGCCGCCTCCGACGCCATCCTGATCACCGCCGGCGTCACCAGTTTTGGCCAGATCACAGCCTGGCTGCCCTGGCTGGAGCCGGCGATGCGGGCGGCCGGCGCGCTCTTCCTGACAGTCTACGGCGCCCGAAGCCTGCTGGCGGCGCTGCGCTCGACGGGTGGCCTGCAGCCTGAAGCCGGCGCGGTTGCCGGGCGCGGCAACGCATCGACGCTTGCGAGCACCCTGCTTGCCTGTCTGGCCATCACCTGGCTCAACCCCCACGTCTATCTGGATACCGTGGTCATGCTCGGCACGGTGGCGTCACAGTACGAAGAAGGCCGATGGGCGTTCGCCAGCGGTGCGGTCTCCGGCTCGTTCCTGTTCTTTTTCGCACTCGGCTACGGCGCGCGCCGCCTGCAGCCGCTATTCGCTCGCCCCATCGCCTGGCGACTGATGGAGGCCTCCATCGGGGTGGTGATGTGGTTGATCGCGGCACACCTGGTGTTGCGGGGGTAGGCGGTTTGGTGGCAGGCGGTTTGGGACAGGCACGAAGCCCGTCCCGAAATCAGTGTTTACTCGCCGATGACCAGCGAGCGGTCGCCGTCGAGGGTCCACTCGTGGAGTGAGCCATCATAGAGCGCCACATCGGGGCGGTCCGCGATCTCCGAGACGCCGAACCATGCCAGCGACGAGACATGCCCCGAGTTGCAGTAGTTGATGATCGGCCCGTCAGTCCCCGGCAGCATTGAGGCGACGATTTCCCGGGCAGCCTCCGGCGAGCGCCAGTAGACGATGCCGTCGCGTGGCGCCACGAATTGGGTGAACGGAAGCGGCCGCGCCCCGGGCAGATGACCGCTACCGTCCACGTAGTCCTTGCTCATCTGACCGGTGAACTGCACCAGTGGACGGTTATCGACCAGCTGAGCTGACGAGTCGCCATCGATCACGGCCGTGACGTCTTGGGTCGTCGCCAGCAGATCCTCGCGCGGGGCTCCGGCGGTGTAATTGCCGTTGGCAGCCGATCCCGGCGACTCGGCGACTTCGCCGCCGGCGGCATCCCAGGCGGCGGCACCACCGTCAAGGATCGCGACGTTGTCGTGACCGAAATATTTCAGCTGCCAGTAGAAGCGCGAGGCCACGGTGGCATCGCCATACACGGTATCGCCGGCCGGAGCGATGACAATGGTGTCGTCATTGTCCACACCCAGGCCCTGCATGACCGTTTCGAACGCTTCAGCGGAGGGCGCCAGATAGCGGATGGTGTCCTTCATCCCCGGTCGCTCCGAGAGGAACTCCGACATTCCGACGAATGGCGCACCGTCCACAAAACCGGTGGCGTCGTAGTTGGACGGACGCCGCGATACGTTGATCAGCGTAACCTCGTCCTGATGAGCCAGTGCCCAGTCGGCGCCGACCACCGGCCCGGGCAGGTCGACCGACCCCGCGTCCTGCGCCATCGCGGCACCGGGCAGGGCAACGGCGACGCCAAGGGCCGTTGCATGGAATGATTGACGGATCGTCATCATCGTCACCTCTTCAATCGTTAAAACGTGAATTCGCGAACCGAGGGATCCGCCACCAAGGCACCGATCGCCGGCGGCTGAGCAACGCCCACGCCATCGATCAGATCGGCCTCGGTGTACTCGCGGTTGGGCAGATAGATCGCGCAGACATCAACCTGGACGCCGTTATTCACCAGCCGCTGGATCATCTGCGCCGGGCTGGCGTCGGGGCCGCGCAGGGTCTCCGACTCATCCACCTCCGAGCTCACGGCCAGATCGCCCGCTTCGTCGCAGAGAAGGACCTGAGGAACAGCGCCGTTTTTCTGCGCCTGCATGGTCAGGATGAGGGCCATGGCCTGTGTCTCATCCTCGTCACTGGTGAGGATGGACAGCATGTCCGGCCCACTCTGGGCGAGCGCCGAGGCGGAAAAAACCGTCAGCACGAAGCCGGCGAGGAGTTGTCGAAAAGTATTCATGGAAGGGCTCCTGATCGGGTTCTGGTCAGTGAAAGGGGAACGATTCACGCCTTGCGGGCGCAGGTATTGAGGCCCAGCAGGCTGTAGGCCGGGCAGGTGCTGAACACGGCCGTCGCGAGCGGGACCAGGCCGATCCAGCCCCAGGCCATGCCTGAGTTGAAAACCGCCAGCGCGATCAGCGCCAGCCCGACGATGGCGCGCAGGGCGCGGTCGACTGTTCCGATGTTCTGTTTCAGCATTGCGGGTCTCCTTACAGTATTCGACTGCATCAGGTTTAATGACCCGGACAGTAGGCGCGTGATGGCGGCCTGCAATCAGTGATCAAGTCACACACCACGGGTGGGCAGCACAGTGAAAGATTTCGACGAGACCGCAATCGCCGACAATCGGCTGTTCGATGCGCTGGATGAAACCACCTGCAGGCGGGTGCTCGAGGGCGGCAGACGCATGACGATGCCCGCCGGCACGCCGGTCTTCGCCCCGGGCGACGAATGCCAGGGGCTGCCACTGGTCATCGAGGGTGAAATCCGGGTGCAGATGATCGGCGCATCGGGGAACGAAATCGTGCTCTATCGCATCGAAGGGGGTGAAATGTGTCCCCTGTCGCTGGGCTGTCTCCTTTCCCGGAACAGCCACCAGTCGGAAGCGATTGTGGAGAAGGACAGCGAGGTGCTAGTCCTGTCGCCGGCATTGACGACCGAGCTGATGGACCAAGCCGTGTGCTTCCGCCAGGCGATACTCGAGAGTTATGGCCAACGTCTGCAGTCGCTCATGCTGGTGATCGAGGAAGTGGCTTTCCGGCGTCTCGATGAGCGGCTCGCCGAAAAACTTGTCGAACGTCAATTTCAGGGGCAACTGGCCGTCACCCATCAGGATCTTGCGGTAGAATTGGGGACGGCTCGGGAAGTCGTCAGCCGGCTGCTCAAGGAGTTCGAACGTCGCGGTCTCGTTCGGCTCGAGCGCGGTTGCATCACGATCAGCGATCGCGACGCGCTTGATCGGGTCCGCGGTGATACTGCGAAGGACAGGACCGCATGAATAAGACGCGGAGGGCCGCGTTTTAAGTTGGCAAGCCAGAGGCAAGCGTCATGGAATTTGATCCCGTACTGATATCGCGACTGCAGTTCGCCTTCGTGGTGTCGTTCCACGCCATCTTCCCGGTGTTCACCATCGGACTGGCGTCCTACATCGCCCTGCTCGAGGGGCTGCATTTCAAGACCGGCAACCCGCTCTGGGCGCAGCTCTCGCGGTTCTGGACCAAGGTCTTCGCCGTGGCGTTTGGCATGGGCGTGGTCTCCGGGATCGTGATGTCGTTCCAGTTCGGGACCAACTGGAGCAACTTCGCGCAGGCATCAGCCAACTTCCTCGGGCCGATTCTCAGCTACGAGGTGGTCACCGCGTTCTTCCTCGAAGCCGCCTTCCTCGGTGTGCTGCTGTTCGGTCGCGACAAAGTGCCGCGGGGCACGCATCTGTTCGCCGCCTGCATGGTGGCGCTAGGTACCTTCGTGTCGGCGTTCTGGATCCTGGTCGCCAATAGCTGGATGCACACACCGGCGGGCGCCGAGTTCCGGGACGGTATCCTCCACGTGACGAGCTGGACGGAAGCGATCTTCAACCCGTCGTTCCCGTATCGGTTCACGCACATGGCCGTTGCCAGCTTCCTCACCGGCAGCTTCGTGGTGGCGGGTGTCAGCGCCTGGTATCTGCTCAAGGGTCACAGGGTCGAGGCCAACAAAAAGGCCCTGTCCATGTGTCTGTGGATGATCCTGTTCCTGGCGCCGGCCCAGGCCGTCATCGGCGACTTCCATGGGCTGAATACGCTCGAGTATCAGCCGACCAAGCTGGCGGCCATGGAGGGCAACTGGGAGACCCAGTCGAATGTGCCGCTGCTGCTCTTTGCGCTGCCCAGCAAGGAAGCGCAGGGCAACCTGTTCGAGGTGGGCATCCCCAGCCTTGCCAGCATCATCCTGACCCATCATGCCGATGGCGTTGTGCCGGGTATCAACGAGGCGTCACCGGCGGAGCAGCCACCGGTGTCGATCGTGTTCTGGTCGTTCCGCGCCATGGTGGGCATCGGCTTTCTGATGATCGCCATCGGCCTCTGGGGACTGGTGTTGCGGATGCGGCGTCAGCTCTACGAGCCGGGTCTGTTCCATCGCACCCTGCCGTTCATGATCGCCGCGCCCTTCATTGCCGTGGTGGCCGGCTGGGTGACCACCGAGTCGGGCCGCGCGCCGTGGCTGGTGTATGGCATGTTGAGCTTTGCCGAGGGCGTCACGCCGTCACTCAGTGGCTGGATGGCCGTGGTGAGCCTGATCGGGTACATGGCCGTCTACGCGGTCGTCTACGCGGCGGGCGGATACTACCTCTGGCAGGTGGTGAAAGGCGGAATGGATGGCTCCGAGCCGGGTAGCGATGAGGCCGGCGCCCATCCCAAGCGTCCGCTCTCCGGTGGCGGCCCCATCGGCGACGCCGCGCCCGCTGCGCCGCTGAAGGGAGACTGGACATGATCGACTTCACCATGATCTGGGCGGCGATCATCGCCTTTGGCGTGATTATGTATGTGCTCATGGACGGTTTCGACCTGGGCGTGGGGATCCTCTACCCCCTCGCCCCGGACGAGGAATCCCGCGACATTATGATGAACACCGTTGCACCATTCTGGGACGGCAACGAGACCTGGCTGGTGCTGGGTGGCGCCGGTCTGCTGGGTGCCTTCCCGCTGGTCTACTCGGTGCTGCTCCCGGCCCTGTACTTGGGGGTGTTCCTGCTGCTTGCCGGTTTGATTTTCCGCGGGGTGGCGTTCGAATTCCGGTTCAAGGCCAGTCGTGAGCGCAAGCACTTCTGGAGTGTCGCCTTTGCGGGTGGGTCGGCCGTCGCCGCACTGGCGCAGGGCATCGTCGTCGGGTCCTACATCCAAGGTTACCAGACCGAGAACATGGTCTACACCGGCGGGGCCTTCGACTGGCTGACGCCGTTCACGCTGCTGACCGGCGTCGGACTGCTGATCGGTTATGCGCTGCTCGGCAGCACATGGATCATCATGAAAACCGAAGGCCCGGTTCAGGAGTGGGCGTATCGCATCGCCCCCAAGCTGCTTGCCGGCGTGCTGGGCATCTTCCTGATCATCAGCTTCTGGACGCCACTGGTCGACGAATTCGTCCGCCAGCGCTGGATGGACACGCTGTCGCTCATCTGGCTGCTACCCGCGGGTGCGCTGGGCTGTGCCTATCTGGTGATGCGGGCGATCCGGCGACGCGACGAGGGCATCCCGTTCGTCGCCACCATGGGGCTGTTCGTATTCACCTATCTGGGTCTGCTCGCGAGTAAGTGGCCCTATGTGGTGCCGCCGGACTACACCCTCTATGACGCGGCCTCGGCACCCGAGTCGCAGGCGTTCCTGCTGGTGGGCGTGCTGTTTGTCATTCCGGTCGTGCTCGCCTACACCGCCTGGACCTACTGGGTGTTCCGCGGCAAGGTGCGTGCCGGTGAGGGCTACCACTAGCGAATGACACCCAGGGAATGGCTGGCCCGGCAGCGCCGCGAGGTGTCCGGGCCACTCCGGTTGGCCGCGGTATACGGGATCGCCGAGGGCGGACTGATCATCGCGCAGGCCGGGCTGATCGCCTGGCTGGTCCAACAGGTGGTCATTCACGAGCGCCCCCTCGGCGATTTCCTGCCTGCCGGCCTGATCCTGATTGGCGTTGTCGGTCTGCGACCGTTGTTTGCCTCACTCCGGGCCGGGGCCGGTATCTCGGCGGCCGCCCGGGTGCGGGCAGTGGTCCGTCGCCGCCTCATCCACCATGTGGAATCCCTGGGTCCCGCCGGGCTGGCGGACATCAGCAGCGGAGAGCTCAGCAGCCAGCTGACTGATCAGGTGGACGCCCTGGAGGGCTACTTCGCCCGCTATGTTCCGCAGATGACCATTGCGGTGATCGTTCCCGCGGCCATTGTGGCGGCGGCGTACACCCAGGACTGGATCGCCGCCAGTTTTCTGCTGCTGTCGGCGCCGCTGATCCCGCTTTTCATGGCACTGGTCGGCATGGGCGCCGAGCGTCTCAACCGTGACCAGTTCCTGGCGCTCGGCCGTCTATCCGGTCAGTTTCTCGACCGGGTGCGGGGACTGACGACGCTGCGGTTGTTCGGCCGCACCGAGGACGCCGCCGCCGGCATTGTCTCGGGATCGGATGAGTACCGGCAGCGGAGCATGCGCGTGCTGCGCGTCGCCTTCCTCTCCTCGGCGGTGCTCGAGTTCTTCGCCTCGGTGGCCATCGCCGTCGTCGCGATCTACATCGGCTTTGGACTGCTCGGCTACATCGAATACGGCCCGTCCACGCAGCTCACGCTTTTCAGTGGCCTGTTCATCCTCTTGCTCGCCCCGGAATTCTTCCAGCCCCTGCGAACGCTCGCGCAGCACTACCACGACCGCGCCACCGCCCTCGGCGCCGCCGAGCTCCTCAACGAGCTCGAAGCCCGGCCGGTGGGCGCGGAAAAGTTTGGGACGGAAAAGTTTGGGACAGGCACGTTGCGGGAGGGCACAAAGTTCGGGGAGGAAAAGTTTGGGACAGGCACGTTGCAGATGACCGATCTGCGCCTGGATCGGGTGGGGCGTGGGACCATTCTGCGGGTCGATTCCTTTCGCGCGGACGCCGGCGCGCGGGTCCTGATCGAAGGCCCCTCCGGTACGGGCAAGACCTCGCTGCTGCTCGCCATCGCCGGCCTCCTGCCGGTGGCTGAGGGTACAGTCGAGCGGCGGTTTTCGGACTCGCGGATCGGCTGGCTGGGTTCGCCGCCCTTCCTGGCCAACACGAGTATCCGCGCCAATATCCGTTTTGGTGACCCCGCCGCCGATGACTCAGCCATCCTCGATGCCGCCTATCAGGCCGGAGTCATGGAATTCACCGACCGCCTCGACCAGGGGTTGGATACGATTGTTGGCGAACGAGGCCTCTCGCTATCAGGGGGACAGGCACAACGTGTTGCGCTAGCCCGCGCCCTGGTCTCACCGGCACCGATGATACTGCTCGACGAACCGACCAACGCGCTGGACGCGACAACGGAAAGCTACGTGCTGAAGGCAATCAACACGCTCGCGGCCGAGGGCCGTGTGGTCGTGATCAGCAGTCATGACGCAGCGCTGCGGGGAGTCGCTGACCAGCGCTACCGCATCAACGATCAGCAGCTCGAGATGATTGGCAATGGATGAGCTAAAGCCTTATCTGCGGATGCTGAAACACTACAGGGGCCGGCTGATCCTTGGCGCGGTCCTGATGTTCGTGACGAGTGCGTCAGGGATTGGGCTGCTGGCCCTGTCCGGCTGGTTCATCACGGCGACCGCCATTACCGGGGCACTGATTGCGGCCGGTGTCGCGGCCACGCTCGAAATCTATATCCCCGGAGGCGGCATCCGGACTTTCGCGGTTTCCAGAACCGTCGCACGCTATTTTGAGCGAATCTTCAACCACGACACGGTACTCCAGCTTTTGCGTGACCTGCGTGGGCGTGTTTTCACCCAGCTGAGTCGTCTCAATCCGGCGGAAATGGCGCGCCTGCGAAGCGGCGAACTGCTCAACCGCCTGACCACGGATATTGATCGCCTCGACGGACTGTACCTGCGCGGCCTTTCACCGCCGGTTGTGGCGCTGCTTGCGATTCTGCTCGTCGGTGCTCTGCTTGCAATCGGCGCGCCCTGGCTCGGCGGGCTCGTAATTGTGGTTCTCACGACGATGGCCGGCGGGGCCCTCTGGATGGCCTGGCACACCGGCCAGCAGCTCACCCGGGATCTGGCGGCATCATCCGCCGCGCTTCGTGCAAGTGCCATGGATCACGTCACGGGACTCTCGGAGCTGACCGCCTTCGGCAGCCTGGAGCATCACCGGCAGGCCGTAATGCAAGCCGACGACCAGGCCCGCCGGCGCGATGAACGGATTGCCAAACGCATGGCCTACGGCGAATCGATCCTCAACAGCGGCATCCATCTAACCGCCGTGCTGGTGCTACTCATCGCCCTGCATCTTTTCCAGACCGGTCAGACCAGCGGACCCGTTGCCGTCATGATGCCCCTCGCCGTACTGGCGCTGCTCGAACCGCTCGGCGTCCTCCCCGCCGCCGGCCTCCAGCTCGCCCGCGCCCGCGCCTCCGCGCAACGGCTGAGTCACGGGGTGAGTAATGGGACAGGCACAAAACAGACGTCAGGCGCCGGCTCCGAAACCACGGTTCAACCGGCTGGAGCACACCCGCGCACCGAGGGCCTCAGCCACGCGCCGCCTGTGAGCATCAACGCCGTGTCGCTCGTGCGCGGGGCGGGTGCCCGCGTCCTCGATAATCTCAACCTGGATGTATCGCCCGCGGAGACCATCGGGATTATTGGCGTATCCGGCTGTGGCAAATCCAGCATCGCCGCCATGATTGCCGGTCAGATTAACATAGATAGCGGCACGGTCGAGGTTGATGGAACCTCGATCGAAACATTTGATCTTGACGCCCTGTATCCGGATATCGCCTACCTCACCCAGCAGACCGACCTTTTCAGTGGCTCATTCGCCGGCAACCTCCGCATCGCCAACCAGCATGCCGACGAGTCGATGATGTGGGCAGCCTTGCAAAGTGTTCAGCTGGATGAATTCGTGGCATCAACGGATCAGGGCTTACACACCTGGGTGGGCGAGTCCGGCATGGAGCTATCAGCGGGACAGGCACGACGTCTTGCACTGGCTCGCCTTTTCATGCGCAATCCTCAACTCGTCATCCTTGATGAGCCGTTGACCGGCCTGGACGAGCAGACGGCGGAGGCTGTCTCAGCGAGACTCTCCGACTGGCTGTCAGCGCGGTCCGCCATCGTCCTCGGACACGGTCCGGAATCTCTGCCCCGTGTCGATCGACGGCTATTGCTGCGCGCGGGCGCGCTATCTGAAGAAAACTAGACAATAGAGGCCCCCATGACCCACCGCATCGCACTGATTCCTGGCGACGGGATTGGCGCCGAGGTAATGCCAAGCGCGCTACGCTGTCTCGAGGCGCTCTCCCGCCGTCCCGGGCTGAACTTCGAATTCACCGACTTCCCCTACTCCTGCGAGTACTACGCGCGGCATGGGGTGATGATGCCCGCGGATGGGATCGAGCAGCTTCGGCCTCACGACGCGATCCTGCTGGGCGCGGTGGGCTATCCGGGTGTACCCGATCATATCTCGCTCTGGGGGCTTCTCCTGCCCATCCGGCGCGAGTTCGGGCAGTACGTCAACCTGCGTCCCGTGCGACTGCTCCGAGGTCTCACCTCAGCGCTGCGCGATCGCGGCCCCGAGGACATCAACTACCTTGTGGTCCGCGAGAATAACGAGGGTGAGTACTCGGACATCGGCGGGCGCATGTATGACGGGCTTCCTGAGGCCATGGCCATCCAGGCCAATGTCATCACCCGCAAGGGTAGCGAGCGGATCCTCAATTATGCCTTCCGGCTTGCCGAGTCGCGGGCACGCCAGACGCTTGCCTACGCCACCAAATCCAATGGCATCAAGCACAGCATGCCCTTCTGGGATGAGCAGGTCGCAGCGATGGCGCCACGCTACCCGGCGGTCAATGTCGAGCAGTATCACGTCGACATCCTGGCCGCCAATCTGGTCACGCATCCGGACTGGTTCGATGTCATCGTTGGCACCAACCTGTTCGGGGATATCCTCTCGGACCTGGGCCCGGCCACGGCCGGTGGGATCGGTGTCGCCCCCTCCGCGAACATCAACCCGGATCCCAGCGTGCCATCGATGTTCGAGCCCGTGCACGGTTCAGCGCCGGACATCGCCGGTCAGGACATCGCAAACCCGATCGCCATGATCTGGACCATTGTCATGATGCTCGAGCATCTCAACGAAAACGACGCCGCGACCGACCTGATGAGCGCCCTGGAAGCTGTCACCGGCGAAGGCAAAGTCATGACCCGCGATCTTGGAGGCACCGCTGGCACCGTCGAGTTTACGGATCGCGTGCTGGCCGAGCTTGGGTAAAAGTTTGGGACAGGCACGTTATCAGCCCGTTTTCAGCGAAGGAGCAAATCCATGCGTTACATCCTTCATTCAGTGACTGCCGCAGCGGTGATGGTGCTGATACCCGCAATCGCTCAAGCGGAAATCGTGACCGAGACTGTTCGTTACAGTCATGGCGAGCAGGCGTTCGAGGGCTATGCGGCTTACAACAGCGCCCTTGGCAGCGAGCAACCGACAGTCATCATCATCCATGACTGGGACGGCCTTGGAGATTATGAGAAAGCGCGGGCCGAGATGCTCGCCCAGGCCGGTTACGCCGCGTTTGCGGTGGACCTGTTTGGCGCAGGTGTTCGTCCGCAGAGCATTGAGCGACGCCGCGAACTGACCAATGCCCTTTACGCCGATCGCGACCGCATGCGGGCACTCATGGAGTCAGGGCTGGATGCAGCCGATAATCAATCGGCGATCGGAGCCGACACTGCAGTGGCGATCGGTTACTGCTTTGGAGGTGCTGCGGCGCTCGAGTGGGCGCGCTCCGGCGCTGATCTAGAGGGATTTGTGTCCTTCCACGGCGGTCTGGCAACGCCCGATGGACAGACCTATGAGCAAGTCCAGGCTCCCTTGCTGATCCTCCACGGCAGCAATGACCAGGTCGCTCCCATGAGCGATGTCGCTGACCTGGCTGCAAGACTGGATGAGGGCAGTGTCGCCTATGACATGGAGATTTACGGCGGCGCACGCCATGCCTTCACCGACTGGCATGCGAGCGAGCGGTACGACGCCAGCGCCGACCTCAAGTCTTGGGCGGCGATGATGGATTTTTTGGGACAGGCACTTAACGCGAATAACTGACAGCGCAGATGGCAGGCCAAAAATCCTCGTCGGCAACCGCTTTCAGCGTTGACAGCCAGGGCAGTACACAGTGGCGCGCTGGCCAAGGCGGCTTGTGCGCAGCGTCCGTCCGCAGCGCCTGCAGGGCTGTCCGCCTCGTCCGTAAGCGTCCAGAGATTGCTGAAAATAGCCCGGCTGGCCGTCGCTGCGGCTGAAGTCGCGAAGGGTCGTGCCCCCTGCCTCGATCGCCTCGGCGAGCACTTCCCGAATTGTGGCAGCGAGGCCCTCGAAGCGCTTCCGGGACACCCGACCTGCCGCACGGGCCGGGTGGATCCCCGCACGAAACAAGGCTTCGGTCGCGTAGATGTTCCCGACACCGACGACGATGCGGCTGTCCATGATGAATGCCTTGACTGCCAGCCGTCGGTTACCGGCCTGAGCATAAAGATAGGCGCCATCAAACCGGGCATCAAAAGGCTCAGGCCCCAGTGAGCGCAGCAGTGAGTGTGACTCGGCGGGCTCTTCGGTCAGGTGGATGCTTCCAAAGCGCCTCGGATCATGAAACCGCAGACAGCAGTCACTCCCCACGAGAAAGTCGACATGGTCATGCTTGAGGGGCGGGGTGTGCGGCGGGACCACTCTGATGTAGCCGGACATCCCCAGATGCAGCATCACAGCGCTACCTGAGTCGAGCCGCATGATCAGGTATTTGCCACGACGGTCCAGCTGCCAGACCCGAGCCCCGGTGATCGCCGTTGCCAACTCGGCGGGAACCGGCCAGCGCAGCCTCGACTCGCGGACAACGGCTCGTTCTATGACCCGCCCGACACAGTGTGGCTCAAGGCCCCGACGTGTCGTCTCGACTTCAGGTAGTTCGGGCATCAGCTCGCCCCCGCTCAGGGTCAATCGGGCATAAAAAAGCCCGCTTGTAGCGGGCCTTGAAGTCTGCGCCTTGCGAGACTTTTATTTGATCTTGGCTTCCTTGTAGACCACGTGCTTGCGCACCACCGGGTCGTACTTGCGGAACTCAAGCTTATGGGGCGTGTTCCGACGGTTCTTGTCGGTAGTGTAGAAATGCCCCGTGCCGGCGGTCGATACAAGTTTGATCTTGTCGCGCATGATTACCTCAGACCTTTTCGCCGCGGCTGCGCAGATCCGATACAACCTGCTCGATGCCGAGTTTATCGATGAGCCGCATCCCCTTACTGGAGATCCTCAACCTTACCCAACGGCTCTCGCTCTCGAGCCAGAACCGATGATAGCGCAGGTTGGGCAGGAAGCGCCGGCGCGTCTTGTTGTTGGCGTGTGAGACGTTGTTTCCGGTCATCGGGCGCTTGCCGGTGACCTGACAGACTTTGGCCATTTGGCCCTCCCGAAATCCGTTACCGAGCTGATGCGCAACTGCGCTCACTGAGCCGTGTTTTATACCAGCATCGATGTCACGCTGCAATGCTGCGGACGCCTTACTCCTTGAATTTGCTCCGGGAAAACACAAGATCTACGGGCATACCAGGTTTGGGACAGGCACAAAAAGGCATGGAGTATCAGGACTACTACAAAACCCTCGGCGTCAACCGGGATGCGTCGGCCGACGAGATCAAGAAGGCATACCGCCGGCTTGCGCGCCGATACCACCCGGACGTAAGCGAAGAGCCAGACGCGGAAGCCCAGTTCAAGCGCATATCCGAGGCATACGAAGCCCTGAAGGATCCGGAAAAGCGCAAGCTCTATGACCAGCTCGGCGAGAACTGGCAGGCAGGCCAGGACTACTCACCACCGCCGGGCAGCCAGCGCACTGGATCCAGGACAACCTCAGGATTTAGCAGCGGCGGTGACTTTGGTGACTTCAGCGACTTTTTCGAAAGTATCTTTGGCCGCGGCGCAGCGGGCGGTTTCAATGACCCCTTCGGCGAGTTCCGCGGTCAGCAGAGGGGGCCGGATTGGGACAGGCACCAAGGCGCGAGCACGCAAGGACGGGATGTCAGCGCCGAGCTCGAAGTCGACCTTGAAGATGCCTATAGCGGGGCCACCAGGACGGTCAGCTTCACAGCAGCGGGACAGGCACAATCCCAGCGCCGCGAACTCAAAGTCAAAATCCCGGCCGGCGTCACTGACGGGCAGAGGATACGCCTGAAGGGTCAGGGCGAAGCATCACCTTTTGGCGGGGAGAACGGGGACCTTCTGATCAGGATCCTGATCAAGCCCCATCGACACTTCCAGCTCGATGGCAAAGATGTCCATCTGGTGCTTCCTGTCGCACCGTGGGAGGCGGCGTTGGGCGCCACAGTCGCGGTACCGACGCTCGGCGGAAAAGTTGAGCTGACTATCCCTGCTGAAAGCCAGAGCCAGAAGCGGCTACGGCTGAAGGGACGGGGCATGCCCGGAAAAACCCCCGGTGATCAGTATGTCAGCCTCATGATCGTCAACCCGCCGGCCAAAACGGAGGATGCGAAGGCGGCTTTTGAGTCGTTCAGGGAGGCCTTTGATTTCGACCCGCGCGCTAGCCTGGGCTCGCATTGAGGTTATCGCTCGTCTCAAGGAAAAGACCGGCGGCGCTGCGATACCCCCTGACGTAGCGGCGCCCGAGCTGCCGCGCCAGGCCTGGTAGCCTGACGGCATCCCCCAGCACTGCCTGACGGTAGCGCGTCTGACCTGTTACGAACTCCACCAGACCTCGAGCCGCGAGACCAAGCCGTTCCGCTATCGGCGGCATCTCCGCGGCAATCACTGGGACACCTGGTTTGGTCATATGACGTCCGGTCCAGTCGAGTAACTCCAGATACTCAAATTTTTCTCCGGGAAGGTCACCAGCAGCCATTCCGAGATCGGTACCGGAGAAAGGCATGATGACTGGCCCGGAGGCCTTATCGGTCCCCGTGGCGGCCTGCTTGAATCGTTGGACGGCCGAACAGTCACGCCCTGCTTCCGGGCGATCCACCATCCCCGCACGCAGCGGGTTGAGGTCGACATAGGTCATGGCGGCAAGAAGCGCCCCTTCATCCGCCAGCGCCTGAGACCGATAGCGGCCCTGCCAGAAGTGGCCTGTAACACCATCCTCATGATTAGCGCGACGAGCGATGGGCTCGTTCAGGCAGCGCATGAACCACGAAATACTCATCAGGCGTGAGCGATATCCCTCGATCATCAGGCGCATCGCTGGATGAGGCGTCGCGGACTCACCCGCGCTGACAAACTCGTGCATCCACGCCGGTCCTCTGAAGATCCGTAACCAGCGCTGAACGACCTCCCGGGATTTGAGGGCTCGGGCGTCACTCTCATTGACGCGCACCACGAGGTGATAGTGGTTGGACAGCACCGCATAGGCGCAAAGATCAATTGCGAACACGTCAACCAGATGGGCAAGCCTTGCCTTGATCCACTCGCGCCGATGCGAATAGTCCTGGCCGCTGAGGGAATCTTTCCCGCAGAGGAACTGCCGGCGCACGCACCGGGAAACGAGGTGATAGTAAGGCGTTGCCTCAAGCGAAATCTGATTGCGTCGTGGTTGCCCCATCCCTGGTCTGCTCCTCGACGGTCTATGCAAGCGTTATGGAAAAGGTGGAAACAGCCGCCGGCCGTGGTGCTTGGCGTCCTTTCCTCGACCCCGTCACCAGCGACTGCCCACGACTGCAGTGTCGCCAACAAATGGATCGATCACCAGCCCAATCCGCGCCTGAGCGACCGAACGGCAGCAGCCGTCCGACGAGCGGCAGGTCAAGCGAATGGGGAGAAGGAGGAAGGTGACCAGCCGCCAGTCCGGGGATAAATCAGCGTCCCTGCTGCCAAGTCCATCGGCCCAGCGGCTGGTCGACTCTGAGTATCCACGCGGAAGGGAGGCATTGGTATCCCCCATATGAGGGGGGTCAGGCCGAACTTGTCGCATTCAAGCAAAGTGCTTAGGGTTTCAGTAGAATCTGGTTCGGGACAGACACGTTGGAGGAATAGTCATTACCGCCCGTCGCCACGCGTCCCTGACACCCCAGCCCCTGTCGACACTCAATAGGTTTAACTCGATGACCGACGTCAACCTCGCAACGGCGCGAGACAACATGGTGGAGCAGCAGCTGCGCACGTGGGAAATCCTCAACGAGCGTGTGCTCGAAGTGATGCACAGGATGCCGCGCGACCGCTTCACGCCGAGTGCGTTCGCCAACCTCGCATATGCCGACATGCAGGTGCCGATCGATCATGACCAGGTGATGCTCGAGCCCAAGGTGGTCGGCCGCTTGCTGCAGGCGCTTGATCCGCAGCCGAACGAGCGGGCTCTGGAGATCGGTACTGGAACCGGGTATTTGACTGCCTGCCTCGGGGAGATGGCGGCGGATGTCACGAGTGTGGATCTCTACCCGGAATTCACCGAGCTTGCCGCTTCCAACCTGAAAAAGCAGGCGATCGAAAACAACCGCCTTGAGACCGGGGATGCAGCGCTGGGATGGGATGACGGCCGTCGCTACGATGTCATTGCGGTTACCGGCTCACTGCCGGAACTCCATCAGGGATTCCATCGCAGCCTGACCCAGGGCGGGCGATTGTGTCTGATTGTGGGACAGCCCCCCATCATGGAAGCCGTTCTGATCACGCGCGTCGGCGAGGACCAATGGGCACGTGAGAGTCTGTTTGACACAAGTGCGCCGGCGCTGGTCGGAGCCCCCGTCACACGCAGTTTCGCGGTCTGACCGGGACCGCAACGGATCAATGCTTTGCTGACGATTACACCTAGGGAATTGCACGAGCAACTGACAACGAAACAGGCACGTTTCGTGCTGCTCGATGTCCGCGAGGATTGGGAAACGCGGATCAACCACCTCGAGGGCAGTATGTTCGAGCCCATGAGCGGCATTGACCCAAGCCTTGCTGAGCGAGTCCCGGCGGACCAGGACATCGTCGTGATTTGCCACCATGGCGTCAGAAGCGCTCAAGTGGCCCAGTGGCTTGAACAAAATGTGCACTCACGAGTCTTCAACCTAAGCGGCGGGATCGACGCCTGGTGCCATTCCGTTGACCCCGATTTACCGAAATACTGATCAAGCAGGTTATTACGCAATGCGTGACCCCAGACAGACGCCGGCGCGGACGGTCCTTTTTGCGGCGGCCATTTTTGTGGCTGTCCCGAACCTGGCGAACGCCGAGAGCCTGACGAGCATCTACGAGCAGGCGCGCACCAGCGACCCGCAGTTTCAGCAGGCAATCGCAGATCGCAACGCCAGAGAGGAGCTGCTGCCACAGGCACAGGCCGGACTGAAACCGGACGTCGCGCTGAGCTCGACCTACGATGCGATCGATAATCGGAAGACCGACGATCAGTTCCAACAGCTTACCTACGGGGTATCGCTGACCCAGCCGCTGTATCGCTACTCACAGAGCCAGGCTGTCGATCGAGCGGACGCTCAGGTCAGTCAGGCGCGGGCCGAGTTCGATTTTGCCCGGCAGGAACTTATCCTGCGCGTGGCTGAGCGCTACTTCGCAGTGCTCGACGCCCGCGAGGCGCTGGACGCGGCGGAAGCGAACCTCGACGCGATCCGACGTCAGCTCGATCAGGCCGAGCAGCGCTTCGAGGTGGGAGTGATCGCCCGCACTGATGTCGAAGAAGCCCGAGCGAGAGCCGATCTGGCCCAGGCGGAGCGGCTGCAGGCCGAAGACGATCTCGAGAGCCGGCGAGAGGAGCTGCGCGAACTCACCGACCGCGCCCCGGAACAGCTCGATGCCGTGCGGGCTGAAGTCTCGCTTACCGCTCCCGAACCCGAGGATCCGGCCACTTGGCGTGAGCAGGCCGAAGAGGAAAACCGCCAGCTGGCGGCTGCCCGGTTTGCCGCAGAGGCCGCCATGGAAGGGGTTGATGTCCAGCGCGGCGGGCGCCTGCCGACCGCCGATCTGGTGGCCGGATACAACCGCTCGCGCAACTACAACAACGATGGTATCGAGCGTGAAACCAACCAGCTGAGTGCGGGTGTTGAGCTCAACTTCCCGCTCTATCAGGGCGGCGAAGTATCCTCCAATGTCCGTGAAGCGCAGTTCCGGTATACCGAAGCGCGCGAGGCGCTGGAGGAAACGCGCCGGACAGTCGGCCGCAACGCGGCTGATGCATACCGGGGCGTTCAAACAGCGCTGGAGCGGGTGCGGGCACTTGATCAGGCCCGTGTTTCGACTCGGTCTGCGCTGGAGGCCACGGAAGCGGGTTTTGAGGTTGGTACTCGGACCATTGTCGATGTACTCAACGCGCAGCGCGAGCTGTTCAACGCCGAGCGCGATTACGAGCAGGCGCGCAACGCGTATCTGGTGAACACCCTGCGTTTACGGCAGGCCGCCGGGACGTTGACCGAAGCTGATCTCGAGCGGGTCAATGATCTGCTCGGGGAGTCCTGAGCGGCGGCAGAACGCACCGCTCGAGGATATCCAACGTCCGCTCACTGGCCCCGCGGTGGGCTTCGATGAGCGTCTGGGCATTGCGGCCGGTTTGCTCGAGAAAGTGCCTGTCCCGAAGCAGCATCGTCACCGACTGGGCCAGGTCGGCGGCGGTCTCGACTCTGATCCGCCCCGCGCAACGGCCTAGCAGCGCATCGATCTGCTGGCAGTTGGTCACGAAAGGCCCCATCAGGATCGGCTTACCGAGCGCGGCGGGTTCAAGCGGGTTGTGTCCCCCGACGGGCACCAGACTTCCCCCAACAAATGCCAGATCCCCCGCGGATAGATATCGGGTCATCTCACCCATGGTGTCGCCGAGCAAGACCCTCGTGGAGCGGTCCAGAGCGATGGAATCGTTGAGATCTGATGCGTTGAGAACGTGCCTGTCCCAAACTTCTCCGGACCCGTCTGCACCATCAGCCGGCCACTGGAAGCGCTCGGGATGGCGGGGCACGGCGATCAAAAGCGCATCAGGAAAGGCTTCAAGCACCATCTGATGGGCTTGTCGGATTAGCTCGGACTCTCCCTGCCGGATACTGGCGGCCACCCAGACCGGGCGCTCCTCACCTATAAAGGCCCTGAGCCGAATGCCGGCCTCCGCCTGACGGGCATCGACTGGCTGATCGAACTTGAGATTGCCGGTGATGTGGATATGCCGCTTTGGGACAGGCACGTTATCCGGCCGCACGTTATCCGGCCCATCACTCCCTAGTAATTCACTGAACCGCTGGGCGTCCTCCTCGGTCTGTGCGCACAGGCAGGTGAGCCCCCGGAGCGACTGCTTGATCAGGGCACCCAGTCGCTGATATCGCTTGAGACTTGCGGCGCTCAGGCGGGCATTGATCAGCGCCACGGAGACGCTCCGCCGGGCAAGTGTATCGAGACGATTCGGCCAGATCTCAAGTTCGATAAACACGGCAGCCGCCGGTGAAAGCGCGTCCACAAATCGCTCGACAGCCCCGGGGACATCCACCGGGGCATACCCGTACTCGACGGTCCCCCGATAGCGCCGCGCCAGGGTTTCCAACCCCGTTGGCGTATTGGTGGTGATATAGAGAGAGCGCCCGTCGAACACCAACCGATCAATCAGGCTGTGCGCCGCCCGCACTTCCCCCACCGAAGCGGCATGCACCCAGATGACTCCGGCCTTTGGCGGGTGACTGCCAAAGCGGCCCCAGCGCTGCTCCCGACCGTTTTTAAAAGCGATATTTTTCCGCCCCAGACGCCACAGATAGACGCGATAAGCCGGCGAAAGCGCTCGGGATATCAGGCGATAGGCAGCTAGGTTCATTCGCGCAACCGCTCATCGGCGGGCGTCGCCATTAATTGATCCAGACGCTCGACCACCATCGCCGGGGTGATCAGCGACATGGCATCGGGATCGCGCACACGCCGGCCCCAGCGGACTGTTTCAACCGATCGCTTGAGAAAGCGCTGAACAGCGGCCGGATAGGCGTTGACCACCCACTTTCGGCCCAGCACTGGTCCGGTGCGATCCGGGTTGGACGTCGCGTAGAGCCCGATAGCCGGCGTCCCCGCCGCCACCGCCATATGCACCGGCCCCGAGTCGGGAGCAATCACCACCGTTGCGCGCTGGATGAGGGCGAACAGGGTTTTCAGGTTGGTGCGACCGACCAGGTTCACGAGGTTTGGGACAGGCACGTTGTTGCTGCCCGCCAGCGCCCGCTCGATACGCTCTGCATAGGCGTGCTCGAGCTCGCTGTGCCCGCCGGTGAGAACGACCTGCAGGCCATGGTGTAGGGCGGCATGCCGAGCAACCTCGGCGTAATGCTCGGCCGGCCAGTTGCGGAAGTTGCGAAAGCGCTCACTGCTACAGGGGCTGATCACCAGCAGCGGCGTCCCTGCGACCAACCGATTAACCTCGTCCTTCGCCCCCTGCGGGATCGGAATGTCCCATTTCAGCGTCCGATCTCGGACCCCGAGTGCTTCACAGAAACCGAAAAACCCCTCAGTGACATGACCGGGCGGTGATGCGGGAATCCGACGATTGATGAAAAGGCCATGACCGTCCCGCGCCCGAGCGCGATCAAACCCCACGCGTAGCGGCGCACGGACAGCTCTCGAAGCCCGGCCCGCCCGCAACGCGACCTGCATCAGCAACAAGGCATCGAATCTGCGGGCGCCAAGCTGGCGCCGCAATGTGCCTGTCCCGTTGTTTTTGTCGTGCGCAATGACTTCCACGCCATCCAGATCACCCAGTAGACTGGCTTCCACTTTGCCCATCACCCAGGTGAGCTGCGTATCCGGCAGCTGGGTCTGGAGCGTGCGGACAACAGGAACGATATTGCAGCAATCGCCAATCGCTGAGAGACGAAACAGACACAACCGTTCTGGCAGCGGTTCAGCCGGGTTTGGACGGTAATGGGGCATATAAGCGTCCGACAAAAGGATGATGAGTACTTTATCAGCCCAGATCCGGCCTCGCCCGCCAGCCATTCCCCTCAACTGTTCGATGTTGACGCGCTGCGGGCCCAGGGCTTGCTCGACGGTCAGGCCACCGGTCGCGCCCAGGCCTACTTCCTGCGTGCCCACGGTAAGCACCTGGTTCTCCGTCACTACCGCCGTGGCGGCCTGCCCCGTCACTTGAGCGACGACCGATTTATCTGGACGGGACTCTCGCGGAGCCGTCCGTGGCGGGAGCTGGCGGTGATGGCGCGGTTGCGAGCACTGAATTTTTTTGTGCCTGTCCCGTTCTTAGGACGCGTTCAGCGACAGACGATGACCTACACGGCGGACATCCTTACCGAACGGATCCCAGGCGCTCGGTCGATGGCCGATCGGGTGGCTGACGACGCTTCGACGGCGATTTGGGCGAAGATCGGGCGGGTGGTGCGCGGCTTTCATGATGCGAATGCGCATCACCCGGATCTGAATGTTCGCAACATACTGATCGATGAGAGCCATGAGGTCTGGTTGATCGATTGGGACCGAGGGCACCTGCATGCCAACGCTCGCCTGAAAACCCGGAGCCTGGCGCGATTGAAACGCTCGCTCGACCAAGAGCCCGGGCTGACGGAAGCGTTTGAGCGGGGCTGGCCGCGATTGCTCGAGGCCTACGAGTCAGCCCCCTGAATGCGCTCAATGATTGAGCTGGTGGATTCGCCGTCCACAAAATCAAGCACTTCCACCTCGCCACCTGCCGCAGTGACGGCGTCGTAGCCGGCAATCGCCTCCGGTCGATAATCACCACCCTTGACCAGCACATCGGGCAGCAGCGTTTCGATCAGCTTCGCGGGGGTGTCATCCGCAAACGGGATGACCCAGTCAACCGCCGCCAACGCCGAGAGGACCGCCATGCGCTGCGCCAGAGGCATTACCGGACGGCCCGCCCCTTTGAGACGTCTCACGGATTCGTCGTCATTGACGGCGACGATCAGGCGGTCGCCCCGCGCCCGCGCCTGTCCCAGATAATGGACGTGCCCCGCGTGTAGAAGATCGAAGCAGCCGTTGGTCATGACAATGCGCTCACCGCGCTCGCGCAGCGGCTCGAGGATTTTCAGCAGCGTCTGCGGGTCGGTGACTGGATGATCCCGCGGTGACTGCCCGATCGCAGCCTCCAGCTCCGGCACGGTCACTGACGCCGTACCCACCTTGGCCACGACCAGCGAGGCCGCAAAGTTGGCGATCGCGGTCGCCTGATGAAAATCGGACCCCGCGGCCAGCGACGCCGACAGCAAGGCGATCACCGTATCGCCCGCGCCGGTCACATCAAAAACCTCCTGGGCATGAGCCGGCAGGTGGAATGGCTGCGCGTCGGAGCGCAGCAGGCTCATCCCGGCCTCGCCGCGCGTCACCAGCATTCCCGCGATTGACAGATCATCCAGCACCGGCGAGACGACCGTCTCAAGAAAGTGCCTGTCCCAAACCTCATCCCCCCGAGCCGGCCGACCGGCACCGTGCCTGTCCTGGTACTGCCGGAATTCGCCAAGGTTGGGGGTGAGCAGTGTGGCGCCGGCGTAGCGCTGCCAGTCCGTGCCTTTGGGGTCGACGAGGATTGGGACAGGCACGTTCCGCGCTTCAGCGATCAGCGCCTCGACGTGCGAGAGCGTGCCCTTGGCATAGTCGGAGACGATGACGACATCGGTATCCGCGAGCGCGGATCTGAACAGATCGGTCAGGCCGTCGGTTTCCGAGGCCGTGAATGGCCGCTCGAAATCAAGCCGCATGAGCTGTTGTCGCTGGCTGAGCACGCGTAGCTTGCAGATCGTGGGGTGAGTATCGACACGCTTGAGCATCGGCTCGACGCCGCCGGCCTGCAGCGAGGCCTCGAGAAGCCGACCGTGGTCGTCATCCCCGATGAGCCCGATGATTCGCACCTGAACGCCCAGTGCACCAAGATTCATGGCGACGTTGGCCGCGCCGCCCGGTCGCATGTCCTCGCCATCCACGCGCAACACCGGCACCGGCGCCTCAGGCGAGATACGACGGGTCGGGCCGTGCCAGTAGCGGTCAAGCATTACATCACCGACCACGAGCACCCGGGCGGCCTCAAAATCCGGCAATTCAAGCTGCATCGAAACCCTCGAGGCGGTAGATTGTGTGAACCATGACGCAGATTCTAGCAGCCACCGCGCTCAAGCACGCGCCAACAGCCGATCAGAGCTCCCCCTGACGTGACCGATGCCAGCCCGCCTGCGCCCACGATGCGCAACCGAATCAGCCAGCGACTGACCCTTGCCGTGTTCTGGAGCCTCGGCAGACTGCCGCCGCGCATTGCATTTAAATTAGGCGAAACCCTCGGTGGCCTGTTCAATCGACTGCCGACCCAGCGCCGCCACGTCGCGAACCGAAACCTTGAGCTGTGCTTTCCTGAATGGGGACAGGCACAACGCGAGCAGGTCATTCGAGCCAACCTCCGCTACACCGGTCGTGCGGTCGCCGAGACCGCACTCGCCTGGTTTGGCGGACGCGCAGTGGACCAGATCCCCTGCCAGGTCGATGGGCTGGCGCATCTGCAGGCCGCGCAGTCCGACGGGAGGCCGGTGATCCTGCTCTCGGGTCATTTCCTGTGCGTTGAACTCGCGGCACGGCTGATCGGCCCGCGTATTCGCATGGCTGTCATCTACAAGCCGATGCGCAAAAAACCGCTGATGGATCAGGCGATGCTCCGCAGCCGCTCACGCACCCTGGAGGGCGTGCTGCCGCGGACCGATCTTCGCCAGATTGTCCGGACCCTGAAAAAGGGCATCCCTGTCTGGTACGCCGGCGATCAGGACTACGGCACGCAGAACAGCGAATTCGTCCCCTTCATGGGCGTGCGCACACCCACGACCACCGGACTGATGCGCCTTTGCCGCATGACCAACGCCCGGGTCGTGCCGATGTTCTTCCACGTCAACACGACCGGCGATGGCTACACCGTCTCGCTGGGCCCGGCAATGGACGGGTTCCCCACCGGCAACGACCGCACCGACGCCCAATGGATGAACGCCGTGCTGGAGCGCGGGATTCGTGCCCACCCCGAGCAGTACCTCTGGCTCCACCGGCGCTTCAAGCACCCCCCACCGGACGAGCGCCCCGCCTATGCCGACGCCCTGCAAAAACCGCATAACCGGCGTGGGGATCGCTCATGAGCAACCAGCGGGATGACGCCGTGCTGGTGGTGGGCCCCGGCTGGGTCGGCGACATGGTCATGGCGCAGAGCCTTTTCAAAACCCTTCGGCAGCAATCCCCCGAACGCCCGATTGACGTGATCGCACCCACTTGGGGACAGGCACTACTCGAGCGCATGCCCGAAGTGCGCCACACCCTGACACTGCCGGTGGCCCACGGCGAACTGGGGCTGCTCAGGCGTTGGAGATTGGGCCAGGCACTAAAACGCCTCCGCCATCGCCAGGCCATCGTGCTGCCACGCTCGGCCAAAGCGGCCCTCGTGCCGTGGCTCGCCCGCATACCGCATCGAACCGGCTACCTGGGAGAGCACCGCTACGGGCTGCTCAACGACATCCGCCCGCTCGACCGTGAGCGCACCTACCGGACAGTGGACCGCTTCGTGTCGTTGGCCGACTTCGAGGGCGGGAAGTTTGGGACAGGCACAATCCAACCGGGCACGACCCAACCCACCCCCGCACTCACCAGCACCGCCACGCAGCAAAAGCGCACGCTCGAGGACCTGGAGATCGCGCCGCGGTTTGGGACAGGCACGATCATCACCCTCTGCCCCGGCGCCGAATACGGTCCGGCTAAGCGCTGGCCGGCCGGGTCGTTTGCCGCACTGGCGCGGTATTATCTGGCCCGTGACGCGGCGGTCTGGCTGCTCGGCGCAGCCAAAGATGCCGAGATCACCCGGTCGATTGCGCAGGATGCGCCCGGCGCCCTCGATCTTGCTGGGCAGACAACCCTCAGCCAGGCCATTGATCTGTTGGCTGCAAGCACCGCGGTGGTCACCAACGATTCGGGGCTGATGCACATCGCAGCCGCCACGCCCACCCGCGTGATCGCCCTGTACGGCTCGTCAGATCCTGAATATACTCCGCCACTTAGCGGGCACGCGCAGATTATCTACCACCACCTCGAGTGCAGCCCCTGCTTTGCCCGAGAGTGTCCGCTGGGACACCTCAATTGCCTGCGCGGCATCTCGCCCGACGAAGTCATCCGGGCCATCGATCACACCGCACCGCCAGTCACGTGATGCAACCAGCCGAGAGCTCTACTCATGCCGACTCGTAACCACTTCCGTAAAACGTACCTCGTCACCGGCGGCGCAGGGTTCATTGGCTCATACCTGTGTGACCGACTCATCGGCGCCGGTCATGCCGTGCTGTGTGTCGATAACTACCTGACCGGCAGCCGCGACAACATCGCCCATCTGCTCGATGACCCGCATTTCGAAGCGATGCGCCACGACGTGACCTTCCCGTTATTCGTCGAAGTCGATGGCATCTTCAACCTGGCCTGCCCGGCCTCGCCCGTTCACTACCAGCGCGATCCGGTCCAGACCACCAAGACCAGCGTGCACGGCGCGATCAACATGCTGGGACTCGCGAAGCGGCTGAATGTCCCGATCCTTCAGGCCTCCACCAGCGAGGTCTACGGCGACCCGGAAATCCACCCGCAGACCGAAGACTATTGGGGACACGTCAACCCAATCGGCACGCGTGCCTGCTACGACGAGGGCAAACGCTGCGCCGAGACGCTGTTCTTTGACTACCACCGCGAGCACGACCTCGAAATCAAGGTGGCGCGGATCTTCAACACTTACGGCCCGCGCATGCACCCCAATGACGGCCGCGTGGTCTCGAACTTCATCATGCAAGCGCTGCGGGGCGAGGACATCACGCTCTACGGCGACGGCGAGCAGACCCGCTCGTTCTGCTATGTGGATGACCTGGTCGAAGGGCTGATCCGGCTCATGAACACCGATGCCGCGGTGACTGGCCCGGTCAATCTCGGCAACCCCGGCGAGTTCACCATGCGCGAGCTCGCCCGTGCGGTGATCGACGAAACCGGGGCGAAAAGCCAGATGATCCACGCACCGCTGCCCGCCGACGACCCGCGCCAGCGCCAGCCCGACATCAGTCTTGCCCAGCAGACCCTCGAGTGGACGCCAACAGTACCGCTGGTCGACGGCCTGCAGCCGACCGTCGCGTACTTCCGCGATCTCGTCGAACGCGGGCTGAGCTAAGTTGAACGACGAGTCGGGAGCAAAAACTTTGGGACAGGCACTATCCTTGTCCGTCGCCATCATCACCAAGGACGAGGAAGCGAACCTGCCGAGGCTGCTCGATAGCCTCGAGCCGCTGCAGCCGGCGGAGGTGGTCGTTGTTGATTCAGGATCGACGGACTCGACAGTCGCCATCGCCCGCGACCACGGCGCCCAGGTCATCGAGACCGACTGGCCGGGGCATGTCGAGCAGAAAAACCGGGCCCTGGCCGCCTGCCATCAACCCTGGATCCTTTCACTCGACGCCGATGAGCCGATCAGCCCCGAATTGGCGGCGAACATACGCAATCTCCTGGAAAAACAGGACCAGGATCAAAAAGCCGGTTATGAGGTAAGCCGTCTCACCTGGTACCTCGGCGACTGGCTGAGGCATGTCTGGTATCCCGAGTGGCGACTTCGGCTCGTGAAAAACGGCGCCGCCCAGTGGACCGGCCACAACCCCCACGACCGGCTCGAGGTGGACGGTCCGACCGGCCGGCTCAGCGGCGACATCCATCACTATTCATACGCTGACATCGACGACCACTTCCGCCGCAGCATCGACTACGCCCGGATCGGCGCCGAGGCGCTGGCCGCCCGCGGCAAACCGTTTCGCTGGCACAAGATGATTTTCTCGCCTCTCGCCCGCTTCATCCGCCTGATGATCTTCCGGCAAGGCTGGCGCGACGGTTGGCGCGGCTGGATCATCGCCTGGTCCTCCATGTTCTCGGCGTTTTTGAAATACGCCTTCCTCTACGAAATCGAACGAGGGCGGCGCAAGTCTGGCGGCAACTTCGGGACAGGCACAAAACCCACCCCGACAAGCGACAAGAACAATGGTTAGGGACAGGCACAAATCGGAGCACCCACCCAAAGCCCTCATTGCCGCCGGCGGTGGCCATATCACCGAGGTCGAGATGATCAAGGGGCTGCGCGAGGCTGGCGTCGATGCGCACGCCGCCTTTGAATCCTCATCCCCCCACCACGAGGCGTTTGCGCGCGCGGGTGTGCCAACGCGGACACTCGACCTGAAAAACAACGCGGATTTCGCCAAGGCCCGGCAGATCCGCGGGTGGATCAAAGACGAGGGCTTTGACATTGTTCATGGACTGGCCAATCGCCAGGTCGCCAACTTCATCTGGGCCAGCTATGGCCTGCCCAACAAAGTCATCGCCTACCGCGGCGCCGTGGGTCATGTCTCACGCTGGGACCCCACCTGTTACATCAAATGGCTCAACCCCCGCATTGATCGCATCATCTGTGTCTCTCAGGCAGTCGAGCGGGACCTTGCCGACAGCGGTGTTCGTGCCGACAAGCTGGTCACCATCTACAAGGGCCACGATCTGAGCTGGTATGACGCGCTGGATGGTCGCGCCGCGCGCGCCGAGGTGAATGAGGAATTCTCGATTCCCGAGCGCGCGACTTTAATCGGGATCGCCGCGAATATGCGGCCCGTCAAAGGCGCCGATCTCCTGCTCAACGCCATGCTCGAACTGCCGGACGACGTCCACGCCCTGCTGATCGGCGAGGCGCGCGATCCCCAGCTGAAAACCCTTGCGGCGGACGAACGCCTCGAGGGGCGAGTCCACTTCACAGGTTTTCGGCCTGACGCCCCGCGACTGATCGGCGCGCTGGACATCAACACCGCTCCATCGCGGGGGCGGGAAGGCCTGACCAAGACAGTGATCGAAGGCATGGCCCAGGGTATCCCCGCCGTGGTGTCCACCGCCGGCGGATTACCGGAAATGATCCGGGATGGCGAGACCGGCTACGTGGTTCCCATCGACGACCTGACCGCTCTGCGCGAGCGCATCGCCGCGCTGGTGCAAGACCCTGCCGCGCGGGTCAGGATGGGCCGGAATGCGCGTGCCGATATCCGCCGACGCTTTGATATCAGCGCCACCATCCGCCAGACCGCCGATCTCTACCACGCGCTCCTCGACGCCTGACTTTGTGCCTGTCCCAAACCTCAACCCCGGTAATAACCCACCAACCGCTCGACGTGCTCCGCGAGGGTGAAGCGGGCGTTCACCCATTCACGGCCGGCAGCGGCGAGTCGAACGCGCAGGTCGGCGTCTGCCACGAGCTCCGCGATTGCGGCCGTCCAGGCGCCGGGATCTGCCGGGTCGGCGACCCGGCCGCGGTCTTGATCGATCAGCTCAGGGATAGCACCCGACGCCGAGCCGACCACCGCACAATCCGCCGCCATCGATTCGATCACTGACAGCCCGAAAGCCTCCCTCTCGGACGGGATGCAAGCAATGTCCACCGCCTGCAGGCATGTGGCGAGATCTCGACGAAAACCGGCAAACACCACACGATGAGTGAGACCTTCGCGCTCAACGGTGGCCCGAAGTTCGTCCGCAAATCCACCCGGCCGGGCATCCGCACCACTGGCCTCGCCCACGACAACGCCCTGCCAATGCGGCAACGTTGGCTGCTCATCCAGCCTTCTGAGCGCTTCCACCCATACCGAGTGCCCCTTGCTGCGAGTGACTCGGCCGGGCAGAGCGATAACCACCGCCTGATCATCAACCCCCAGACTGCGGCGCATCTCCCGTCGGCGCTGATCCGACATTGATGCGCCATGCGCCTGCAGATCGATGCCGTAGTACAGCTGCACCAGTCGCTCGGCGGGGACGGGCAGCGCGGCCCGATTCCATTGCTGAGTCGCCTGGCTGATCGAGAACACGCGCCGCGCCTTGGCATAGGCCCAACGGTGATAGAGGTCCTTTTTGGGCTTTTTCACCCCCATGTGATCGGTAAAGAACAGCCGTAGCCCTGGACGCCGCTGAGCGAGCAGAGCAGCGATCTGCATGTCGCTCGATTTATGCGCATGGACCACTCGGATATCGTGCCGATCCAGATAGCGCAGAATGCGCGGCAGCTGGAGCAAGGCAGCCGGCCGCGAGCCCACCGTCAACGGCTCCACCCCCACCGCTTTGAATGCGTCCGCCACCCGCGTGCCAGCCAGCGCCATTCCATGGACCGCCCAGCCCTGCCGCTGGAGCTCGGGCGTCACACGGGCGGGATACATCTCCAGGCCTCCCCAGCTTTGGGACAGGCACAAATGCAGCACCCTCAAAGGCACCGATGAATCAGTCACGACGCCCCTCCAGAAAGCACTGGCTGATTGCCGAGGCGGCGGCATCGAGGTCAATGGCGGTCATCTCCGACTCGCCAGCCGTGTCCAGGGGACTGAACGCCAGACGATGCCGCGGCTGGTTCGTCGTCTGCCAACGCAGCGCGGTGGAAGAACGCCGGCGGGGATAAAAGGCCGCCGTCGGGACGTCGATGGCGCCGGCAATATGCAGCGGCCCCGTCGAGCCGCTCAAAAAGAGATCAGCCGTCGCCAACACCCTGGCGAATTCGATCAACCCATCGCTCGAGACATGGACAGCCGCCGAATGACCGCGGATCTGGTCGCGGACTGCCCTCGCCTGCGACTCCTCCCCCGGGCCCGCTGTGACAATCACGAACACTGGGCGAGTGCTTTTCAGGCGGTTCACAAGCCGCGCGAAACCATCCGCCGGCAGAGTGCTGGCCGAGCCGCCACTGCCGGGATGGACGATCACCCGCAGGGCCTCCTCGGGAATGCCGTAGGCGTGGCCGAGACGACTGGAGATTTCCGCCAGCACCGACGGCGAAAAGCTCAGATACGGCCCAACCGGCGCATCAGGAACCGACAGCCCATGATCGTCGAGAAAACGCAGAATCAGATCGACGTTATAGGCGTGCTCGGGCTTGATCGACTGGGACCGACGCTGCACCAGGCGATTGTTGAACAACACCTGCGCCAGCTTCGTCGCCGGCGCCAGGCGATACGGCACGCCTGCCCGCCGCACCGCCAGAGCGATACGCCAGGTACTGAACAGCACGATCGCCGCGTCAAACCGCCCTTTCCGCACGACATCCGCCAGCTCGGACACGGGCTGCCCACGATCCACCAACACTTCATCCACAACGGGACAGGCACGAGCCATCGGCGCCGCACCTTCGCCCACCAGCACCGTGATATGCGCCGCCGGCAACGCCCGCCGCAGCAGATCAAGCGCCGGCCAGGTCAGCATGAAATCACCGAGCTTATCGGTGCGCGTGACAAGAATGCGGCTGGGCCCCATTACCACCGCTCCCCCGCAATCGCCCGGCGATAACACGCCATCACACCGTCCGCGGTCCGCCTGATGGAGAAATGGGCTTCGACATGGCGCCGGCAGGCCGCCCGGTCAATTTCATTAATGCGGGAAACGGCCTCGCACATGCCCTCGAAGTCCTTAACGACAAACCCGGTAACACCATGTTCAACGATCTCCGAGACCGCACCGCGATCGAAGGCAATAACCGGCGTTCCGCAGGCCATGGCCTCGATGAGCACAAGACCGAACGGTTCCTCCCATCTTATGGGGAATAAAAGCGCCGAGGCATTACCCAACGCCGTCAGTTTCTGCTCGCCCCCCAACACACCAAGCGCCTTGACCCGCCGCTGAAAAGGCAACCAGCTCTGGGGAATATTGAGCTTGCGGCCACCAATGAGCTTCAGCGTCCGTCCCGTCCGTCGGGCAACAGCCACGGCCGTATCCGCGCCCTTTTTCGAACGCCGTACCTTGCCGAGAAACACGAGGGAGTCAGGCGGATGCTCGAAAAAGGGGACTGAGTCGACATCGATCCCGTTATGGACATACACGCTGCCACCGTGAAGTGCTGCATGGCGTCGAGAGACATAAATCGCATTGACATCCCGTGGAGGCGCATCATGATTGGCACCGTGGACATGCGACACGCTTGGTATACCCAACTCACGGCCTAATCTGGACTGGATGCTTCCCGATAGCGCGTGAAAGTGAACAACATCCGGATTCTGTTTCGACAGAGTCTCGAACAGAGTCCGCGTTAAATCGGTTCCCACGTTAAGGTACACAACCTCAGAGCCTGCGCCCTCTGCGCTACTACCCACGCGTACCTCGTGGCCGAGGCGTTTTTGCTCGGTGGCCAGACCGAGCAGCAATTGGGGCGCACCACCCTCATCCGCCGCTGGTGGATAGACACGGTCCGTAACGTGGAGTATGCGCATCTTGCCGTGCCCTATGCCCCGACTACCGGGCGGTGGAATTCATCGATGGCCATCGTCCAGCCAGGCCATATAATCCTTCACCCCAGTGCGAACGTCCCTGAATTCACCGCAATACCCGGCCTCACGCAGCTTCGAGATATCGGCTTGGGTATAGCTTTGATACCGCCCTTCGAGGTGAGCGGGGAAGGGAATGTATTCGACCTCGCCCTCTCCAAAGTACTCCGTAACCCCCTGGGCCACATGATTGAACGGCTCCGATCGCCCCGTCCCGCAATTGAACACGCCACTCACCGAGGGGTTATCCAATAGCCACAGGTTCACCGCGACGGCATCGTCCACGTGGACGAAGTCCCGACGCTGCTCACCGTCGCCGTACCCGTCACAGCCTTCGAACAGTTTGACGCGCCCGGTGTCACGCAGCTGCTGGCGGTGGTGGTAGGCGACACTGGCCATGCCGCCCTTATGCTGTTCGCGGGGTCCGTACACGTTGAAATACCGCAGACCCGCGACCTGGCTCTCGGCCTCGGGCATGAGCTTGGCGACGTACTGGTCAAACAGCGCCTTCGAATAACCGTAGACGTTGAGCGGCCGCTCGCGGCCAATCTGTTCCCTGAAGTCGGTGTCGCCGCCATAAACCGCAGCGGACGAGGCATAGATGAACGGCACGTTATAGAGCAGACACAGGTTAAGCGCCTGTTTTGAGTACTCGAAGTTGTTTTCCATCATGTAACGGCCGTCCCACTCGGTGGTGTCGGAACAGGCACCTAGATGAAACACGGCGTCCACGCGGTGATCGCCACTCTCCGCAAGCCAATCCAGAAACTCATCCTGATCCAGATAGTCCGCGATGCCCGCGTCCCGGATGTTGAGAAACTTCCGCCCATCTGTCAGATCATCAACGACGACGATGTCCTCACGACCCCTCGCGTTGAGCCCATGGACAAGGTTGCTGCCGATAAATCCAGCGCCACCGGTTACAATAAGCAAGAAAACCTCACAAATTCTGTTGGTAAAGAGCTCGATGAATACGGGTTAACTCTTCTTTTTCTGAGAAAACCCTTTTCGCCACCTCGCGATTCTCCAGAGGAGGCCTTATAACGTTTTCCCAGATCTCCAATACCCGGCCAGCCACACCATCGACATTGCCCGTTTCAACCATCTTATAATCAAAACCGAGAGCCCTATACTCAGGCAAACTAGTGTTATTGTAACAGATGCAATGCATTCCAGTGCTAAGAGCCTCTGCGAAAGAGTTACCAAAGCCTTCACTATGAGATGGATATAAAAAAACGTGATGATGCCTCAGACACCGGTACGGCGCTTCTATTTGTCCTTTAAACGACACATACCGATCCAGGCCTTTCAACTTTACCTCCTCCTCAAGCGCAGAGAGGTCGCGACCAGCGCCATAAAACGTCAGATCAGCATTGACGCCCGATTTTCTAAGTCTATTCAAAACCTCTAAAGCGTCGAACTGGCCTTTTACTCGTTCGATTCTAGCAATCTGCGCAAGGCTTAAACCGCTACCCTTGTCAATTTCCCTTGGCAAGGAGAGATCTTTCAGTTTTTCTTCCTGACTCACATAGCTCACAAATATGGGACGCTCGCCAACCGGAAATATCCCAGCGACGTTGGCCCTAATAGACTCACTGATTGCCATGTGATGCGTCACTTTAGACCACAACATTTTATGAACCAGATCACGCTTTTTGTTACTCTTCGGTGTGCCATGACGCACCACAAAGCGTTCAATGTTCTTATTCATACAGAACCGCAGAGTCCTCATTTCCGAGGAGCCAGCATATATGACTAAGCGAGTCCGATGTTCAGAAAATGCCTTCCTTATTTCACGTATTCCGCGAATAGAAAAATGCTGGCGCATATCAATAGCAACATGATCGAGCGAGAGTTGTTGCGCAACTTTCTCCAGCCAGCTTCCTCGCCGGACGATGAACAGGCAGTCTTCGCTCTGTTTCGAGAACGTGCTCGCTAATGAGTATGAACTGATTTCCATACCACCATGATTGGGAGACAGGCATACAATAGCCGTTGGCGGGAATGATCTACCGTTGGGGCTCAAATCAGTCATCGATCACCCTCACTCATACGGATTCGCCCAGCCCGCCGGCCGCCGCGAAAACCGCCGATACGTCCACTGATACTGCGCGGGCCGCGCTTCCACCACCCGCTCGATCTCCCGATTCAACGCCGTCGCCGCCACTTCCGGGTCAGGATCCCCCACCGGCTCCGTCACCCGCCGCCAGTGCAGCCGATAGCCGCGTCCCCGCTCAAGGCGCTCCGCCCAGCCAATCACCACCGGCGCATTCGTGCGCTCGGCGAGCTTGCCGAACAATGTCATGGTCTTGGCCGGGCGGCCAAAAAACGGCGCGAACACCCCTTCGCCCGGTGGCGACTGGTCCGGCAGTACGCCCACCGCTTCCCCCGCTTTCAGGGCCTTGAACAATGCCCGGATACCCGAGGGACGGGCCGGCCAGAACACCGCGCCACTGCGCGAGCGGCCTCGGTTGAGCAGGGCCTCGAGTTCTTTCCAGCGCGGCGGACGGTACAGCGCGTTCAGGCGCACGCGCTGGGCAAGCCACATCTGCAGCACCTCCCAGGCGCCATGGTGGGGAGCGATCACGAGCAGTCCCCGCCCCTCGGCAAGGGCTTCGTCAACGACCTCGGCACCCTCCACCGACTCGATCAGCCCCAGCACCCGGGGGACGGGCCATTGCCATGCGGCGGCCAGCTCCACGAGTCCCCGCGCGTTCTCGCGCAGCGCCGAGCGCGCCAGCTGCCGGCGCGCGTCTTGGGACCAGTCCGGGAAACATAGATCGGCGTTGACCCGCGCGACATGCCATTCTTCGCGGCCGAGGCGCTCGGTCAGCCAGGCCGCGGCGTTGCCGAGGCGGTGCAGGGCGGGCAGGGATAGATGGGACAGGGCGCGCAGGGCGGCATCCACCACCCTGGCCCGACCCCGCAAGCGGGCGTTCGTCACGGGGGACGGGGGCGAGTCAGTCACTCCCGGCGATGATGCTCGGCCAATGCCGGGTCATCCGGGTCGAAGTCGCGGATGAAGTATTCCGCACCGCAGTAGTGACACTTGGCATGGCCGGTCTTGTGGATCGGCAGGTACACCCGCGGGTGGCTGTTCCACAGGTACATGCCGGGCATCGGGCAGGACAGCGGGAGGTCGTCCACCGTTACCTCGTAGCGGTTTTCGCTATTCGGCTCGATGAGGTCATTGCGGTCATGGGTCTGTGGATCGGGCACCTCAGCCTCCTCGGTTCAGTTCCGCGCCGGTGTTCAGACGACGCGGGTCAGCCAGTCGTTGTGCGCCTCAGAGCGTCCCTCGACGGCGGCGAAAAAGCGGCTCTGGACGTCGGTGGTGATCGGCCCGCGCCGGCCTTCGCCAATGATGCGGTTGTCGAGCTCGCGGATCGGCGTCACTTCGGCAGCGGTGCCGGTGAAAAACGCTTCGTCGCAGACATAGACCTCGTCGCGGGTGATGCGACGCTCGCGTACTTCATAGCCCGCTTCCCTGGCGATGGTCATGATCGCATCGCGGGTGACGCCGGCCAACGCCGAGTGCAGCTCGGGGGTGTGGATCACGCCGTCGCGCACCATGAACAGGTTCTCGCCCGAGCCTTCGGCGACGAACCCTTCGGGGTCGAGCAGCATGGCCTCGTCGTAGCCGCAGGCGACGGCTTCCTGCAGGGCCATCATGGAGTTGATGTACTGACCATTGGCCTTGGCCCGGCACATGGCGATGTTGACGTGATGGCGGGTGAACGAGGAGGTGCGCACGCGGATGCCGCGCTCCATGTTTTCCTCACCCATGTAAGAGCCCCAGCTCCAGGCCGCCACGATCAGATGGGTCTGCAGGTTATCGGCCCGCAGCCCCATGCTCTCGGCCCCCAGAAAGGCCATGGGCCGGATATAGCCACTCTCGAGCCCGTTCTCGCGCACGGCACTGACGCAGGCCTGGCGGACGGTCTCGGGATCCCAGGGCAGGGTCATGCCAAGGATCTTCGCCGAGTCGAACAGCCGGCGGATATGCTCCGGCAGCCGGAAAATCGCCGGGCCCTGCTGGGTGTTGTAGGCGCGGATGCCTTCGAATACGCCCATGCCGTAGTGCAGCGTATGCGTGAGGACATGCACCTGGGCGTCACGCCAGGGCACCATCTCGCCGTCCATCCAGATCCAGCCGTCCTGTTCGGCCATGCTCATCAGCCGCTCTCCTCAGCGTTTGTCCCTGATCCCGATTCCATCAGTGCATTCCACACGCCGACCACCGCCGTGCGCGATTCTTCCACCGTCTCCGCGGCAACGCGCGCCGATTGCTCCTGAAGGGTCAATCGATGCACAAGGCCACGATAGTGACGGTAGGCGTCGGCCAGAATGCGGGCCTGTTCGGTAGTCAATTCGCCCGCCCGTTCAAGCTCGTCGAGCAGGCGGATATTATCGGTATAGCGCAACACGCCGGCGTATTGCTGTACCCCGGCCAATGTGCCGTATTGAACCATGAATTCAATATCCGCGATACCGCCGCGATCCTGCTTGATATCAAACGCATCGCGGCGTCCCGAGCCCAGTTCGCGGCGCATTCGCTCGCGCATGCGGCGGACCTCCTCACGCAGTTCGTCCCGGCGACGCGGGCGGGTGAGTACCTCGCGGCGCAGCTGACTGAAGCGCTGACGCAGGGATTCGCCACCGGCCACCATGCGCGCCCGCACCAGGGCCTGATGCTCCCAGGTCCAGGCGCGTCCGCGCTGGTATTCGACGAAGGCGTCAAAGCTGGTGGTCAGCAGCCCCGACTGGCCGCTGGGGCGCAGACGGGTGTCGACCTCGTAGAGGATGCCGCCGGGTGTGAGCGTATTGAGGATGTGGATGAAGCGCTGGGCCAGGCGCGAGAAGAACACCGCCGGCTCCACCGGTTTGTCGCCAGTGGTCGCCGACCCCGCGGGCACGGGATCATGCAGGAACACGACATCCAGATCCGAGCCGTACCCCAGCTCCAGCGAACCCAGCTTGCCGTAGGCGATGACCCCGAAATCGGCGACTTCGCCGTCCTCGCGCAGGGGCTCGCCATAGCGCTGGCTCACCTGCCGCCAGGCCAGATGCAGCACGCGCTTGAGGATCACCTCGGCGATGTCGGTGAGGTAGTCGCTCACCAGCATCACGGGGATGGCGCCGGCAAGGTCGGCGGCCGCCACCCGCAGCACCTGTGTCTGCTTGAACTGCCGCAGGATCTCCATCTGCTGCTCGAGATCATCCAAATCGGCGCTCGCCATGCGGTTATCCGCCTCGGCCGCCAGGGCATCCCGGCTCAGCGGGGCGTACAGGCTGCGCGGGTCGAGCAGCTCGTCCAGCAGCATGGGATGGGCGGACAGATACCGGGCGATCCACGGGCTGCTGCCCACCAGCCGCACCAGCTGCGAGATCGCCATGGGATGCTCATTGAGCAGCGCCAGATAGGCGGTGCGCCGGACGATGCCATCGAGCAGGGTCAACAGGCGGTTGAGCGAGGCGTCGGGCGAGTCGGTGCCCTGGATCGCCGCCAGCAACATGGGCATCAGCCGGTCGAGGCGTTTCCGCCCCTGCTCGGACAGGGCGCGGACGCGGGCGCCGTCACGGAAACGCTCGAGCAGGGTCAATGCACTGGCGGGATCGCTGTATCCGGCCGCCGCCAGGATCTCGCGCGCGACGTCGGCATCCACCGCGTCATGCCAGATATCGGCAAAATCGGGGGCTTCGGTGACTTCTGCTTCGTCCTCCTGCTGCGGCGCCACGAAGACCTGATCGAAATGGCCCTGAACCCGCTGTCGCCAGCCATCGAGCTCGCGCCGCAGTCCGCTCCAGTCAGCCGCGCCCATGGCCAGCACCAGCCGCGCGCGGTCGACGTCATCGGTGGGCAGATCGTGTGCCTGGCGGTCATGCAGGGCCTGGATGCGGTTTTCGATGCGCCGCAGGTAGCGATAGGCATCGGTCAGATCCTGCTGGGCATGCTCGGGGATGAGCGCCTGCTCGCACAGATAGGCCAGCACGGGTTGCAGGCTGCGCTGGCGCAGCGAGGGCTCCTGCCCACCCCGGATCAGCTGGAACGCCTGGGCGATGAATTCCACCTCGCGGATGCCGCCGCGGCCGAGTTTGACGTTGTCCGACAGCCGCCGGCGCCGGACCTCACGGGTGATCATGGCTTTCATCGAGCGCAGCGACTCGAGCGCGCCATAGTCCAGATAACGCCGGTAGACGAATGGCGAGAGCATCTCGAGAAGTGCCTGTCCCGATGTTTGATCCCCCGCGACGACCCGCGCCTTGATCAACGCGTAGCGCTCCCATTCCCGCCCCTGCTCGAGGAAGTAGAGCTCCATGGCCGGCACGCTCATCGCCAGCGGGCCGCTGTCGCCGTAGGGGCGCAGGCGCATGTCCACGCGAAAGCACTGGCCATCCGGCGTCTGCTGATCCAGGGCGGCAATCAGCGAGCGGCCGAGGCGCAGGAAGAACTGCTCGTTGGCCCGCGGGTTGGCGGCATCGGTAAAGCCCGGCTCGGGAAAGGCGAAGATCAGATCGATATCGGATGAGAAATTGAGCTCGCGCCCGCCCAGTTTGCCCATGCCCAGCACGATCATCTGCTGGGCATTGCCGGCGCTGTCCCGGGGCGTGCCGATCTGCGCGCACAGCCGCGGGTAGAGCCACGCCAGCGCTTCGTCGATGATGACGTCGGCCAGCTCAGAGAGGTCCGCGAGCACTTCGTCCAGCTCACAGCGCCCGGCCAGATCGCGCCAGGCGATGCGCAGCATTTCGCGTTCGCGAAAGCGTCGCAGCGCTTGATGGAAAGCGGCCTCATCATCCACCACCGCCAGCCGTGCCTGCAGGCGGTCCCGGAACCCACCGGGCGGATAGGCCTGTTGCAGATCGCCGCTGTCGCACAGGTCGACCAGCACGCCGATGTCACGCACACAGACCCGGGCGGCAAAGTCGCTCATCGCCCAGATGCGCGGCAGTTCGGCAAGGATGCGATCGTCGGCGGGAAGGACGGCCTCCGCCGGGAGCCTTTCCAGCGCCGTGGAAACCGGCGCGACCAGCGGCTCGGGCAGGGTGTCCAGCGCGGCACTCAGCGCGGTTGGCAGCGTATCGGTATGCATGGGCTTACTTTAACCCACAAAAAAGCCCCGCCGAAGCGGGGCTTTGCTGGCAATCCGGCCCGCGGAGCAGGCCGGTGGGCCGTCGGGGGCTGATTACATCATGCCGCCCATTCCGCCCATGCCACCCATGCCGTCCATGCCGGCGCCACCGCCGTCATCCTTTTCCTCAGGATGGTCGGCGATCATGGCCTCGGTGGTGATCATGAGGCCGGACACCGAAGCGGCGTTCTGCAGCGCCGTGCGGGTGACCTTGGTCGGGTCGAGGATGCCCATCTCGACCATGTCACCGTAGACCTCGGTCTGGGCGTTGTAGCCGTAGTTGCCCTCACCGGACTGCACGTTGTTCACGACCACCGAGGAGTCCTCGCCGCAGTTGTAAACAATCTGGCGCAGCGGCTCCTGCAGGGCGCGACGGACGATGCCCACGCCCACGTCCTGGTCGTGGTTGTCGCCGGTCAGGCCCTCGAGGCCCTTGAGCACGCGCAGAAGCGCCACACCACCGCCGGGCACGATGCCCTCTTCGACGGCCGCACGGGTCGCGTGCAGGGCGTCTTCGACGCGGGCCTTCTTCTCTTTCATCTCGATCTCGGAACCGGCACCGACCTTGATCACGGCGACGCCGCCGGCGAGCTTGGCGACCCGCTCCTGCAGCTTCTCGCGATCGTAGTCGCTGGTGGAGTCCTCGATCTGCGCGCGGATCTGGTCGACGCGGGACTTGATCTCGTCGGCACGGCCGCCGCCGTTGACCACGGTGGTCTCTTCCTTGGAGACGTTGATCTTCTTGGCGGTGCCCAGGTCTTCCAGGGTGGCCTTCTCGAGGGTCAGGCCGACCTCTTCCGAGATCACCGTACCGCCGGTGAGGACCGCGATGTCCTGGAGCATGGCCTTGCGCCGGTCACCGAAGCCCGGGGCCTTGACCGCAGCGACCTTGACGATGCCGCGCATGCTGTTGACCACCAGCGTGGCCAGCGCTTCGCCCTCGATGTCCTCGGCGATGATCAGCAGCGGACGGCTCGACTTGGCCACACTCTCGAGCAGCGGCAGCAGATCACGGATGTTCGAGATCTTCTTGTCGCAGATGAGGATGTAGGGATCCTCGAGCTCGGCGGCCATGCTCTGCTGGTTGTTGATGAAGTAGGGGCTGAGATAACCGCGGTCGAACTGCATGCCTTCGACGACATCCAGCTCGTTGTCGAGGCCGCTGCCCTCTTCAACGGTGATGACGCCTTCCTTGCCGACCTTCTTCATGGCGTCGGCAATGATCTCGCCGACTTCCTGATCGGAGTTGGCCGAGATGGCGCCGACCTGGGCGATGGCGGTGTCGGTCTCGCAGGGCTTCGACAAGTTATGAAGCTCCTTGACCGCCGCCTCGACGCCCTTGTCGATGCCGCGCTTGAGGTCCATCGGGTTCATGCCCGCGGCGACGGCCTTCATGCCCTCGCGGACGATGCCCTGGGCCAGCACGGTGGCGGTGGTGGTGCCGTCACCGGCGGCATCGGAGGTCTGCGAGGAGACTTCCTTGACCATCTGGGCACCCATGTTCTCGAACTTGTCCTGAAGCTCGATCTCCTTGGCGACGGACACACCGTCCTTGGTCACCGTCGGGGCGCCGAAGGACTTGTCCAGCACCACGTTGCGGCCGCGCGGCCCCAGGGTTGCCTTGACCGCGCTGGCCAGCGTGTTCACACCCGCGACCATGCGATGGCGGGCATCATCACCAAAACGTACGTCTTTAGCTGCCATTCTTCTGTTTCCTCTTGATTCTGTTACTGACGGATCCGGCGTCGGTGAGGGGCGTTCAGCCCTCGATCACCGCCATGACGTCGTCCTCGCGCATGACGAGCACGTCTTCCTCACCGACCTTGACCTCGGTCCCGGAGAACTTGCCGAACAGCACCTTGTCGCCGACCTTGATGTCGAGCGGGCGGACATCGCCATTGTCGAGGCGCTTGCCGCTGCCGACGGCGACCACTTCGCCGCGGATCGGCTTTTCAGCGGCGGTATCGGGAATGACGATCCCCCCGGGGGTTGTGCGCTCTTCTTCCAGACGTTTGACGACCACGCGATCGTGTAGCGGGCGAAGATTCATTGATTGATCTCCCTGCGGTTGGTTGTTGTTGAACCGGGACTGCCTTGTTAGCACTCCCAATCGTTGAGTGCTAATGATAGTGACGAAACTCGGCTCGTCAAGATCCATTGGAGATTTGGAGGCAGCGGTGCTAAGATTCAAGGCATACCGCCGATCGGCTCGCACAGGATCTGCATGAGTAATACCCGGACCCGACAACTCGCCCTGGCCATGGGCCTGTGGCTGCTCGCGGCTATGACGCCCGCCACGGCCCAGTCGAGCCTTGGCGATCTGTTTGGTGATGGCGGATCATCCGGGTCGACCCTGCCGGTGCAGGAGGCGTTCGCGATCGATGTGCAGGCCGACGGGGACGGCCCGGCATCGATCCGCATCGACATCGCCGATGGCTATTACCTGTACCGCGACAGCGTCAGCGCGACGCACCTCGGCGCCGATGGCGACGGCGGCGCCGCCAGGGACAACGGCGAGTCCCTGGCCCTGGCCTTTCCCGACGGACCGATCCACGAGGACGAGTTCTTCGGCCGTCAGCCGATCTACCGCCAGCCCGTAGAGATCCCGCTGACCGGTGACGCGCCGGTCAGTGCTGGCACATCCATCGCGATCACCTTCCAGGGCTGTTCCGACGCCGGCGTCTGCTATCCGCCCTATCGCGCAACCGGTCAGGTCGGCGATGCGGCGCTGGACTACACCATCAATCCTCAGGCCGTGCGTCTGGAAGCCGGGTCATCGAGCACCGCATCGGGCGAGACACCCACGGCCAGCTCCCGCGAGGCGCCGGCCGGTGCCGGCGGCGGCGAGGCGGGCCGACTCGAGGGGCTGCTCAACACCGCCAGCCTGCCCGCCATCCTTGCCGGCTTTTTCGCCGCCGGGCTGCTGCTCGCCTTTACCGCCTGCCTGTACCCGATGATCCCGATCCTCTCGGGACTGATCGCCGGCGACCCCCATCGCAGCGGCAGCCTGCGCGCGCTGACACTGTCCCTGGTGTATGTCGAGTCCACCGCGATCACCTACGCCCTGGCGGGAATGGCCGCCGGCATGACCGGCGCCGCGGTCCAGGCCGACCTGCAGTCGCCCTGGGTGCTGGGCAGCTTTGCCGCCGTGTTTGTCGTGCTGGCGCTGGGCATGTTCGGGGCCTTCGAGCTGCGCCTGCCCACGGCCCTGCAGACCCGCCTGACGGCACTGTCCAATCGCCAGCGTGGCGGCACCGTTCTGGGCGTCGCGCTCATGGGCGTGCTCTCGACCCTGATCGTCGGCGCCTGCTCGGGCCCGGCGCTGATCGCGGCGCTGGTGTTCATCGGCAGCACCGGCGACGCCTGGCTGGGTGGGCTGGCCCTGTTCACCCTGGCCAACGGCATGGGACTGCCGCTGCTGCTGATCGGCACGGCGGCCGGCCGCTGGCTGCCCAGGAGCGGGCCGTGGATGAACGTCGTCCGCGCGATCTTTGGGGTGGGCTTTCTGGCCGTGGCGCTGTGGACACTCGAGCGCTTCCTGCCCGGCACCGTCACCCTGGCGCTGTGGGGGCTGCTGCTGATTGGCTGCGGTGTCTGGCTGGGCGGACTCGAGCGCAGCGATGGCACCGCGGGCAACCGCCAGCGTGCGGCCCGCACGCTGGGACTGGCGGCATTGATCTGGGGGACGGTCAGCCTGATCGGTGCCGCCTCGGGCGGCGACAATGTCATGCGTCCACTGGCGGGCCTTGCCCTGTCCGGCGGCGCCAGCGAACAGTCGCAGGCCATGACGTTCCGCGACATCGACAGCGTCGATGATCTGGAATCGGCGCTGGCGGAGGCGCGCGCCGCCGACCGACCGGTCATGATCGACATCTACGCCGACTGGTGCGTCTACTGCGTCCAGCTCGAGGAGCGCACATTCACCGACCCCGCGGTCCAGGACGCGGTGGCCGACGCCGTGCGGCTGCGCGCCGATGTCACCGACATGGCGCCGCGCCATCGCCGGCTGATGGACCGCCTGGATGTCTATCTGCCGCCGGCGATCATCTTCTACGGCCCCGAGGGCAATGAACGCCGCGACGCACGGGTGGTGGGCTTTCTGCGCCCGCAACCGTTCATCGAGCGGGCGCGCAGCGGTCTTGCCGGGCTGAGCGGATGAGCGCCGGCGTGCGCACGGCATTGACGGTGCTGATGGCGGCACTGATCGGCGCCGGCGGCGGTATTCTGGCGGTGCTGTGGCTACAGGGCTCGGGCGAGTCCGAGACCACCCGCCCGGCCTTCAGCCTGGAAATGCTCGACGACGGACCGCGTAGCATCGAGGAATGGGACGGCGAGGTGATCGTCCTCAACTTCTGGGCGACCTGGTGCGCGCCCTGCCGCGAGGAAATCCCCCTGTTCTCGCGCCTCGACCAGGCCTTCTCGGCCCGGGGCGTGCAGTTTCTGGGCGTGGCCATCGACGACCCCGAAGCCATCCGCGGGTTTCTTGCCAACGTCGAAATGGGCTATCCCAGCTTCTACGGCATGGAGTCGGCGATCGACGTGGCGGCCGACTACGGCAACCCGCGCGGCACGCTGCCCTACACCGTGGTCATCGATCGTGACGGCACCATCGTCGAGCGCTTCAGCGGCCAGATTCACGAGCCGGATCTGCGCCCGGTCCTGAACGATCTCACGGACACACAGGGGTGATCTGCGCCGATCCCGACGCCATCGGCGCCGACGATGGACAAAAAACGGCGGCTGGGCGAAAATTGCGGTATATGGTCAATGGTGAGTCTCGGTCATGACGCGGTTACTGGTGCTCCACGGCCCCAACCTGAACATGCTGGGGGTGCGTGAACCGGGGCTTTATGGCTCATCCAGCCTCGAGGCCATCAACACCCGGCTGGAGGCCGTCGCCCACGCCGCGGGGGCCACCGTCGAGTGCCGCCAGAGCAATGCCGAGCATGACCTTGTCGACGCGATCCAACAGGCCCCAGCCCACGGCGTCGACGGCATCATCATCAACCCGGCCGCCTTCACGCATACCAGCGTGGCGCTGCGCGATGCGCTGCTGGCGGTGGGACTGCCTTTCATCGAGGTGCACCTGTCCAACATCCACGCCCGTGAGGCGTTCCGCCAGCACTCGTATCTGTCGGACATCGCCACCGGCGTGATCGCCGGGCTGGGCCCCATGGGTTATGAGCTCGCCCTCACCGCCCTGCTTGAAACCATCGAACGGAACTGACCCACCATGGACATTCGCAAGATTAAACGCCTGATCGAGCTGCTGGACGAGTCCGGCGTCAACGAGATCGAGATCCACGAGGGCGAGGAAAGCGTGCGCATCAACCGTGGTGTCACCCAGGTGGCGGCGCCGGCGGCCGCGGCCCCACCGCCCGCGCCGGCGGCACCCACCGCGCCGGAACCGGCCGCGGCCGAACCCGCCGCCCCCGAACCCAGCGGGCATGCCGTGCGCTCGCCGATGGTGGGCACCTTCTACCGGGCCTCCTCCCCCGACGCCAGTGCGTTTGTCGAGGAAGGCCAGGCGGTGGGCGCCGGCGACACGCTCTGCATCATCGAGGCCATGAAGATGCTCAATCAGATCGAATCCGACCGCGCCGGCGTTGTCCGGAGCATTCTGGTCGAGAATGGGCAGCCGGTGGAGTTTGACCAGCCGCTGTTCATCATCGAGTAGGGGCGCGGCATGATCGACAAGGTCCTCATCGCCAACCGCGGGGAAATCGCCCTGCGCATCCTGCGCGCCTGCCGGGCACTCGGCATTGGCACAGTCGCGGTCCACTCCACCGCCGACCGCGATCTCAAGCACGTGCGCCTGGCCGACGAGTCGGTGTGCATCGGCGCGGCCAGCTCGGCGGAGAGCTATCTGAACATCCCCGCCATCATCAGCGCCGCAGAGCTCACCGACGCGGTGGCCATCCACCCCGGCTACGGCTTTCTGTCGGAGAACGCCGACTTTGCCGAGCGTGTCGAGCAGTCCGGGTTCCGGTTCATCGGCCCGCGCCCCGAGACCATTCGCCTGATGGGCGACAAGGTCTCGGCCATTGAATCCATGAAGGCCGCGGGCGTGCCCTGCGTGCCCGGCTCGGATGGCGAACTGGGCGACGACGACGCCGAGAACCTGCGCCTGGCCCACGACATCGGCTTTCCGGTAATCATCAAGGCCGCGGCCGGCGGTGGCGGTCGGGGCATGCGCGTGGTCCACAGTGAAGGCGGGCTGCTGCATGCCATCGCCATGACCCGTACCGAGGCCAGCAACGCCTTTGGCAGCAGCACGGTGTACATGGAGAAATACCTGGACAATCCCCGCCATATCGAAATCCAGGTCATGGCGGATGAGTCCGGTCATGCGGTGCACCTGGGCGAGCGCGACTGCTCGATGCAGCGCCGCCATCAGAAGGTCATCGAGGAAAGCCCCGCGCCGGGCATCAGTGACGACGAGCGGGCCGCCATTGGCGAGCGCTGCGCCCGCGCCTGCGAGCGTCTGGGCTATCGCGGCGCGGGGACGTTCGAGTTCCTCTACCAGGACGGCGAGTTCTACTTCATCGAGATGAACACCCGCATCCAGGTCGAGCACCCCGTGACGGAAATGGTGACCGGCCGCGACCTGGTGGCCGAGCAGATCCTGATCGCCGGAGGCGCGCCGCTGTCCTTCGCCCAGTCCGACATCGAGTTCCGCGGCCACGCCATCGAGTGCCGGATCAATGCCGAGGACCCGGTGCGGTTCGTCCCCTCACCGGGTCAGATCACCGTCTACCACGCCCCCGGCGGCCCCGGCGTGCGGGTGGACTCGCATGTCTACAGTGGCTATCACGTGCCCCCCCACTACGACTCCATGATCGGCAAGGTCATCACCTGGGGGGCCGATCGACCGAGCGCCATCGCCCGCATGCGCACGGCGCTGAGCGAGCTGGTGATTGAGGGCATCACCGATAACACCGCCCTGCACGAGGACCTGCTCACCGACCGCGGCTTCGAGGAAGGGGGCACCAACATCCACTACCTCGAGCACAAGCTCGGGCTGTCATAAGGGCTCAGCCCGACAGCAGCAGCCGCAGCCCGACGATCACCAGAAAGCCGGCAAAGATCCGCCGCAGCCAGACCGCCGGGATGCGGCTCGCGACCCGCGCGCCCACGGGGGCGAGGAACACGCTGGCCACGGTGATCCCGCCCACCGCCGGCCAGTAGATATAACCGGTGCTCAGCGCTGGCAGGCGATCCTCGCCGGTGCCGGCGACAATGAAGCCGATGCTGCCGGCCAGCGCGATGCTCACCCCCGCCGCCGCCGATGTGCCCACCGCCTGACGCATGGCCACCCCCGACCAGACCAGAAACGGCACCACCAGTGTCCCACCGCCGATCCCCACCAGGCTCGACAGGGTGCCGATCACGCCCCCCACCGCCGCCACCGCGGCCGGCCGTGGCATGATCCGGCCCGGCGGAGGTTCCAGCGCAAACGCCATGCGCGCCGCCAGGGCGAGCACGAACAGCGCAAAGATGATCCGCAGGATATCGCCGGACAGGGCCGCCGCCAGCTGGGCGCCGATCAATGCCCCGGTGACCAGGCCCGCCACCAGCCACGGCAGCGCCGAGACCACCAGGTTGCCCAGCCGCCAGTGGGCGCGGGCCGAGGACAGGCCGGTGATGACGATGGTCGCCAGCGAGCTGCCCACCGCCATGTGCATGGCCACATCCATGCTCAGCCCCTGGGCCTGGAAGATCGGCAGGAGCATGGGCACCACAATCACGCCGCCGCCGATGCCGAACAGGCCCGAGACAAACCCGACCACCGCACCAGCGGCGACGTAGATGAGCAGCGACAGCACCATGACCTCATTCCAGCGCGTGCAAACCGACAGTATGTCATTTGCTCTACAATGGGTGCATCGACAAGCCAATCAGGGAGAGCGCGGCAATCATGCGCATCCAGACTGTCTGCATCCTCGGCGGCACCGGATTCGTCGGTCGCCAGATCGCCAACCGCCTCGCCAACACCCCCATTCACATCAAGGTGCTGACGCGCCGCCGCGAGCGCAATCGCCACCTGCTGCCCATCCCCAATCTCGAGCTGGTGGAGACCGATATCCACGACGCGCAGCAGCTCGCCGCACAGCTCGAGGGGGTGGATGCCGTCATCAACCTGGTGGCGATCCTCAACGAGTCGAAAAAGCCCGGTCGCGATTTCGAGACCGTGCACGTCCGGCTGGTCGAAAAGCTGCTCGAGGCCTGCCACACGGCCGGCGTCAAGCGCCTGCTGCACATGAGCGCGCTGGGCGCCGACATCGATGGGCCCAGCCGCTATCAGCAGACCAAGGGCGAGGGCGAGCGCCTGGCGCTGGCCGCCAATGGCGATGAACTGGCGGTGACGGTGTTCAAGCCCTCGGTGGTCTTCGGCCCCGCCGACAGCTTTCTCAACACCTTCGCCGGTCTGCTCAGGATGGCGCCGGTGATGCCGCTGCCCACGCCCGAGGCCAAATTCCAGCCGGTCTACGTTGATGATGTGGCGGCGGCTTTTGAGACCGCCCTCAGCGACCGCCGGACCTTTGGCAGGACCTACGAGCTGGGCGGCCCGACGGTGTACTCGCTGAAAACGCTGGTCCGTTATGTGGCCGAGCTGCTGGGCGTCCGGCGCGCCATCGTCGGGCTGCCCGACGGGCTGTCACGGCTGCAGGGCCGGATCATGCAGCGGGTGCCCGGCCAGCCCTACACCTACGACAACTACCTGTCCGCCCAGGTGGACAACGTCTGCAGTCACAACGCCCTGCCCGATCTGGGCATCCACCCGACCGCCCTCGAGGCGGTGGCGCCGGGCTATCTGGGCGGTCAGAAATCCCGGGACCGCTACGACGAGTGGCGCCGCGATGCGGGGCGTCACTCCGAGTGACCACGGCCGGCCTCGAAGTCTACGAAGTGGGCGGGGCCGTTCGCGACCGCCTGCTCGGCCTGCCGGTGCACGAACATGACTGGGTGGTGGTCGGGGCCAGCCCCGAGGCCATGACCGAACGCGGCTTCGAGCCGGTGGGCCGCGAGTTTCCGGTGTTCCTGCACCCGCACACCCACGAGGAATACGCCCTGGCGCGCACCGAGCGCAAGACCGGCCCCGGCTATCACGGGTTCACCTTTCATGCCGATCCCGACGTCAGTCTGGCCGCGGATCTGGGGCGCCGCGACCTGACCATCAACGCCATGGCCCGGGCGCCGGACGGCAGCCTGATCGATCCCTTCCATGGCTACGACGACCTCAAGGCCCGACGGATGCGGCATGTCTCGCCGGCGTTTCGCGAGGACCCGGTGCGGATCCTGCGGCTGGCCCGGTTTGCCGCCCGCCTGGCGCCGCTGGGTTTCGAGGTGGCCGACGAAACGCTGAGCCTGTGCCGCGGGATGGTCGCCAATGGCGAAGTCGAGGCGCTGGTCCCCGAGCGGGTCTGGCAGGAAACCGCCAAGGCGCTGATGGCCCCGGCACCGGATGAGTACATCCGCCTTCTGCGCGACTGCGGGGCGCTGGCGGTGCTGATGCCCGAGGTGGACTGCCTGTTCGGCATCCCCCAACCGGCCCGGCATCACCCGGAAATCGACACCGGCGACCATATCCTGCGGGTGCTGGCCCAGGCGGTGCGGCTGGATGCCGACCTGGCCACGCGCTTCTCGGCGCTGGTCCACGATCTGGGTAAGGGCGTGACCCCGGCCGAACAGCTGCCCGGGCACCGTGGTCACGAGGCGCGCGGCGTCCCACTGGTCAAGACACTCTGCGAACGACTCCGGGTGCCGTCGGCGTGCCGTGATCTCGCCCTCGGCGTCACCCGCCATCACCTGGACTGCCACCGGGTACAGGCGCTGGCGGCCGATGACGTGCTGGCGCTGATGGAGGGGCTGGACCTGTTCCGACGGCCCGAGCGGCTGGATCCGTTCCTGCTCGCCTGCGAGGCGGACTACCGCGGCCGCAAGGGGCTTGAGGACCGGCCCTATCCGCAGGCCGAGTGGCTGCGCACCGCATTCGCCCGCTGCCGCGAGGTGGATGCCTCGACGTTCGTGGAGGCGGGACTCAGCGGACCGGCCATCGGCCGCGCCATCCGCGGCGCCCGCATCGAGGTCATTACCCGGCTGCAGGCCCAGCGCCGCTGAACATCACCAGCAGCACCCCACCCAGCACCAGCCGGTAGATGACGAATGGCGTCATGCCAAGCCGCGCGACCAGCGCCAGAAACACCCGAATGCACAGATAGGCCGAGACCCCCGAAACCAGGGCGCCAAAACCGAACACCCCCCAGTTCACCGGCCCGTCGGCGGCGCCCAGCTGCAGCGCCTTCCACGCGCCCGCCAGGGCGATGGCCGGCATCGACAGCAGGAATGAGAAGCGCGCCGCCGCCGTCGCCTCCAGCCCCAGCCACAGTCCCGCGGTCATGGTGATGCCGGAGCGTGACGTCCCCGGAATGATCGCGAGGACCTGGGCGGCGCCGATGAACAGTGCGGCCCCCGGACCGATGCTGTGCTCATCGCGCGGACCGGCACGACGCGCGGCGACCCACAGCAGGACGCCGAAGCCGATGGTCGCGGTGGCGATCACCCGCGGGTCGCGGAATACGCCCTCGGCGGCGTCCGCCAGGATCAGCGCACCGGCCACCAGCGGCAGCGTGCCGATGATCAGCGCCCAGCCCAGACGGCTTTCCCCCACCGGCTGGCGGCGCCAGACCGAGACCAGCGTATCCCCCACCAGCGGTCCCACCTGGCGGCGGAAATGCAGCATCACCGCCAGCAGCGTGCCGACATGGACGGCCACATCAAACGCCAGCCCCTGGTCGGGCCAGCCCAGGAGTCGCGGCACGAGAATCAGATGCGCCGAACTGGAAATGGGCAGAAATTCGGTCAGGCCCTGGATCAGGCCCAGCCAGAGTGCCTGGACAAGGTCCATTCAGGCGCGCCTCGATCGATAGACCGGCGCCACCGGATCCATGTCCCGCCGCAGCCGACTGACCGGCACCGGCGCGAAATGCCGGGCGATGTCGGCGCTGACCCCTTCTCGGATGCGATTGCTGATCATCAGCTCCCTTCCCCACGCAAATCCCGCCAGCCGCGCCGCGCGGTTGACCGTATCGCCAATCGACGTATAGGTGCGCCGCGTCTCCGCCCCCAGAGTACCCATGGCCACATGCCCCCGGTGCAGACCGGCACCGATGGGCATGACCGTCGCCTCGGGGCAGCGTAGAACCGGCAGGGCCCGTGCCACCACCTCGAGGGCGCAGCGGCAGGCGTTTTCCTCCATCCCGCTGCCGTCGAAAACCGCCATCAGTCCGTCGCCGGTAAAGTTATCGACATAGCCGTTGTAGTATTCGATCAATCGGATCTGGCGGCCGATACAGGCATCAACGGTGCGAAACAGGGCATCCAGATCGATGGTCGGCGAGAGATCGGTAAACCCCCGGATATCGGTGAAAAGGATACACACATCGGCACTGTGGGGGGACTGGAGGCGGCGCTGGGCGGCAGGACCGGCATCAAGCAGTTCGCGGACCGGGCGCGAGAGATACGACGAGAACCAGGCATTGCCCCGGGGGCCCGGGAGATCTACAAGTCGGTATCGATAGGGGCCGGGGGAGTCCATTCCGTTCTCCGGTATCTAATTGTGATTGACCGCCGTTTATTTAGTACTAAATTAATTTCCTTTTGGTGACAAGCGCGCCCGATGGTCGGCAAAGGAAAAGCCCGGCAGTGGCGCCGCCATGCCACGCCCCAGGCCCAGCACCTTGAAGCGCTCGCCGAGCTCGTCGGGAAAGATCAGCGGCTTGGCGCTCTGCGCCAGCTCGGCCGCCCGGTCAGAGTCTTCGCCGGCCTGCGCCTGAAGCACCTCGGTCAATCCGGCCCCGGTCAGGAAGTTGCCCTGGGTGGCGAAGCCCAGCAGGTCCAGCCCCGCATCGAGGCCGGCGTCCGCCACGGCGGTGAAATCCACCGAGGCGGTGATGTCCTGCAGCCCCGGCCAGAAAAACGGATCGTCGTGGGCGCGATGGCGGTAGTGACATAGCAGCGTGCCGGTGGCGCGCTGGGGGTGATAGTACTCGGCCCGGGGGTAGCCATAGTCGATGAGGAACGCCGCGCCGGCCGCCAGCAGCTCGCCCAGTTCGGCCACCCAGGGGGCCAGCGACGGGCACCATTCCGAGCAGTAGCCCGCCGGCAGCCGCTCGCCAATGGCCGCCTCAATGCCGGCGACGGCGGCCTGCAGCTCGTCGTCGGCGGGACGGGTCTGCCACGCCAGCGCGCCGTCCCCGTCATGCCCCACCGCCAGGCAGTCCACCCCCGTGGCGGTGCGCTGGAAGCGCCGCACCGGCAGGGCATCCATCACTTCGTTGGCCAGCACCACACCCCGGATCGGCGTCGCCGGCAGTCGCTCGAGCCAGGTCACCCGATCACGCAGATCCGGATCAAGGGCCTCCAGCGTGCGGGCCTGTTCGGCACGGAGGTCGGCGCTGACCTCGATGATCAGATACCGCGCCGGCCGTGCGTCGGCCGCCGCCAGCGCCTCGAGCAGATCCGCCGCCATGCGGCCGGTTCCGGCGCCGAACTCGAGCACGGTATCGCCGTCGACCGCCTCGAGGGTGCGCTGGACCTCGCGCGCCAGCGTCCAGGCGAACAGCGGCGACATGAGCGGTGCGGTGGTGAAGTCGCCCCCCGGCCCGAAACGGGTCTGCCCGGCGCTGTAATAGCCCAGACCCGGCGCGTACAGGGCCAGCGCCATATACTCGGCAAAGTCCATCCGCCCGCCGGCCATGGCAATCGCGGCATCGATCCGCTCGCGCAGTTCGGCGCTGTGCCGCGCCGCGGCCGCATCCGGCGCCGGCGGTGCCTCGGGGCCATCACGCCGGGCCATGATCAGCCGCCGTTTTCGGTGGAAAGGTCGAGCGCGATCGGCTTCAACCCATCGTCATCCTCGAACGACGCCCAGATATCGGCGTAGCGCCGGCCATCCAGCGGGTGGCGTTCATCCGGTGCGATATCCACCAGGGGCTTGAGCACGAACGCATATTTGAGGATTTCGTCACGCGGCAGGATCGGGACATCGTCGCGGATGATGTTGCCCAGCGTAAGCAGGTCGATGTCCAGCGTCCGGGCACTGAAGCGCCGGTCGGTCCGCTGCCGGCCTTGCTCGGTCTCGATCTCGCGGCAGGCCGCGGCCAGCTGATCGACGGCGGTATCGGTGTCGAGCCCCACCACCAGGTTGTAGAAGTCGTCGCCGTCAAAGCCGACGGCACGGGTCTGGTAGACCGGCGAGAGCGTCAGCGGCCCGAAGCGCTCGTTCAGTGCGGCGACCGCGGCGCGGACATGGCGCTCGGGTTCGATGTTGCTGCCGATGCTCAGATAGGCACGATTCATGGGACCTCTGATTGGCTTCGGGTGATACGGACACCCACGTTCCGAGCCGCCGGGACCGCCCCGGGCTTGCGCAGGGTCAGCTCAACCCGGGCGATCCGGCCGTCTTCGAGCACCACACCGGCCAGCCGATCCGCCAGGGTCTCGATGAGCTGGCAGTCGGAGGCCGCCGCGGACTGGGTCAGCCGGTCGCTGAGGGCGGCGTAATCCACCGCCGCATCGATGGCATCGGTGGCAGCGGCCTGCGTGGTGTCCACCGCCAGGTCCAGATCCAGCTCAAGGCGCTGGGCGAAGGCCCGCTCCCAGGCATGGACGCCGATCACGGCGCGCAGCGAGAGTGCCTCGAGGAACACAGTATCCATAACGGCCGGAGCATTTCATGTCGCCGCGGCCAGCACAAGGCCCGCTTGACCCGGCCCCCGGCAGCCGATGGAATACCGCCATGATCGACGCTGCCCTTGTCATCCTCGGCTATCTGGCCGGCTCCGTGTCCACCGGCGTGCTGGTGGCCCGACTGCTTGGCCTGGGCGATCCACGCCACGACGGCAGCGGCAATCCGGGGGCCACCAACGTGCTGCGTCTGGGCGGCCGCCCCGCGGCGCTGGCCACGCTGCTTGGCGATGCGTTGAAGGGCGTGGTGCCGGTGCTCATCGCACAGGCGCTGGAACTGCCCGGCATCACCGTGGCGAGCGTCGGCGGCGCGGCCTTCCTGGGGCATCTGTACCCGGTGTTCTTCGGGTTTCAGGGCGGCAAGGGCATTGCCACGGGCCTGGGCATTTTCATCGCCGCCGCGTGGCCGGCGGGCCTGGCAGTGGCACTGACCTGGGCGGTCGTGGCGGGGCTTGCCCGGATGTCGTCACTGGCGGCGCTGGTCAGCTTTGCACTGGCGCCGGCCTATTTCCTGCTCATCACCCCGGCACCCGCGCTGGCCGTAATGGCCGCGGGGATGGCGCTGCTCACCGCCTGGCGGCATCGGGGCAATATCCGGCGCATCGCCAACGGCACCGAACCGCGCATCGGCCAGCGCTAGTCGGCGGCCGCCGGCGGGCGCAGCTCGTCAAGCGGCCACCGCGGGCGCACATCGGCCCCGTCACCGCTGCGCTCGCCGGCGGCGAGCCGGCAGTGCCCGGCGTAGGCGATCATCGCGCCGTTGTCGGTGCAGAACGCCAGCCGCGGGAAGGCCACCGCCGCGCCCTCGGCGGCGGCCACCGAACGCAGCCGCCCGCGCAGCGCCTGGTTGGCACCCACACCGCCGGCCACCACCAGATGGCCGGCACCGGTCGCCTGAAGCGCCCGCCGCACCTTGATGGCGAACGTCTCCACCACGGCATCCTGGAAGGCCCGGGCGACGGTCTCGCGCGGGATCGGCGGATCGGCGTCGCGCACGGCATTGAGCACGGCGGTCTTCAGTCCGCTGAAGCTGAAGTCGAACCCCGGCCGGTCGGTCATGGGCCGCGGAAAGCGCAGCGATCCCGCCTCACCCCCGCCGGCCAGTGCCTCGAGCTGTGGCCCGCCCGGATAGGGCAGCCCCAGCAGCTTGGCGGTCTTGTCAAAGGCCTCGCCCGCCGCATCATCCAGCGACTCGCCCAGAATCCGGTAGCGACCCAGGCCGGTCACCTCGACCAGCAGGGTATGACCGCCCGAGACCAGCAGCGCGACAAACGGGAAACCCGGGGGATCGGCCTCGAGCATGGGCGCCAGCAGGTGCGCCTCCATGTGATGGACCCCCAGCACCGGACGCTCGAGCGCCCAGCCGAGACTCTCCGCCACCGCCGCGCCCACCAGCAGCGCCCCGGCCAGCCCCGGCCCGCGGGTGTAGGCCACGCCATCGATGTCAGCGGGCCGCAGCCCCGCCTCGGCCAGGCAGTCCTCGACCAGCGGCAGCACGCGACGGATGTGATCGCGCGAGGCAAGCTCGGGCACCACGCCGCCATAGCGGGCATGGGTGGCTGCCTGGCTGTGCAGTCGATGGGCCACCAACCCGGCTTTGTCCGAATAAAGGGCAATGCCGGTCTCGTCGCAGGAGGTCTCGATGCCCAGGGTGATCATCGCTCGCCCCGGGCGCTGGGTTTTTGCAATCGCTGGTCTCTCCGCTTAGACTGTAGGGCTGAATCCAAGTCCCTTGATTCTACGTCGTTTACAGCAACACGGTAAGGTTAGAGCACTATGCCGAACGTCAAGGTTCGCGAGAATGAGCCCTTCGAGGTGGCACTGCGCCGCTTCAAGCGCTCCTGCGAGAAGGCCGGTGTACTCTCGGAAGTACGTCGCCGCGAGCATTATGAAAAGCCCACCCAGGAGCGCAAGCGCAAGCAGGCAGCGGCGGTCAAGCGGCATGCCAAGCGCGTACAGCGCGAGAACCAGCGCGGTCAGCGCCTCTACTGAGGGGCATCCGCACAGTGAGTGAACTCGGCACGCAGCTGTCCGATGCCGTCAAGGCGGCGATGCGCGCGGGCGACAAGCCGCGCCTCGGCACGCTGCGCATGATCAGCGCCGCGATCAAGCAAAAGGAAGTCGACGAGCGTCGCACTCTCGACGATGCCGACGTGCTCGCGATCCTCGATAAAATGGTCAAGCAGCGGCGCGAATCCATCGAGCAGTACGAGGCGGCCGGGCGCGCCGAGCTGGCCGCCGCCGAAAAGGCCGAAATCGAGGTCATCGGCGAGTTTCTGCCCAAGGCCCTCGACGAGGCCGAGATCGATGCCCGGGTGGCCGCCGCCATCGAACAGACCGCGGCCGAGTCCGTGCGTGACATGGGCCGGGTCATGGCGGTACTCAAACCGCAGATGCAGGGGCGGGCCGACATGAGCGCGGTCAGCGCCCGCGTCAAGCAGCACCTGGCCTGAGCACCCCGCCCCCGACGGCGGGCGCTTTGCCGTAGACTGGCAGCCATGGCCGGCCGAATCCCCGATTCCTTCATCGACGAGCTGCTCGCCCGCATCGACATCGCCGATGTGGTGGGCGAGCGTGTCCAGCTCAAGCGCTCGGGCAGCAACCAGATGGGCCTGTGCCCGTTCCATGGCGAGAAGACCCCGTCGTTCACCGTCAGCACCGACAAGCAGTTCTATCACTGCTTCGGCTGCGGCGCCCACGGCAGTGCGATCCGCTTTCTCATGGAATACGACCGCCTGGATTTTCGAGAGGCGGTCGCCCAGCTCGCCCAGATGGCCGGCATGGAAATGCCCGAGAACACCGCCGATGCGGGCGTCCAGAATAATCATGCCCCGCTGTTCGCCGTGCTCGAGCGTGCCGATCGGTCGTACCAGCAGTGGCTGCGCCAACACCCGCAGCGCCAGCGCGCCATCGACTATCTGCAGAAACGCGGGCTGAGCGGCGAGATCGCCCGGCGCTTTGGGATCGGCTTCGCGCCACCGGGCTGGGACAACCTGCTCGGGCGGCTCGGCGCGGCCGACGAGCTCAAGCAGGCCGGGCTGGTGATCGAGCGTGACGGCGGACGGGTCTATGACCGGTTCCGCGACCGGATCATGTTCCCGATCCGCGATCGCCGCGGCCGCACGGTGGGCTTCGGCGGCCGGGTGCTCGACGACGGCGAGCCGAAATACCTCAACTCGCCCGAAACGCCGGTGTTCCACAAGGGCGAGTCGCTCTATGGGCTCTACGAGGTGCTGCAGGCCGACCGCCAGCCCGCCGACATCGTCGTGGTCGAGGGCTACATGGACGTGGTCGCGCTGGCCCAGCACGGCCTGCCGCGGGCGGTCGCCACCCTGGGCACCGCCACCTCGACACGCCAGGTGGAACGGCTGCTGAAGACCACGGGCGACATCATCTTCTGCTTTGACGGCGACAGTGCCGGGCGGCAGGCCGCCTGGCGGGCGCTGGAAAACGCCCTGCCCACCATGCGCCAGGGCCGACAGATCCGTTTTCTGTTCCTGCCGGACGGCGAAGACCCCGACAGCCTGGTGCGCAGCCATGGCCGCGAGGGTTTCGAGGCCCAGCTGCAGCACGCGACCCCGCTGTCGGATTACCTGATCGAGCGGCTAGAGGCGGATACCGACATGCAGAGCATGGATGGCCGGGCGCGGTTTGTTGAAAAGGCCCTGCCGCTGCTCCAGCGCCTGCCCCCGGATGTCTACCGGCATATGCTCTGTGAGCGGGTGGCCGGGCTGGCACGCCTCGAAACCGATTACCTCGAGGGGGTGGTGGATGGCCGCGAAACACTCACCCGGGACCAGCGCGCCCGGCGACGCGAGCCGGTGGCCGTGGACAACGCCGGCGTCCGACGCACCCCGGTGCGCCTCGCCATAGCGCTGCTGCTGGAATCCCCGGCGCTGGCGCAGGGCGTCGACGACCTGGATGCACTCAGGCGGCTGAATGACCTGCCGGGGCTGCCGCTGCTGGTGGATATGCTTGAACTCGCCCGGCAGGACCCCCATCTCAACTCCAGTGCGATACTTGAGCGGTTTCGGGACAGCGAGCACGAGGGCGCCCTCTGGAAGCTCGCCACCTGGAATCACCTGGTACCGGCCGAAGGCCTGGAGGCGGAATTCGGCGACGCCATGGCGCAGATCCGCCGCATTGCGGTGGAGCGACGCCTGACGCAGCTCAACGAACGCCTCCAGGCAGGCACCCTCACGACCGATGAATGGTCGGAGTGGATACGACTCAAACAATAGGGACGCAATCGCCGACGGGATTGTAGATTAGCCAGTCAATGCTAATATACGCTGTTATGCATTAATTGCGTCCCTCCGACACAACTCCAGCATCGGTAGTCTATGGCAAGCCAGGATCAGCAATCCCAGATTCGCGAACTCATTGCCCGCGGCAAAGAGCAGGGATACCTCACCTATGCGGAGGTCAACGATCATCTGCCCGACGATATCGTCGAGCCCGAGCAGATCGAAGACATCATCAGCATGATCAACGACATGGGGATCCCGGTCCACGAGACCGCGCCCGATGCCGACACCCTGATGCTCAGCGACAGCGCCGTGTCCACCGACGAGGACGAGGCCGAAGAGGCCGCGGCGGCACTCGCGGCGGTGGATGCGGAGTTCGGTCGCACCACGGACCCGGTCCGCATGTACATGCGTGAGATGGGAACCGTGGAGCTGCTCACCCGCGAGGGCGAGATCGAGCTGGCCAAGCGCATCGAAGACGGGCTCGATCAGGTCCTGCGTGCGCTGTCGGGCTACCCCGAGTCATCGCGCACCATGGTGGCCCTGCACAAGGGGATCCAGAACGGCGAACTGCGCCTGGCCGAAGTGGTGGCCGGGTTCCGCAACGTCAGCGAGCTGGTCGATAACGTCCCCGAGGTTGTCGCCCGCCATCAGGCGCAGGCCGACGAGGCCGCCCGCGAGGCGGAGGCCCGCGAAGCGGAAGCCGAGGATGACGAAGAGGTGGCGGCGCCGGAGACCGGCCCCGATCCCGAGCGCGCGGCTGAGATCTTCGACCGCATCGAGGTGCTGCACGCCGAGCTGGTGGAAACCCTCGAGCGCGACGGCTCGGACAGCCCCCGGGTCGGCGAGATCCGCGAGGAAATGACCGGCCTGTTCCTGGCCATCAAGTTCGTGCCCAAGGTCATCGATGGGCTGGCAGCCAACCTGCGCAAGGCGGTCGAAGGCGTGCGCGCCGGCGAGCGCGAGGTCATGCGCGTGGCCACCAAGCAGGGCGGGATGCCGCGCAAGGACTTCATCGCCAGCTTTCCGGGGCACGAGACCGACACCGGCTGGGTCGATCAGGTCGTCGCCGAGGGCAAGAAGTACAGCAAGCAGATGGCCGAGTGCCGCGAGGCACTGATCGAACAGCAGTCGGAGCTGATCCGCATCCGCGAGCTCACCGGCCTGCCGCCGGCGGAGATCAAGGAAATCAACCGCCGCATGTCCATCGGCGAGGCCCGCGCCCGCCGGGCCAAAAAGGAGATGGTCGAGGCCAACCTGCGGCTGGTGATCTCCATCGCCAAGAAGTACACCAACCGGGGGCTGCAGTTCCTGGACCTGATCCAGGAAGGCAACATCGGACTCATGAAGGCGGTGGACAAGTTCGAATACCGCCGTGGCTACAAGTTCTCCACCTATGCCACCTGGTGGATCCGTCAGGCCATCACCCGCTCGATCGCGGACCAGGCCCGCACCATCCGCATCCCGGTCCACATGATCGAGACCATCAACAAGCTCAACCGGGTGTCCCGGCAGATGCTCCAGGAAATGGGCCGTGAGCCCTACCCCGAGGAGCTCGCCGAGCGCATGGAAATGCCCGAGGACAAGGTGCGCAAAGTGCTCAAGATCGCCAAGGAGCCGATCTCGATGGAGACGCCCATCGGCGACGACGAGGACTCGCACCTGGGCGACTTCATCGAGGACACCTCGGTCATGTCCCCGGTGGACTCGGCAACCCGCGAGGGGCTGCGCGAGTCGGTGCGCGAGATACTTGGCGGACTGACGCCGCGCGAGGCCAAGGTGCTGCGCATGCGGTTCGGCATCGACATGAACACCGACCACACCCTTGAGGAAGTCGGCAAGCAGTTCGACGTCACCCGCGAGCGTATCCGCCAGATCGAGGCCAAGGCCCTGCGCAAGCTGCGCCATCCGACCCGTTCGGACAACCTGCGCGGTTTCCTCGACGAGCAGTAGCCTCCCGCCGGTTGCGGGCCCATAGCTCAATGGTCAGAGCAGAGGACTCATAATCCTTTGGTTCCAGGTTCGAATCCTGGTGGGCCCACCATTTGATAGCGCACATGCGTATATCCGTATATACTGGCCCCTCATTGATGAGGGAGCTCCACCATGGCGCATTACAACGTACTGTTCCTGTGCACCGGCAACTCGGCCCGCAGCATCATCGCCGAGGCACTGCTGAACAGAATGGGCAATGGCCGCTTTACCGCCTACAGCGCGGGCAGCATGGCCACCGGCACCGTCAACCCACTGGCCCTGCAGGTGCTCGAGCGCATGGACCTGCCCACCGAAGGCCTTTACAGCAAGAACTGGGATGTTTTTGCCGGCGACGATGCCCCGACCATGGACTTCATTTTCACCGTCTGTGACCAGGCTGCGGCTGAACCCTGCCCGGTCTGGCCCGGTCAACCCATGACCGCGCACTGGGGGCTGCCGGATCCGGCCGCGGTCGAGGGCACCGAGGAAGAGCGGCTGCGGGCGTTCCGCGACACGGCGGCGGCCCTGCGGCGGCGGCTCGGCCTGCTCATGAATCTTCCCATGGAGTCGCTGGATCGGCTTAAACTGGCCCATGCCCTCGAAGACATCGGCCACAGCCAGGAGACCGACCATGATGGAAGCGATCGCGCCGTCGACTGATACCGGCATCGACCCGGTCCGGGTGTTTCGCCTGCTGGGCGACGAGACCCGGCTGCGGGCCGCCCTGCTGATGCACCAGCACGGTGAGCTGTGCGTCTGCGAACTGACCGATGCCATCGACGTCAGTCAGCCCAAGATGTCCCGGCACCTGGGGCATCTGCGCGACGTGGGCCTGGTGGCCACCCGCCGCAGCGGCCAGTGGGTGCATTATGCCCTGCGACCGGACCTGCCGGCGTGGCTGCGGAGCACATTCACCGCCCTGGCGGGCGAGCCGCCGTTTGCGGACGATCTGACCCGGCTGCGCCGTGCCATGGCCCAACACCGCGATCACTGCGAGCAATAGACGAAGAGACGCTGCGGATGAGTGAGGACACCCTCCCCAACCTGGACGAAGGGGCATTTGCGCCCATCGACGGGCAACAGCTGTTTGCGACGGCTGATGAGCGGCCACCCCGGATACTGCTGCTCTATGGCTCGCTGCGCGAGCGCTCGTTCAGCCGCCTGTGTGCCGAGGAAGGCGCCCGGGTGCTGCGCCGACTTGGCGCTGAAACCCGCATTTTCAATCCCTCGGGCCTGCCGTTGCCGGACGATGCTGACGCCGATCACCCCAAGGTCCAGGAACTGCGCGATCTGGCGACCGAATGCGACGGCTTTGTCTGGAGCTCGCCCGAGCGCCATGGCGCGATGACCGGCATCATGAAAGCCCAGATCGACTGGATCCCGCTGAACATGGGCGGCGTCCGCCCCACCCAGGGCAAGACCCTGGCGGTGATGCAGGTCTGCGGCGGGTCGCAGAGCTTCAACGCCGTCAATCAGCTGCGCCTGCTGGGGCGCTGGATGCGCCTGATCACCATCCCCAACCAGTCGTCGGTGCCCAAGGCGTTCATGGAGTTCGACGACGACGACCGCATGAAGCCCTCGCCTTACTACAACCGCATCGTCGATGTGATGGAAGAGCTGGTGAAGTTCACGCGGCTGACCCGGGACCGTCGGGACTATCTTGTCGACCGGTACTCCGAGCGGGTCGAGAGCGCCGAGGCCGTCTCAGCCCGGGTCAACCAGCGGTCGCTGTAAAAAAACGGGGGCCGAAGCCCCCGCAAAGTCAGTGGGTGGCGATCATCCCCACTTACTGACCGCTGAACTGATCCTCTTCGGTGGAACCGGTCATCGCCGTCACCGAGGAGACACCGCCCTGGATGGTCTGGGTGACCTGATCGAAGTAACCGGCCCCCACCTCGCGCTGATGGCGGGTGGCGGTGTAGCCATTGGGCTCGGCCGCGAACTCGGCCTCCTGCAGCTCGGAGTAGGCCGCCATCTGACGGCTCTTGTAGCCGCGCGCCAGCTCGAACATCGAGTAGTTCAGGCTGTGGAAGCCGGCCAGCGTGATGAACTGGAACTTGTACCCCATGGCCGCCAGCTCGTTCTGGAAACTCGCGATGGTCTTCTCGTCGAGCTTGCCGCGCCAGTTGAATGACGGCGAGCAGTTGTACGCCAGCATGGTGTTGGGGTGCTCTTTCTTGATCGCCTCGGCAAACCGCCTGGCAAAGGCCAGATCCGGGGTGCCGGTCTCGCACCAGATCAGGTCGGCGTACGGCGCATAGGCCAGCCCGCGGCTGATGGCCTGATCCTCGCCCGCATGGGTGCGGAAAAAGCCCTCGACGGTCCGCTCGCCGGTGATATGCGGGGCGTCGTAGGGGTCGACGTCCGAGGTGATCAGATCAGCGGCGAGGGCATCGGTCCGGGCCACCAGCAGGGTCGGCGCATCCATGGTGTCCGCCGCCAGACGCGCGGCCACCAGCTTCTGGACCGCTTCCTGGGTGGGCACGAGCACCTTGCCGCCCATGTGGCCGCACTTTTTCACCGATGCCAGCTGATCCTCGAAGTGCACGCCCGAGGCGCCCGCCCGGATCATGCCCTTCATCAGCTCGAAGGCATTCAGCACGCCGCCGAAGCCGGCCTCGGCATCGGCCACGATGGGCTGCATCCAGTCGATGCTGTCATCACCCTCGGCATGATGGATTTCGTCGGCCCGCAGCAGGGTGTTGTTGATGCGGTCGACCACCGACGGCACCGAGTCCGCCGGGTACAGCGACTGGTCGGGATACATGGTGCTGCCCAGGTTGGCGTCGGCGGCCACCTGCCAGCCGGACAGATAGATCGCCTTGAGCCCGGCCTTGACCTGCTGCATGGCCTGGTTGCCGGTGAGCGCACCCAGTGCGTTCACATAGTCCATCTCGCCGTCATGCAGGTAGCGCCAGAGCTTTTCCGCGCCCATGGTCGCCAGGCTGTACTCCACCGGAACGGTGCCACGCAGGCGCACCACTTCGGAGGCCGGGTAGGGCCGCTTGACGTCCGCCCAGCGGGGGTTTTCCTGCCAGTCTTTCTCGATCTCTGCCGCTGTTTTCAATGTTTTCATCGCTCTCGCTTCCTCCTGACCGAAACGGTTCCCCAAGGGTATGCGGCGTTGCACCATTGCACAAGGTAATGTAGATAATACAAACCATCGGAATAACTAATGATGAGGGGCTCCATGCCGCGCTCGACCGACGTGCCCGCGCATTTCCGTCAGGACCGCCTCCGCCAGCTGCGCGCCTTCTGCCTGACCGCCGAGGCGGGTAGCATCTCGCGGGCGGCGGAGCGGCTCGCGGTCACCCAGCCCTCGGTCTCCGTGCAGATCCAGGCCCTCGAGCGCGAGCTGGGCATCACCCTGCTTGAGCGTCGTGGTCCGCGCATCCGCCTGACCCCCGACGGCGAAGCCCTCCATGCCGAGGCCCATCAGCTGGTCGAGGCCATCGATGGGCTGGCCGGCCGATTCAGCGAGGGCAATCGCCCCCTCGACAGCGGTCGACTGGATATCGGTGCCGGCGAGTCATCCACGCTCTATCTGCTGCCCCCCATCCTCGAGCCTTTCATGGCCGAGTACCCCCACGTCGAGGTGCGTCTGCATCACCTGTCGGTGGGTGAGCTCATGGAGGCGCTGCGCCAGGATCGTGTCGACTTCGCCGTGGGCGCCATCCTGGATATGCCCGACGAGCTCCGCTACCGGGCCATCTATGCCTACGGGCTGTCGCTGATCACCCCGCCGGATCATCCGCTGGCGCGGCGTGACGTGATCACCATGCGCGACTTGGCCGGTCAGGACTACATCACCCCGCCCCGGGAGATGACCACCTGGCGGCTGATCGATCTGGTCTTCCAGCAGCATGCGGTGCGCTATCGGGTGCGACTTGAGGTGGGCAGCTGGGAGGCGGTGAAACGCTACGTGGGCCTCGGCTTTGGCATTGCCATCGTGAGCAATGTCTGCCTGACCGAGGCCACTTCGGATGTCGCGGTGCGCCCGCTACCGGCGGTCTTCCCCAAGCGCACCTACGGGGCGATGTCGCGGCGCGGGCGGTTTCTGTCGCCCCAGGCGAGGCGTTTTCTGGAGATGATGCGCCCGGACTTTTTCGACGCCGAGGATCTGCCCACGGGACTGCGCGGCTAGCGGTTGCTCAGGCGCAGCTCGATGCGCCGGTTGCGGGCCAGATCCTCAGGGTCGTCCCCCTCGACCAGGGGCTGATACTCGCCGTACCCCACCGCGGCCAGCCGCTCGGGCGGGATCCCCTGATCGATCAGAAAGTAGAGGATGGACTGGGCCCGGGCGGTGGACAGCTCCCAGTTGGAGGGGAACTCCGGCGTGCTGATGGGCCGCCGGTCGGTGTGGCCCTCCACCTGCAGCACCCAGTCGATTTCGGGCGGGATGCGCTCGGCGATGCGATTCAGCGTCCGGGCCACCTGCTCGAGGCGCGCCTCGCCCCGTGGGCCGATCTCCGCCGAGGCGGTATCGAAGAACAACTCCGACTGGAAGCGGAATCGGTCACCGACGATCTCGATTTCCTCGACATCGCCCAGCACCTCGCGCAGCCGACCGAGGAACTCGGAGCGGTAGTCGGAAAGCTCCTCGACCTCGCGGGCCAGCTCGACATTGAGCCGCTCCACCAGGGTGTCGATGCGGGCCTGCTGCTCGGCCACCGTGTCCTGCTCGATCTCCAGCGACTCGGCCAGACTGCTGATCTGCTCACGCAGGGCCCGGACCTGGCGTCGCAGCGACTCGACCCGCGCCTCGGCATCGGCGGTCAGCTCCTGCTGGTCATCAAGGGCGTTCTGCCGGTCCTCGATCTCGGCGACCAGGTCACGGATACGCAGGTCGCGTGTCTCGATTTTCTCCTGGGCAAGGCGGGTGCGCTCCTGCTCGTCCGCCAGCCGGGCCCGGAGTTCGCGATTGCGGTCGCGCAGGGCGCCCACCTCGCTGCGGGTGTCCTCGAGGCTCGACTCGGTCTGCTCGAGGCTGGCGGCCAGTTCGCTCACCCGCGATTCGAGGTCGTCGCGCACCGACCTGAGCGCCGAGATGTCCTGCTGCAGCGAGGCGATCTCCATCAGGCTGGCTTCAAGATCGGCCTCCCCGACACGGACCTGCTCTCGGGCCGCTTCCAGCTCCTCGCGGGTCAACTGGAGGGCGTCGCGGGCCTCGTCACGCTGGGCGAGCGTGGCATGCAGCTCCTCGTACAGACCCGAGACCTGCTCTTCAAGCCGGTCGCGCTCACGGCGCTCCATGGACAGCGTCTCGGCCATCTCAGAGAGCTCGGCACGCAGCGATTCGAGGGCCTGGTTGCGGTCCGAGAGTTGGGTGCTCAGATACAGCTGTGAGACCACAAAAAGCAGCAGAACGAATACGAAGGCCAACAGCACCGCCGCCAGCGCATCGACGAACCCCGGCCAGATATTGACCGACGAGCGATTGCCGCGATTGCCCCCGCGCATCCGGCGATCAGCCCCGATCGTTGCCGTTGAGGTGCGAGACGGTGCGCGTCAGCAGCCGGATCTCGTCGCGCAGTTCGGTCATCAGACGCTCGCGATCGGTGACCATTTCCTGGCGCATGTCCTGCAGCCCCTGGGCCATGGCGCGCAGCTGCTCGGTCTGTTCGCTGTCCTGGATGCCCCGGGACTCGCTGACATCGGCCAGTCGACCGAGCACGCCCTGCAGCTCGGACTGGGTGCGCGTGAGGCCGATCAACCCACGCTGCTCGCTGTGTGACTGCTCCGCCAGCCGCGAGACCTCTTCGGTCAGCTCGATGATGCGCGCATCGACATTGCGACGCTCCTCGTCGCCCCGCGCCATGATCCGCTGGAGCTTATCGAGGCTGTCGGCGGTGTTCTCGAGCAGGGCCTGGATGTAGGCGGGCACCGAGCCCTCGCCGTCACCCCCCATCGCCCCGCTGGACAACCGGGTCTGACCCGACAGCCACTCCTCGAGGTCGTTATAGAAGCGGTTCTGGGCGTGGGACGCCTGCAGGTCGACGAACCCCAGCACCAGCGAGCTGGCCAGACCGAACAGCGACGAGCTGAACGCCGTGCCCATGCCCGTGAGCGGTGCCTGCAGGCCGTCACGCAGCTCGGTGAAGATCTGCCCGGCGTTGGCGCCGTCGATGCGCAGGTTGGTGATCACGCCCCCCACGGCGCGCAGCGTATCGAGCAGCCCCCAGAACGTGCCGAGCAGGCCGAGGAAGACCAGCAGGCCGATCAGATAGCGCGATATATCGCGGGATTCATCGAGCCGTGTACGGATGCCGTCGAGCACGGTGCGCATGGAGGTGGCGGACAGGCTGAACCGGTCGCCGCGGCGGCCGGTGAGCATACGCGCCATGGAGCCCAGCAGACGGCTGTTGGGCAGCGCCGGTGCATCGCCCTCCTCGGACTGGCGAAAGCGCCCGACCCAGTCGACCTCGGGCTTGAGCACCAGTACCTGGCGGCAGTCGATCACCAGCCCGACGAACAGCACGCTGAGGATCATGCCGTTGAAGACCGGGTTGGCCATGAAGGCATCGGTCAGTGGCTCGAGCAGCAGACCGCAGACGGCCGCGACGGCCGCCAGAAAAATAACGATCCAGATCAGGACGCGATTGGGATTGCGCACACCATTCCCCCCTGGTTGGGTCTTCGCCTGTGGGGCACACCTTACCGTGATTTCGTCCCCGATGGACCCCCGTGGCTGCGTTGACCGCCGCGGTTCGCTATCCTCGGCCCATGAACGATGCGATGCGCATTTACCGGAGCGGCCTCGGCCTGGCGCTGCTGGTACTCACCGGGTTGATGGTGTACTGGCTGCAGCCGATCCTGACGCCGTTTCTGGCCGGGGCGCTGCTGGCCTACCTGGGCAACCCGCTGGCCTCGCGCCTGCAGCGGCTGGGTCTCAACCGCACGCTGTCGGTCAGCCTGGTGTTTCTGGCGCTGGCGGCGGTCGCCGTGGCAGTGGTGCTGATGCTCATCCCGCTGGTGGGCAGCCAGCTGGGGATGCTGCGCAGCCAGATGCCGGCCATGATCGAATGGGCCCAGACCCAGGCGCTGCCCGCGATCGAGCAGGCCCTGGGGGTCGACGCCTCGGTCATCGACCTGAACGTCGTCCGCGATGCCCTGTCCAGCCACTGGCAGTCCACCAGTAGCATCGCCGCCGGTATCGTCCAGCGCATCACCCAGTCCGGATTCGCCCTGGCCGGCGCGCTGGCGAGTCTGGCCCTGGTACCGGTGGTGGCTTTCTATCTGCTCCGCGACTGGGACCGTGTCCTTGCCGCCAGCCTGGCGCTGATCCCCGCCCGCTGGCGCGACACGGTGGCGGGCCTGGGGCGCGAGTGCGACGAGGTGGTGGGGGCCTTTCTGCGCGGCCAGCTGCTGGTCATGATCTGCCTGGGCATCTTCTACGCCGCCGGCCTGTGGCTGGTGGGCGTGCAGCTGGGCCTGCTGATCGGGCTGCTCTCAGGTCTGGCGGCGGTGGTCCCCTATCTGGGATTCATCGTGGGGATCGCGGCGGCGACACTGGCCACGCTGTTCCAGTTCAACGACTGGCTGATACCGCTGCTACTGGTGTGGGTGGTCTATGGCGCCGGCCAGGTCCTCGAATCGGCGGTGTTCACGCCACTGTTCGTGGGTGACCGGATCGGTCTGCATCCGGTCATCGTGATTTTCGCGGTGCTGGCCGGCGGCCAGCTGTTCGGGTTTGCCGGCGTGCTCCTCGCCCTGCCCATCGCTGCCGTGGTCGCCGTGCTGCTCCGCCATGCGCATGCCTTTGTGACGGGATAGACCGACGATGTCCGAGCGCCAACCCCTGCCACCGCCGCCCCGCGAGCCGGATCTGGACGAGTGCTGCGGTAGCGGCTGCGACCCCTGTGTGTTCGACCTCTATGATCAGCGTGTCGAGCGCTGGCGCGATCGCTGCGCGGCCATTGAAGCCGCCAACCGCGAGGCCGGCTTCGGGCCGCGGGAGGACGCCGAGCGATGATGCGTCTGGTAAGCCTGGCGCTGATCATTGCCGCGCTGGCGTTCCTGCTCTCGCCACGCCTGCGGCGCAGGGCCCGGGCACGGGCGCCGATGTTCATCCTGGGGGCGGTTGCACTGACCGCCATCGGGCTGGCCATCACCGGGCGGCTGAACTGGATATTCGCGGCGATCAGCGCCGCCCTGCCGGCCATCTGGCGGTTCGCGCCGCTGCTCCGGTTTCTGCCGGTGATCGCCCGGCTCACCGGCCGCGGTCGCGACGCCGGTGCCAGCCCCCGCGGCGATGACCCGGCGGCGGGCAATGCGCCGCCGCCGCGGCGCGATGGCCGCATGAGCCGGCAGGAGGCCGCGGACATGCTGGGAGTCGAAACGGATGCCGACCGCGACAGCGTCATGGCCGCCCACCGGCGGCTGATCCAGCGCTTGCATCCGGATCGCGGCGGTACCGACTATCTGGCCTCGCGTCTCAATGAAGCGCGCGACGTGCTGCTGGAGGTGCAACGCTGATGGCGGGCATGATCGCGCTGATTCTGGCGCTGCAGCTCATCGGCGAGGCACTGGTGCGCCTGACCGGCGCGCCGGTTCCCGGTCCGGTGGTGGGGATGCTGCTGCTGGTGGCCCTGCTGGTGGTGCGCGGCGGCCCGCCGCCGGCGCTGTCACGCCTGGCCGAGACCCTGCTGGGCCATCTCTCACTGCTGTTCATTCCCGCGGGCGTGGGGGTGATCAGCTACCTGGGGCTGCTGGCCGATCGGTGGCTGGCGGTGACCGTGACCGTCATTGCCAGCACGCTGATCAGTCTGCTGGCGACGGCACTGACCCTGCGTTTTCTGCTCAACCGCGGCCCCGAGGATCCTTCCTGATGGCGGGGCTGTTCGAGATCTGGGTCTATCTGGCCGAACAGCCGCTGCTGTGGCTGACCATCACGGTCGGCACCTACGCGCTGGCCCAGTGGCTGTTCATGCGGGCGCGGCGTTTTCCCCTGCTCAATCCCGTACTGGTGGCGGTGACCCTGACCGTCCTGCTGCTGCTGGCCACCGGTACGGGCTATGACACCTACTTTGAGGGCGCCCAGTTCGTCCACTTTCTGCTGGGACCGGCCACGGTGCTGCTCGCCCTACCGCTCTACCAGCAGCTGCAGCGCCTGCAGCGCCAGTGGCTGCCGCTGGGCATCGCGCTGCTGGTGGGATCGATCACCGCCATTGCCAGTGCGGTCGGCATCGGCCATGCCCTGGGGCTGACCCCCTCAACGCTGCTCTCGCTGATGCCCAAGTCGGCCACCACGCCGATCGCCATCGGCGTTGCCGAAAAGCTGGGCGGCGAGGCCTCTCTGACTGCGGTGTTCGTGATCATGGCGGGCATCGCGGGGGCGGTCATCGGCATCCCGCTGATGCGCCTGCTGGGCGAGCGTGATGCCGCGGTCAAGGGCTTTGCCATGGGCGTTGCCGGGCATGGCATCGCCACCGCCCGGGCGTTTCAGCACAGCGATCAGGCCGGTGCCTACGCCGGGCTGGGGATGGGCGTCAATGCCACGCTGACGGCGCTGCTCGCGCCACTGGTGGCCTGGCTAATCGGCCTTTGACAGGGTCAGGTCGACCACCACGCGGACATCGTGGCCGGCCACTGAAGGATCGCTCCAGTCGCCCTGTCCCACGCCGTAGCGCGTGCGATCAATGACCACCGCGCCGTCCATCATGGCGCGGTCCCCGTCCACCTGCCAGGTGAACGGCAGGGTGACCGGGTGGCTGTTGCCGCGGATGGTCAGCGTGCCCTCGGCGGCGTAGCCGTCCTCCGTGGCGCGGATGGTGTCGGCCACGTAGGTCGCTTCGCCAAAGGCATCGACATTGAACCAGTCGTCGTTCGGAAGGGCCGAGTCGCGCTGCGAACTGCCGGTCTCGACGCTGGCGGTATCGATGCGCACATCGAAGCCGCTTGCCGCGAGATCATCCGCTGAAAAGCGCATGTCGGCGCTGAACGACTCGAAGCGTCCCTCGAACTCGCCCCCCTGCTGGGTGGCCTCGAATCCGAGCCGGCTGTCGTCGTGGATGATCGACCACTCGGTGGCGGCCGTCGCCGGGCCACTGGCAAGGCCGGCGGCACCCAGGGCCAACAGCAGTCCACGGCGCAGGCGATCCGCGCGGGCATTCATCATGATCGGCTCCTGTCGTCTGAGGCATGCCGCACCGGCAGCATGCGTCGGAGAATGTTGTCGCGCAGCACGAAGTGGTGGCGCAGGGCACCGCCAATGTGCGCGGTGAGCACCGCGACGAATCCCCAGAAAAAGGCCAGATGCAGGTTACTGGCCAGATCACCCAGCGACTCACTGGCCGGGGTCAGGTTGGGGATCTGGACGAGCCCGAACACATTCAGCGGGAAATTCGCGGCGGAGTTGATGACATAGCCCGATAGCGGCATCAGCAGCATCAGCGCATAGAGCGCGCGGTGCCCGGCCTTGGCCAGCCAGCGTTCATGCCGCGGCAGGCTGTCCGGCAGCGGCGGGGTCACGTTGATCCAGCGCCACACCAGCCGCAGCGCGACCAGCGCCAGCAGAGTGATGCCCAGGCTTTTATGGAGGGCGTATAACCGGAACTGCGCCGAGCCGGCGGGCATGTTGACCATCACCCAGCCAAGCACCATCGAGGTGGCGATGCCGGCGGCCATCAGCCAGTGCAGCAGCTGCGCGCCCGCGCCCCAGAACCGGGTCGTGTTGCGTATCGCGATCATGCCTTACAGACCACGGCCACCGCGCTCGGGTTCAGCGCATGCCCCGAGCGGTCTTGATGGTGTCATAGGCCTTCTGGATATCCTGGGCCCGTTCCTTGGCGATGCGCATCATCTCCTCGGGCAGCCCCTTGGCGACCAGCTTGTCGGGATGGTGCTCGCTCATGAGCTTGCGCCAGGCCTTCTTGACCTCGGCATCGCTGGCGTCGGCGGAAACCCCCAGAGTGTCATAGGCCGCCTCCAGCTCGGACTCGCTGCCGGTCTGATTGCTGGCGTGCCCGCCCATCATGGTCTCGAGGCGGGCGAAGTCTTCCTCCGACAGGCCCAGGCCCAGGGCAATGCGCCGCAGCATGTCGCGCTCGGCGTCATCGAAGCTGCCGTCCGCCAGGGCCGCCTGGATCTGGATTTCAAGGAATACCCGGACCAGCTGGACGTGGCCCCGGCAGTAGCGGCGGAACTCCTCGAGCGTCTGATCCAGATCGGCTTCGCCGTCGCGGCCGGCACTGAAGTAGCTGATGGCCTCTTCGCGCTGGGTGGGGTTGAGGTCCATCCGCGTCATCACCTGCTCGGCGATGCGGATCTCGGCCTGACTGACCCGGCCATCGGCCTTGCAGACATGGCCCATGACCACGAAGACGCTGCGGAAAAACGCCGCATGCACCATCTGCCGATGGCCGGCGCCGCCAGCGGCCTTGCGGGCCAGTCCCCGGTCAAAGAAATTGCCGATGACCAGACCGATCAGAGCGCCGACCCAGCCACCGGCCAATCCCCCGAAGATGGCGCCGAGGATCTTCCCGATCCAGATATTGGGTGTACTGATGACCGCCGCCCTAGTTCGCCTTGTGGATCGCGCGCTTATCCACCGCGAGGGCCGCCTCGTGGACCGCCTCGGACAGCGTCGGATGCGCATGAATGGTGCGGGCGAGGTCCTCGGCGCTGGCCTCGTACTCCATGGCCAGGGTGGCCTCCGCGATCAGCTCGCTGGTCTGCGGGCCCACCATGTGCACGCCCAGGATCCGGTCGGTTTCGGCATGGGCGATGATCTTGACCATGCCGTCGGACTGATCCATGGCCCGGGCGCGGCCCGTGGCACCAAAGCCGAAGGTGCCGCTGCGATGGGGGATGCCCGCGGCCTTGAGCTGCGCCTCGGTGCGGCCCACCCAGGCGATCTCGGGGTCGGTGTAGATCACCCACGGGATGGTGTCGTAGTTGACATGTCCGGCATGGCCGGCCATGCGCTCGGCCACCATCACACCCTCTTCCGAGCCCTTGTGCGCCAGCATGGGCCCGCGCACCACATCGCCCACGGCGTAGACGCCGGGGATGTTGGTCTCGCAGTAGTCGTTGACGTGCACGAAGCCCCGCTCGTCGGTCAGCAGGTCGGCATCCTCCGAGGCGAGGCCGTCGGTATTCGGCCGGCGGCCCACCGAGACCACCAGGCGATCGACCTGCATGTGCTGTTTGCCGTCCTTATCCTCGTAGTGGACGCTGATGTTCTTGCCATCGCGCGTCTCGGTCACGCGGCAGCCCTGCCGGATCTCGAGCCCCTGCTTGGCGAACAGCTTCTTCGCCTCACGGGCCACCTGCTGATCCACCGGGGTGAGGAACGAGTCCTGTGCCTCGAGCAGCACCACCTTGGAGCCGAGCCGATTCCAGACGCTGCCCATCTCCAGGCCGATCACGCCGGCGCCGATCACGCCGAGGCGCTTGGGCACCTCCTGGAACTCCTGGGCACCGGTGGAGCTGACGATGCGATCGCCGGTGAGCGGCGCCGCCCCGATCTCAATGGGCCGCGACCCGGTGGCAAGGATGATGTTGTCGGCGGACAGGGTCTTTTCCTGGCCCTTGTGGGGCTTGAACGCCACCTGGCGGTCGGCCAGCAGCTTGCCATGGCCCTGCAGCCACTCGATGTCGTTGGCCTTGAACAGCTGCTTGATGCCGCCGGTCAGGTCGGCCACCACCTTGTCCTTGCGCTTGATCATCTGCGGCACGTCAAGGCTGACTCCGTCGACCTTGATGCCGTGCTGTCCCAGCTGCGACTGGACGCGATGATAGTGCTCGGACGAGTCGAGCAGCGCCTTGGAGGGGATGCAGCCGACATTCAGGCAGGTTCCGCCAAGGGACGGCTCGCCGTCCTTGCGCCGATACTCGTCGATCACGGCAACGCGCATGCCGAGCTGGGCGCAGCGGATGGCGCCCACATAGCCGGCGGGGCCGGCCCCGATGACGATGACGTCGTATGAATTCGTCATGATGACTCCCGAATTCGCTGGTATCAGACCTCGAGCAGCAGCCGTGCCGGGTCCTCAAGCATGTCCTTGATGGTGACGAGGAACTGGACCGCCTCCTTGCCATCGATGATGCGATGGTCGTAGGAGTGGGCCAGGTACATCATCGGCCGGACCACCACCTGACCATTCTCGGCCATGGGCCGTTCCTGGATCTTGTGCATGCCCATGATGCCGCTCTGCGGCGGATTGAGAATGGGCGTCGAGACCAGTGACCCGAAGATCCCGCCGTTGGTGATCGTGAACGTCCCGCCGGTCAGCTCCTCGATCTCGATCTTGCCCGCCTGCGCGCGCTGACCGAAGTCGGCGATGGTGGCCTCGATTTCGGCGAACGAGAGCTGATCGGCGTCACGCAGCACCGGCACCATCAGACCGCGCTCGGTGGACACGGCGATGCCGATGTCATAGTAGCCGTGGTAGAGGATGTCGGTGCCGTCGATGGAGGCGTTGACACTCGGGAAGCGCTTGAGCGCCTCGACCGCCGCCTTCACAAAGAACGACATGAAACCGAGCTTGGTGTCATGGGTCTTGACGAAGGCATCCTTGTGGCGGGCGCGCAGATCCATGACCGGCTGCATGTTGACCTCGTTGAAGGTGGTCAGCATGGCCGCGGTCTGCTGGGCCTGCACCAGGCGCTCGGCAATCCGCTGCCGCAGCCGGGTCATGGGCACCCGGCGCTCTTCGCGGTCACCGGTGGGCAGGCTGGCGGCGGGCGCCGGCGTCGATGCAGCCGGTGCGGCGGCTGGCGCGGCGGGCGCCGGTTCGCTGGAGGGGGCGGGCGCCGCTGCCGGCGCCGGGGCGGCCGCGCCGGAATCCCCTTCCCGAAGGGCCCGCAGGACATCCTCTTTGAGGATCCGGCCGTTGCGCCCGGTGGGCGTGATCGTCCGCGGATCCAGGTCGTTTTCCTCGACCAGGCTGCGCACCGCCGGGCTCAGCGCTGGGGCCTCGCCCGCCGCGGCGGCAGGGGCCGAGGCGGCGGGGGCCTCGTCGGCAGGCTCGGGCGCTGCGGCGGGCTTTTCCTCCGCCGGCGCTCCAGCAGCGGCGCCTCCGGTGCCCTCGCCCAGCACCGCCACCACTTCACCGGCGGTGACGGTCTCGCCCTCGGGCTTGAGGATTTCGCCCAGCACGCCGTCCTCGGGGGCCGGCACCTCGAGGACCACCTTATCGGTCTCAAGGTCGACAAGGTTCTCGTCGCGCTCCACCGCCTCGCCGGGTTGCTTGTGCCAGGTGACAACGGTGGCTTCGCTCACCGATTCCGGCAGCGCCGGTACTTTGACTTCGGTGCTCATCTACTCCTCGCTCTTGTTTTATCCGTGAACCTTGCCGAGCGCATCCGCCACCAGACGGCGCTGCTGTTCGAAATGCACCTTGGCGTAGCCGACCGCCGGCGAGGCCAGCGGATCGCGGCCCGCGTAGGTCAGCTTCTGATCGCGGGCGATGCACTGGGTCAGATGGTGATAGACCTGGTACCAGGCGCCCTGGTTCTTGGGCTCTTCCTGACACCAGACCACCGACTTCACCGTCTTGTAGCGCCGCTTCAGCAGCGCCGAGAGCTGCGCCTCGGGGAACGGGTAGAGCTGTTCGACGCGGATCAGCGCGACATCGCTGCGGCCCTGCTGGCGACGCTCCTCGAGCAGGTCGTAGTAGACCTTGCCGCTGCACAGCACCACCCGCTGGACGTTGCTCGGCCGCACCCCTTCGGTGTCGTCGATGACCACCTGGAAGTGGCCCCCTGAGAGGTCATCCAGCACCGACGTCGAGAGCTTGTGCCGGAGCAGGCTCTTGGGCGTCATCACCACCAGCGGCTTGCGCCAGTGGCGCAGCATCTGCCGGCGGATCATGTGGAAGAACTGGGCCGGCGTGGAAGGCACGCAGACCTGGATGTTCTGCTCGGCGCAGAGCTGGAGAAAACGCTCGATGCGGGCCGAGGAATGCTCCGGGCCCTGACCCTCGTAGCCATGCGGCAGGTAGAGCGTGAGCCCGCAGAGCCGCCCCCACTTGGTCTCGCCCGAGGCGATGAACTGATCGATCAGCACCTGCGCCCCGTTGCTGAAGTCGCCGAACTGCGCCTCCCAGATCACCATCGTGCGCGGATCGGCCGTGGCGTAACCGTACTCGAAGCCGAGCACCGCTTCCTCGGAGAGCAGCGAATCGATCACCACGAAGTCTTTGCGGTCGGCCGGGATGGTCTTGAGCGGCGTGTGGGTGGAGCCATCGGCGGCGTTATGCAGCACCGAGTTGCGATGGAAAAACGTCCCGCGCCCCGAGTCCTGGCCGGTCAGGCGCACGCAGTGCCCTTCCTCGAGCAGCCCGGCGTAGGCCATGGTCTCGGCGAATCCCCAGTCCATGGCCAGCGCGCCGGCGGCCATCTTGCGCCGGCTTTCCATGACCGTCGCCACCCGCGGGTTGAGCTCGAAGCCCTCGGGCAGCCACTGCAGCTTCTCTTGGAGTGCGCGGATCCGGTCCACCGACAGGGTGGTGTCCACCGGCTCATCCCAGCGGGCGTCAAAGTAGGGCGACCAGTCGACGGTGAACTCGTTGCCCTGCTCCTCGAGTGCGCCGGGCGCCACCACCTGCGCGGCATCCAGCGCATCGCGGTATTCCCGCTCCATGGCCTTGGCCCCATCGCGGTCGATGACGCCCTCGTCGGTGAGCTGATCGGCGTAGAGACTGCGCACCGACGGCCGCGCCTTGATCTTCTGGTACATCATCGGCTGGGTCGCCGATGGCTCGTCGGCCTCGTTATGGCCGTGGCGGCGGTAGCAGATCAGGTCGATGACCACATCCGAATGGAATTCCCGCCGGTAGTCCATCGCCAGCTGGGTCACGAACAGCACCGCCTCGGGATCGTCACCGTTGACGTGAAAGATCGGCGCCTGAACCATCTTGGCCACTTCGGTGCAGTAGAACGTCGAGCGCGTATCAAGCGGGTTCGATGTGGTGAAGCCGATCTGGTTGTTGATCACCAGATGCACGGTGCCCCCGGTGTAAAAGCCCCGGGCCTGCGACAGCTGCAGGGTTTCCATCACCACACCCTGACCGGCCATGGCCGCATCACCGTGGATGAGCACCGGCAGCACCGAGCGGCCATCCTCGTCATCGTGGCGATGCATGCGGGCGCGGGCCGACCCCTCGACCACCGGGTTGACGATCTCGAGATGCGAGGGGTTGAAGGCAAGGGCCAGATGCAGCGGTCCGCCGGGCGTGTCGATGTCCGAGGAATAGCCCATGTGGTATTTCACGTCGCCGGCGCTGGCATGCTCCGGGGCGTGCTCGCCCTCGAACTCGGCGAACAGCTCGGCCGGCGATTTGCCCATCAGGTTGATGAGCACGTTCAGGCGGCCGCGATGGGCCATGCCCAGAACCATTTCCTCGACCCCGTCACGGCCGCCGCGCTGGACGATTTCATCGAGGATCGGCAGCGTCGCTTCGCCGCCCTCCAGCGAGAAGCGCTTCTGGCCCACATACTTGCTGTTGAGATACTTCTCGATGCCCTCGGCGGCGGTCAGGCGATTGAGCAGGGCCTTTTTCTCGTCGGCGCTGAGGTGGGGCCGCGCCTGCGGCTTCTCGAGCCGCTCCTGGATCCAGCGCTTCTGCGCGGTATCCGTGATGTGCATGTACTCCGAGCCGATCTTGCCCGAGTAGACCCGCTTCACCAGATCGACGATCTCGCGCAGGGTCAGGCGATCGGGTGCGGCCAGCGAGCCGGTGTTGAAGGCGGTATCGAGATCGTCATCGGTCAGGCCGTGAAACCCCGGATCGAGGTCCGGCACCTGCGGGCGCTCGCGCAGGTGCAGGGGATCGGTGTCGGCGTGCTGATGGCCACGCACCCGGTAGGCATTGATCAGGCGCAGCACCGCGGCCTGCTTCTGCGCGGCCACGGCATCCATGCCCTCGCTGGCGATGCGCGCGCGGCCCCGGCGGCTGCTGCGGCCGATCTCTTCGAAGGCTTCGCGGATCGGGGTATGGGGCACGTCGCGGCGGCCGTCGGGATCCAGCGCCTCGAGGTCGCGGAAGTAGTCCCGCCAGCGCGGTTCGACCGCGTCGGGATCCTCGAGGTACTTCTCGTACAGTGCTTCGATGAAGTTGGCGTTGGCACCGTTGAGATAGGAGTGACTGAGCGACTGTTCGAAAGGACCACTCATGGCAGTTTACCTGGCATCTGCGGTGGGAAAGCCTGTTTCCGGCGTATGTGCAAGTTAACCCGCAGCCCCCTTAAACGCAACGCCAATGGGCATTTACGGGCGCCTGAAGGGAGCCGGAAAACCATCACTCCCTGCGGGCGTGGGCAAAACTGACCCCGAGGTCAGGTAATTACGCGGCGGGACACCGGGCATCATGCCCCGTCGTCTTCCCCGGCCGGGCGATCCGTTGCCGGTGCCTCGAACCAGCGCGAGAAAAAGATCCCCAGCTCGAACAGCAGCCAGACCGGGACCGCCAGCAGCACCTGCGAGATGATGTCCGGCGGCGTCAGCAGCATGCCCACGGTGAACGCCGCCACGATCACGAACGGGCGCTTGGCCGCCAGCGCCTGGCGCGTCGTGGCGCCGCTGCGGACCAGCAGGATGGTGGCGACGGGCACCTCGAAGGACGCCCCGAAGGCGAAGAACAGGGTCATGATGAACGACAGATACTCGCCGATATCGGTCATCATCGACACGCCATCCGGCGTCGCCGAGGCAAAGAACTGGAACACCAGCGGGAAGACCACGAAGTAGGCGAAGGCCATGCCCAGATAGAACAGCAGCACGCTGGAGATCACCAGCGGCCAGATCAGGCGCTTTTCGTGGCGGTAGAGCCCCGGCGCCACAAACGCCCAGAGCTGGTAGAGCAGGAACGGAACACTCAGGAAGAACGCGCCGGCAAGTGCGACCTTGAGCGGGATCAGGAACGGGGTGGCCACCTGGGTGGCGATCATTGAGGTGCCCGGCGGCAGCACCGCCATCAGCGGCTCGGCGAGCGCGCTGTAGAGTGGCTCGCGGAACGGGTAGACCGCCAGAAACAGCACCAGCACGCAGCCACCGGCGTACAGCAGCCGGGTGCGCAGCTCGAGCAGGTGGGTCAGCAGCGGGCGGTCGGGATCACCGGTGTTGGAGTCACTGGCCGGATCGCTCACCGGGATTCATCTCCCTTGTCTTTCTCGGCCGCGGACTCGTCTGACTCGCGGGTGGGGTCGACCTGACCCACCGTCTCGGTGACCTTGCGCTTGGCCTCGCTGGCTTCGCGATCCACGGCGCGACGTGTCTGCTGGACACCGTCGATGTTCACCTCGCGCTCGACCTCATCGCGGATCGACTGGAACGACGCCCGCGCACGCCCCGCCCACAACCCCAGTGTGCGCATGAGACGGGGCAGACGCTCGGGGCCGACAACCACCAGGGCGATCGCCCCGATGATCAGCAACTCCCAGAAGCTGACATCCAGCATGAACGCGTTCCTCCGGCGGTCAGGCGTTGCCGCCGGACGAGTCCTTTTCCTTGACCTGCTCGCGTCGGGCCGTCGAGGACGTGGCGTCGCTCTCGGCGTCGTTCTCCTCGAGGCTTTCCGGGTCTTCCTGACTGTCCTGGCCGTCCTTTGCCGCTTTTTCGCCATCACTCATGGCGCTCTTGAACCCCTTGAGCGCACCACCCAGATCGGTGCCGACGTTGCGCAGCTTCTTGGTGCCGAACAGCAACAGCACGATGACCAGTATCAATAAAAGAGACCAAGGACTGATTCCACCAGGACCCATAACGGATTACCTCCAGCGCGTGCCAACGGGCATTACTGCCCCTGTTTGTTCCGGGCCGCCTTCTCGGCGACGCCGGAGAGCCCGAAACGGCGCTCAAGCTCAGCAAGCACCGACCCGGAATCAAGCCCATGATGCGAGAGCATGACAAGGCTATGGAACCACAGATCGGCGGTTTCATAAACGATATCGTCACGCTCGCCGTTCTTTGACGCAACCACCGTCTCGGTGCATTCCTCGCCGAGCTTGCGAAGGATGCGATCAATGCCCCCCGCATGCAGCCCCGCCACGTAGGAACTCTCGGGATCGGCCTCGCGCCGCGCCGCCAGCACCGCGTCCAGGCGGCGCAGAATCTCGTCACTCATCGCTGCCCTCTCCATACATGTCAGCGGGATCACGCCGCACCGTATCGGTGATCCGCCAGCCGTCCGCCGCGAGCCGGCGGTAAAAGCAGCTCCGCCGCCCGGTGTGGCAGGCGACGCCACCGCGCTGCTCGACCTGCAGCAGCAGGGTGTCGCCATCGCAGTCAAGCTCAATCGCCCGCACCCGCTGGACGTTGCCCGAGGACTCGCCCTTGTGCCACGGCCGCTGCCGCGAGCGTGACCAGTACACCGCCTCGCCGGTGCGACGGGTGGTCTCGAGGGTCTGCGGGCTCATCCAGGCCATCATCAGCACACGGCCGTCATCGGCGTCCTGGGCAATCACCGGCACCAGGCCGTCGGCGTTCCAGGCGATCGCATCCAGCCAGTCCATCAGCGCACCTCGATCCCGGCCTCGGCCATGCAGGCCTTCGCCTCGGCAATGGTGTATTCCCCGAAATGGAAAATGCTGGCGGCCAGCACCGCATCGGCGTGCCCCTCGATGACCCCGTCCACCAGGTGCTGGAGGTTGCCGACCCCGCCGGAGGCGATCAGCGGCACGCCGGCCTGCTCGGAGATGGCGCGGTTGAGCGCATTGTCAAAGCCGATCCGGGTGCCATCCCGGTCCATGCTGGTGACCAGCAGCTCGCCGGCGCCGGCCGCGGCCATGCGCCGGGCCCAGTCGACGGCATCGAGCTCGGTCGGCTGGCGCCCGCCGTGGGTGAACACGCCCCAGCGCGGATCCCCGTCGGTGCCGCCCCGGCGCTTCGCATCGACGGCCACGACGATGCACTGCGAGCCGAACCGTGCCGCGGCCTCGCCCACCAGATCGGGGTCGCGGATCGCCGCGGTGTTGATCGAGACCTTGTCCGCCCCGGCATTGAGCATGCGGCGCACATCCGCCACCGAGCGGATCCCGCCCCCCACGGTCAGCGGGATGAACACCTCCGAGGCGACCGCCTCGACGGTATGGACCAGGGTGTCGCGCTGCTCGTGGCTGGCGGTGATGTCCAGAAAGGTCAGCTCATCGGCACCTGCGCGGTCATAGCGCCGGGCGATTTCCACCGGATCGCCGGCGTCGCGGATGTCCACGAACTGCACGCCCTTGACCACGCGGCCGGCGTTGATATCAAGGCAGGGAATGATGCGGCGCGCGACGCCCATGCTCAGCGCCCGCCCACCGTCTCGTCAGCCAGGCGCTGGGCCTCGGCCAGATCGATGCTGCCTTCATAGAGCGCCCGCCCCACGATGGCGCCACTGATCCCCGAGTCGGCCACCCGGCAGAGCTCGCGCACATCATCCAGCCCGGTGACACCGCCCGAGGCGATCACCGGGATGTCGATGGCGCGGGCCAGCTCGGCGGTGGCCTCGACATTGCTGCCGCGCATCATGCCGTCGCGGCCGATGTCGGTGAATACGATGGAATCGACACCGGCGTCTTCAAAACGCCGCGCCAGATCGCTGGCGGTGAGGGTCGAGACGCTCTCCCAGCCGTCGGTGGCGACGCGGCCCTCGCGGGCGTCAAGGCCCACCATGATGCGGCCGGGAAACTCCAGGCAGGCATCGTCGACAAAACTTGGCGTGCGCACCGCCTGGGTGCCGATGATCACGTAGTCCACACCGACATCCAGATAGGTCTGAATGACCTCGAAGCTGCGCAGACCGCCGCCGACCTGCACCTCGATACCGGGATGGGCCTCGGCGATGCGGCCGATCAGGTCGGCATTAACGGGGAAACCGGCGAGCGCTCCGTCCAGATCCACCAGATGCAGGCGCCGGGCGCCGGCCTCGACCCAGCGGTCGGCCACCGCCAGCGGGTCGTCCGAGAAGACCGTCTCATCCACCATGCGCCCCTGGCGCAGGCGCACACACTTGCCATCCTTGAGATCAATGGCGGGTATCAGCTGCATGGTTCTCCATCCCAGGCAAGAAAGTTCTCGAGCAGCCGCAGGCCGGGGGCCTGGCTTTTCTCCGGGTGAAACTGGGTCGCGAAGACATTGTCGGCGCCGATCGCCGCGGCGAACGGCCCACCATAGTCGCTGCGCCCCTGGACGATGGATGCGTCCGCGGGCTCCACGTAGTAGCTGTGCACAAAATAAAAGCGCGTCCCCGAGTCGATGCCGGCGAACAGCGGATGCGGCCGGATCTGCTCCAGTCGGTTCCAGCCCATGTGCGGAATCTTGAGCTGCGGATCAGCGCCGGTCAGGTGCCGGAAATGCCGCACCGTGCCCGCGAAATGGCCCAGCGCCTCGACGCCGTCGTTTTCCTCGCTGCGGCTCATCAGTGCCTGCATGCCCATGCAGATCCCCAGAAAAGGGCGATCGCGCATGACCCGTTCCAGCACGTCCACCAGCTCGTAGCGATGCAGCGCGCTCATGCAGTCACGCACCGCGCCCTGACCGGGAAACACCACCCGATCCGCCGCCTCGATGACGGCGGGGTCGTCACTGACCCGCACCTCGGCGGCGCCGACGTGGGTCAGCGCGCGCTCCACCGAGCGCAGGTTGCCCATGCCATAGTCGATGATCGCGATCACAGCGCGCCCTTCGTCGATGGCAGCTCGTTGCCGCTGCGCGGATCGCTGCTGCAGGCCATGCGCAGGGCCCGGCCGCCGGCCTTGAACAGTGTCTCGGCGACGTGGTGGGCGTTGTCCCCCTGCAGGCTGTCCATGTGCAGCGTCACCGCCGCCTGATTGGCGAAGCCCTGCCAGAATTCGCGCACCAGCTCGGTGTCAAAATCACCGACCCGGGCGGCGGGGAACGTCACCCGATAATACAGCCCCGGCCGGCCGGACAAATCCACGACCACGCGGGAGAGTGCCTCGTCGAGGGGGCAGAAGGCATGGCCATAACGGACGATGCCGCGCTTTTCCCCGACGGCGGCGGCAAATGCCTGGCCCAGGGCGATGCCGACATCCTCGACGGTGTGATGGGCATCGATGTGCAGATCGCCGGCCGCGTTCACCTCCAGATCGAACAGCCCGTGGCGGGCCAGCTGGTCGAGCATGTGGTCGAAAAAGCCCACGCCGGTCCGGCGTGTGCCCGCTCCGGAGCCGTCCAGATCAAGACTGACCCGGATGCGCGTCTCGAGCGTGTCGCGCTCGATGGTTGCCCTGCGTTCGCTCATGGGTGTGGCGCCTTGCAATGAATGCGGCGAAGGATAGCACGCCGCCGCGGTCACTTTGAGTCGGGCGGCACGCTCAGCCAGAAGGTCACCGGCCCGTCATTGCACAGGCTGACCTGCATGTCGGCACCGAACACGCCGGCCTCCACCCGGGGATGCCGTCGACGGGCTTCGTCCACCAGCTGATCAAAGCGCTGCGCGGCGGTCGCCGGCGGTGCCGCTGCGGAAAACCCCGGCCGCGTGCCCTGACGGGTATCCGCCACCAGGGTGAACTGCGGGACCAGCAGCAGGCCGCCACCGGTGTCGGTCAGGCTGCGGTTCATGCGCTCGCTGGCATCCGCGAACACCCGATAGGCCAGCAGCCGCTCGATGAGGCGCGCGCCACCCGCCGGCGTATCGCCCTGCTCCACGCCCACCAGCACCAGCAGCCCCGCGTCGATGGCCGCCACCGTCGCGTCGTCGACCCGGACCTCGGCCCGGACGACGCGCTGGAGCAGGCCGATCACTGCCCGTCCAGGCGTTTGAGGCGGACCTCGAGCTCCTTGACGATCTGCATGTCGCCCCGTCGGCGCGCCGCCTCCAGACCGCTGCGGAAGGTCTCGGCGGCGGCCTCACGCTCGCCGGCCTTCAACTGCAGCCGCCCCAGCGCCCGCCAGGCGGCCGAGTAATCGGGATCGAATTCGATGGCGCGCCGCAGATGGGCCTGGGCCGCCTGCGTGTCACCCTCGCGGGCCAGCGCCTCGCCCAGGGTCAGGCGCGGCATGGCCCCGTCGCGCCCGCCGTCGATCATCTTTTTCAGTGCCTCGATATCCATACCGGGCAGGCTACCAAGCCGGGCGTCAACGCCGCCAGAATGCCGGCGTAAAAAGCACCAGCAGGGTGAAGATCTCGAGCCGGCCCATGATCATCGCCACACACATGACCAGCTTGGGCCCCGCCCCCACGCCAGCGAAATTGGCGGCGACGTCTCCCAGCGCCGGGCCCAGGTTGGCAAGCCCCGAGGCCACCGCCGAGAAGGCCGTGATCTGATCAAGCCCCATGGCCAGCATGAGCAGCATCAGCAGGACGAACAGCAGGACATAGGCGGCAAAGAACCCCCATACCGCGTCGATGACCCGCTCGCTGACCGGCCGGTCGCCGATCTTGACCGGGATCTGCGCCTGGGGGTGGATCAGGCGCAGGATCTCGCGCCCGCCCTGGCGCCAGAGCAGCAGGATGCGCATTACCTTGAGACCGCCCGAGGTGGAGTTGGCACAGCCGCCGACCACCGCCACGAACAGCAGCAGCACCGGCAGGAAGGCCGGCCAGACATAATACGAGGCCGTGGTATACCCGGTGGTGGTGGCGAACGAGACCACCTGAAAGATGGCGTGATGCCAGGTCTCGTCCAGCAGCAGGCTGTGCGCGGCCTGATAGATCAGCAGTCCGCCCAGCACCAGCACCGTCACCAGGGCCAGCACGGTCAGAAAGGTCACCAGCTCGGGGTCGCTGCGCCAGGGCTCGGTGCTGCGGCGCCGCCAGGCCATGAAATGCAGGGAGTAGTTGAGCGCCGAGATGATCATGAACACCACCGCGATCATCTCGATCAGGGCACTGTCGAAATATCCCATGCTGGCGTCGTGGGTCGAGAAGCCGCCGGTGGCGATGGTGGTGAAGGCATGCATCACCGCATCAAACGGCCCCATGCCGGCCGCCCAGTAGGCCAGGGCGCAGGCCACCGTCAGCCCCAGATAGATGTACCACAGCGCCTTGGCGGTCTCGGCGATGCGCGGGGTCAGCTTGGCATCCTTGACCGGCCCCGGCAGCTCGGCGCGGTAGAGCTGCATGCCACCGATGCCCAGCATGGGCAGGATGGCCACGGCCAGCACGATGATCCCCATGCCGCCCAGCCACTGCAGCTGCTGGCGATAGTAGAGGATGGACACCGGCAGGGCGTCGAGCCCGGTCAGCGCCGTGGCGCCGGTGGTGGTGAGCCCCGAGACGCTCTCGAACAGGGCGTCGACGAAGGCCAGCGGGACCACGGTCTGGAGCGCCAGTGGCAGCGAACCGGCGGCGCCCAGCACCACCCAGAACATCGCCACCACAAAGAACCCGTCGCGGATGCGCAGCTCGCGGCGCGACTGGCGGACCGGCAGCCAGAGCAGCCCGCCCACGGCCAGCAGCAGGCCGGAGGTCAGGAAAAACGCCTCGGCCACCCCGTCGGCCGCGATCACGCTCACCAGGGCGGGCGGCAGCATCGTCACGCTGAACACCATCAGCAGGACACCCAGCACGCGTTGGACGGCATCGGGATGCATGAGCTCTCGGGTCCCTAAAGAAAGGTCACGCCCACCGAGAAGAGCTTTTCGACGTCTCGCAGCCGGCTCTTGTCGACGAGGAACAGGATGACGTGGTCTTCGGGTTCGATCACCGTATCGTGATGCGCCATGACCACCTCTTCGCCGCGCACGATGGCGCCAATGGTGGTGCCCCGCGGCAGGCGGATCTGATCGATGCGGCGGCCCACCACTTCGGAGCTGCCGGCATCGCCGTGGGCGATCGCCTCGATCGCCTCGGCGGCCCCGCGGCGCAGGCTGTGCACCGTGGCCACGTCACCGCGGCGGATATGCGCTAGCAGACTGCCAATGGTCGCCTGCTGCGGCGAGATCGCCACATCGATGTCGTCGCTGGACTGGATCAAATCAACGTAGGCGGCGCGGTTGATCAGCGCCATGACCGTGCGCGCGCCGCGCCGCTTGGCCAGCATGGCCGCCAGGATATTGGCCTCGTCATCGTTGGTCAGGGCGCAGAACACGTCGGTGTTCTCGATGTTCTCCTCGAGCAGCAGGTCCTCGTCGGCGGCATCCCCACGCAGCACGATGGTCTTTTTGAGGGTATCGGCGATCGCCCGGCAGCGTTGCGGATTATGCTCGATGATCTTGACCCGGTAGTGGGGCTCGAGGGACTGGGCAAGGCGCATGCCGATATTGCCGCCACCGGCCAGGGTGATGCGCTTGACCGGCTTGTCGAGCCGGCGCAGCTCGCTCATCACCGCGCGGATGTTCTTGCGGGCCGCCACGAAGAACACCTCGTCACCGGCTTCGATCACCGTCTCCCCCTCGGGGATAATGGCGCTGCCGCGGCGATAGATGGCCGCCACCCGGGTCTGCACGCCGGGGACGTGTTCACGCAGGGTGCGCAGTTCCTGGCCCACCAGCGGGCCCCCGTAGTAGGCGCGCACACCCACCAGGCGGACCCTGCCATCGGCAAAATCCATCACCTGCAGCGCGCCGGGATGCTCGATCAGCCGGCGCACGTACTGGGTGACCAGCTGCTCGGGGCTGATGAGCACATCGATGGGCAGGGCGTCGGGGGCAAAGATCTGCGGGTGCGAGAGATACTCCACGGCTCGCACCCGGGCGATCTTGCTGGGCGTGCGGAACAGCGTAGCGCAGATCTGGCAGGCCACCATGTTGGCCTCGTCCGAGTTGGTGACCGCGATCACCATGTCGGCGTCATCGACCCCGGCGCGCTCGAGTACCGCCGGGTAGGTGGCGTTGCCCGCGACCGTGCGCAGGTCGAGTCGATCCTGGAGTGCCTGCAGGATCTGGCCGTCGCGGTCGACCACGGTGATGTCGTTGTCTTCGCTGGTCAGGTTGGCGGCCACGGTACCGCCGACCTGGCCGGCTCCCAGAATGATGATCTTCATGCACGGCCTCCGCCGGATTCGCCGCCCTCGCGCGGGTCGATGCCCAGCGCGCGCAGCTTGCGATACAGATGCGTGCGCTCCATGCCCGCCAGACGCGCGAGCTGCGCGACACTGCCGTCGGCGCGCTGCAGCTGTCGCTGCAGGTAATCGCGCTCGAAGCGCTCACGGGCTTCGCGCAGCGGCAGCGCCAGCGCCTGCGGCCAGTCGCTGTCGCCACCGGCCGCGGCCGGACGCTCACTGAGGGCGGCCTCGACCTCGCCGACCTCAATGTCGATGCCGTCACCCAGCACCAGCAGCCGCTGTACCAGGTTATGCAACTCCTGGACATTGCCGGGCCAGTGATGATTTCGCAGCCGGTTCTGGGCCGCCACCGTGAAGCGACGGTAACCGAGCTGTTCCCGCTCGACCAGCCGGTCGACCTGAAAGACCACCAGCTCGGGGATGTCCTCGGCATGCTCGCGCAGCGGCGGGACGGTCAGCGGAATCACACTCAGCGCATAGGCCAGATCCGGCCGGAAGCGCCCGGCGTGGGCCTCGGCGGTCAGGTCGCGACGGCTGATGGCGATCATGCGCACATCCAGCGAAAGACGCTCCGAGCCGCCCACCCGCTGGAAACTGCCGGCATCAATGGCCGAGGCCAGCCGGGTCTGCGCCTCGGCGTCCAGGTCGGCGGCCCCGTCAAGGATCAACGTGCCCCCCGCCGCCGCTTCGAGGCGACCGGGGATGACCTGGTCGCCACGCACCTGGCCGAACAGCTCGTGGGCCGCCGACTGCCCGGCGATGGTGCCGGCGGCCACCTCCACCAGCGGCCCCGCACGGCGCTCGCTGAGGCTGTGGATATAGCGCCCCAGGCATTTCCGGCCGCTGCCGGGCTCGCCACTGATCAGCACCCAGCTGTCGGTGCCGGCAAGCCGCTCGGCCTGCTCGCGCAGATCGCGCATGGCACTGCTGCGTCCCACCGGCTCAACCACCGCGGCGGGCGCCCCGGCGGGGGCGGCGACGGCATCAGGGGCGTTCAGCGCCTGCTCCACCGTCGCCAGCAGCTTGCCCATGGACAGCGGCTTTTCGACAAAGTCCATGGCCCCGTGGCGGGTGGCCTCAACGGCGGTTTCCACCGTGCCATGCCCCGAGATCATCACCACGGGGAACGGGCAGACACCGCCCTGCGCCCACTCCCTGAGCAGCGAAATCCCATCATCGCCGGGCATCCAGATGTCCAGCAGCACCAGCTGCGGCGTCCGCTCCCGCAGGAGCGAGCGCGCCTGGTCGGCGCTTTCCGCCGTCGCCACCGCGTAGCCCTCGTCCTCGAGGATCTCGCGGACCAGCTCACGGATGTCCGGCTCGTCGTCGACGACCAGCACATAAGCCTTGCTCATTCTCCTTTCTCCCCGGTCGGCAGGCGCACTGACAAGCGTGCGCCGCCCTCGACATTGCGGGCACTGATGCTGCCATTGTGCTCCTCGACGATCTTTTTCACGATCGCCAGGCCCAGTCCCGAGCCCCGCGGCTTGGTGCTGACATAGGGCTCGAAGAGCTGATCGAGCATGGCGTCGGCAAACCCGGGCCCGTTATCCTCGATGTCCAGTTCGACACAGCCGGCGTGACGGCCAGTGCCGCGACGGGTCGAGACCACGATCTCGCAGGCGCCGCCATCATCGGCCTCGAGGGCATTGCGGATGAGGTTGTTGAGCAGCTGACGCAGCCGGCCGGCATCGGCTTCCAGCCCGGGCAGATGCTCATCCAGATCTGTGCGAATCGAGGCCTGCGCCGCCTGTCCGCGATAGAGTTCGGCCACCTCCTGCACCAGGGCGTTGAGGTCGACCCGCTGGAGCTCGAGCACCGGCGGTCGCGCATACTCGGAAAACGCCTGGACCATGTCTTTCATGGCCTCAACCTGATGGATGATGGTGTCGGTGGAGCGCTGCAGCAGGGCCGCTTCCTCACCGCTCAGGCGGTTGCCCACCTTGTGCTGGAGGCGCTCGGCGGACAGCTGGATGGGCGTCAGCGGATTGCGGATCTCGTGGGCCAGCCGGCGGGCGACTTCACCCCAGGCCGCGTCGCGCTGGGCCTGGATGAGCGTGGTCACGTCATCAAAAACGATCACCTCGCCGCCGCCTTCGGCCCCGCCCGGCAGCATCGCCCCGCTGCAGATCAGCGATCGACGCCCCTCGCGGGTGTCCAGGCTGAGCTCGGCCCGCCATTCGCCCTCGGCCCCGTGCGGATGGGCCTCGATCTGCTCGACGAACGGACTGAAGTCGGGGAAGCGCTCGACAAGCGCCGAGAGCGGCTGCCCGGTGGCCTCGTGCAGCGGCACCGATAGGATGTCCTCCGCCGCCTGGTTATAGGTGCGCAGGGTGCCGTCCCGACCCAGCGCCAGCACCCCCGAGGACAGACGCCCCAGCACGGTCTCGAGGTAGGCGCGCTGGGACTCGACCAGCGCCTGGCTCTGCCGCGCGGCATCGCGGACATCGGCCACCCGCCGGCTCATGTCATTGAACGAGCGCACCAGAAAGCCCAGCTCGTCGTTGCCCGCTGGAGGCAGCTGGGTCCCGTACTCGCCGGCGGCCATCGCCCGGGTGCCTTCGGCCAGACGACTGACCGGCGCGACCAGTCGCCGGGCCAGATAGAAGGCCGACCAGACGGCGAACAGCAGCGAAACCAGCAGCACCAGCGATAGCGTCAGAATGAAACTGTCCTTGAGCGGTCCGCGCAGATAGGCGAGCTCGCGATACTCGCTGAAAGCGGTTTCCACCTCGTCGGCCAGGTCGTTGATGCGCGGCGAGACCTGGAAAAGCCCCTGCAGGATGCGCGTATTGCCCGGTCCGTCCGGGCCCGGCGCACGCACCAGTGCGCGGATGTGCAGCCCGGCGTTCTCGATGGGATCAAGCCCCACATAGGGCCGGCCCTGGCGCAGCTGCAGGAGAATGCTCTCCTCGGGACGGTGGGGCAGGATGCTGTCGGTATCCATGCTGCTGGCGGCGATGATGCGCCCGTTCTCGCCGATCAGTGTCAGCTCCGAGGCGCCGGTGCGGGCGCGCAGGTCGCCCAGGGTGATGGGCGCCATGTCCGAGCTGACATCGGCCAGATCCCGGGCGGCCTCTTCAAGGCGCTGCTGCATGTCACGCATGCGCTGATCCAGCGACGCCTGGGAAAGCGCCAGTGCGTCCTCGAGGGCGTTTTCGACGCGCACGTCAAACCAGCTGTCCACACCGCGCTGCAGGAACTGCATCGAAAACCCGTAGACCACCAGCCCGGGCAGCACCGCCAGGACCACGAACAGCGCCATCAGCCGCAGGGTCAGGCGACTGCCGGTTTCCCGCGCCCGGAATGAGCGCACCAGCCGCTGCAGGTTGTTGATGATCAGCCCCGAGAGGACCACCAGCACCACGCCGTTGATCAGCAGCAGCCACAGGTACAGGCGCCCGAAGCGCGAGGAGTTCTCGGTCGCGGCGCTGAGCAGGTACAGCGACAGGATCAGCAGCACGCTGAGCAGGATGCGGACAATGGCCTGCCGCGGCAGCCCGCTCATGGCCGCACCTCAAGCGTCGCCGGCTCACTGCGCAGCTGCCAGTCATCGCTGGCCCAGGCCACCGTGCGCAGCAGCCGCGGCAGCGCCTCCACATCGAGCTCGGTCTCGAAGCGCAGTCGATAGGTCTGCTGGTCATCGAGGCGGTCGCGACCGATCACCGGCCAGGCCTCGATGGTGCCGAGCCGCGTCAGCAGCGCGTCGAGGCTGCGATAGCTGCGGCTCTCACCGCTGGCAAGGCGGTTGAGCACATAGCGACGGCTCATGGCGTGGTAGGCAAGCCGGTAGCGGCGCTGCTGGCTGACTACCTCCACGTCGCGCCACCACCAGCGCGGCCGCTCCAGGCTGAGCCGCTGGCTGATCACCAGATCGACGCCATTCTCCAGCGCCTCGGTCGCCGTCGCCGTCAGGGAATAGTCAATGCGCCCGTCCACCACCAGCAGCCCGTTGTCGAAGCGCTGCTCGAGGGCGGCGACACTGAAGCCCGCCGCCGGGGGGCTGTTGCCGGCCACGACCAGACACAGCAGCGCCGCCAGCGCGGCGATGCGGGGGTTAGCGCTTGTCCAGACAGGCATAGTAGAAGCCATCGACGCCGGCCTCGCCAGTCAGGATCTGATGTCCGTGGCCCACCGGTCGACCCACCGGCAGTACCGGTGGGACCACAGTGACATCATCCTGATCCGCGACGAAGGCCTCGACCACCGCTTCATTCTCGGCGCGCAGCACCGAGCAGGTGCAGTAGACCAGGCGGCCACCCGGCGCCACGCGCGGCCAGAGGGTGTCCAGCAGCGCGCGCTGACGCACGGCCAGATGCGCGATGTCGGCCTCGCGCCGCAGCCATTTGATGTCGGGATGCCGGCGGATGACGCCGGTGCCCGAACAGGGCGCATCAATGAGGATGCGATCGAAGCGCTCAGCCGCCGGCCACTGGCCGGGGTCCGAGGCATCCGCCACCCGCACCTCGGCACTCAGGCCAAGGCGGTCGAGGGTTTCGGTGACCCGCTGCAGGCGCTCGCCATCACTGTCCACCGCCAGCAGTGATGCCGCCGCGCGCTCGAGCACGTGGGCCGCCTTGCCGCCGGGTGCGGCGCAGGCATCGAGCACCCGATCGCCATCCGCGGCCCCCAGCAACGGCGCGGCCCACTGGGCCACGGCGTCCTGCACCGAGCAGTCGCCCTCGGCAAAGCCCGGCAGCGCGCTGACCGCCACCGCGTGATCGAGCACCAGGGCATCCTCGAAGCCGTCCAGGGGACGGGCGCCGATGCCCTCGGCGGCAAGCCGTCCGCGATAGGCCTCGCGGCTGCTGCGGCGCTGATTGACCCGCAGCGTCATGGGCGCCCGGGTATTCTGCGCCGCCAGCAGCGCCGGCCAGTCGTCGGGCCAGTCCCGGCGCAGGCGGGCCAGCAGCCAGTCCGGCACTGAAGCGCTGCGGCCGGGATCGGCGTCCACCGCCTGCAGGCAGGCCGCGCTGTCGCGCTGGAAACGTCGCAGGACGGCGTTGATCAGCTTCGCGGCCCAGGGCTTGCCGCGCCGCCGGGCCTCCGCGACGGTTTCCGAGACCGCCGCGTGGGCCGGCATGTCCATTTCGGTGAGCTGGAAAAAGCCGACCTCAAGGAGCAGCGCCATGTCCTGATCCCGCGACTTGAGCCGGCTGCGCAGAAAGTGATCCCGAATGGCACCCAGTCGGCGGTGATGCCGCAGCACCCCGTAGGCGATCGCCCGGCACAACGCAACATCCCGGGGATCATCGCCGCCCGGGCCGTGCTCGCTCAGGGCGCGATCCAGCGACCGCCCCCGGCCGAGCACCGCCAGCAGGACCTCGACGGCGGCCCCGCGCGGATCAGTGGAGGGTTTCGCCGACATGCACTGGGTGCCCCCGAAGGAATTCCGCCACTGGCTGAGCCCGGCCACCGGCCGCCTGCACCCGCTGCAGCCGCAGCAGGCCCTCGCCGGTCTGCACATCGATCCCGTCGGCGCCGACGGCGACAATGGTGCCGGGCGCGGCTGTCGCCCCATCGCCCGGCAGCGCCACTGACTGCCAGACCCGCAGCCGGGCATCGCCCCAGGCGCAGCGGGCCACCGGCCAGGCATTGAACGCCCGCACCCGGCGGGCCGTCTCGAGCGCCGGGCGCTGCCAGTCGATCCAGGCCTCGTCAGCGCTGATCCGGGCGGCGTATGTCACGCCATCTTCCGGCTGCGGATGGGCGGGTCGACGACCATCCAGCCAGTCATCCAGGCACTCCAGAAGCAGCTGCGCCCCCAGATCGGCCAGCCGGTCATGCAACTGCGCGGCGTTGTCGTCCGCGGTGATGGGCGTCGACCGCGCCGCGATCACCGGCCCGGTATCCAGGCCCGCCGCCATCTCCATCAGGCAGACGCCGGTTTCCGGGTCGCCGGCCTCGATGGCCCGCTGGATGGGCGCCGCCCCCCGCCAGCGCGGCAGCAGCGAGGCATGGATGTTCACACAGCCATTGGTCGGGATGTTCAGCACGGAAGTCGGCAGGATCAGGCCATAGGCCGCCACGATCATGACATCGGGCTGGTGGTGGGCGAGCCGGGCCCGGGCGTCGGCATTGTCCAGGCGTTCCGGCTGCTCAACGCTCAGACCGTGCTCGAGGGCGGCCGTCTTGACGGCTGAGGGTCGCGGCCGGCGCCCGCGGCCGGCCGGCCGGTCGGGCTGGGTGTACACCGCGGCGATGGGATAGCCCGCCGCCACCAGCGCCTCGAGGGCGGGCACCGCAAAGTCGGGCGTCCCCGCATAGACAATGCGGGGCGGCGTCCTTTCGCCGGCGCCGATCAGACCGATCCCGTCCGGGCCGACGCATCACCGCGCTGCCGGGCGGCCTTTTCAAACCGCCGGCGCAGGCGCTTGCGCTTGAGCTCGGAGAGGTGATCGATGAAAAGCCGGCCGTCGATGTGGTCGATCTCATGCTGCAGACAGCGCGCCATCATGCCCTCGGCCTGACACTCGAAGGCCTCGCCGTCCAGCCCCAGGGCGCGCACGGTCACCGCCTCGACCCGTTCGACGTTGTCGGTATAGCCGGCGATGGACAGACAGCCCTCTTCGACGCTGTCGCGGGTCTCGCCGCGCGCGGTGATCTCGGGGTTGATGAACACCTGCGGTGCGTCGCCGCTTTCACTGACATCGACCACGACAACGCGCTGGTGGACGTTGACCTGCGTGGCCGCCAGACCAATCCCGGCGGCGTCGTACATGGTCTCGATCATATCGCGCACCAGGGCATGCACCTCGGCGTCGATCCGCTCGACCGGCGCGGCCCGGCGGCGCAGCCTTTCATCGGGGTACTGGAGGATTTCGCGTATGGCCATGAGACTATCCGTTTGAAGCACTACCGTTCAGTGTAGCGAACCGCCGCCGCCTGCGACCAGTCAGACACGGGGCGACAAGGAGACATCATGCCTGCGTGGAGTCCGCGCGTCCTGCTTGCCACCACTGCCCTGCTCACCGCGCTGCCGGTGCCGGCCTCGCCGCCGGCCCTGTTCCCATCCAGCGAAGCGCTGCCGCGGGTGGTGCTGGGCGAGGAGGGACGACGCCTGAACGCCGCCGGTGACCGGGTCTATGCCGAAGGGCTGAGCGGTCGGGCAGCCCGAAATTATTATCTGCTCCGGCCGGGGCCGGCCATCACCGGCCACAGCGGCGAGCGCCTCGGCCGCAGCACCATCGCCCTGGGCAAAGCGACGCTGATCAGCCGTGGGCAGCCGGCGCTGCTGCGCATCCTGCAGGCCCGCCGCGAAATCCGCCCCGGCGACTATCTGCTTGCCATCAATCCCGAGCGGAGCGATGCCGATGGCTGACCGCGCGCTCGAGGCCTGGCTGTGGCTGGCGCGTCTGCCGGGCGTCGGCCCGCGGACCAGCACCCTGATCATCGAGGCTTATGGCCATCCCGAGGCCTTTCGGGCCGCCTCCGAGGCGGATCGCGCCGCGCATGGACTGCCGCGCGCCGCCGTGCGCGCGCCCCATGACTTAGCCAGCCTGCAGCCGGGCATCGATGCCGACCTGCGCTGGGCCGAGGCCGGGGACCGGCATCTGATCGCCCGCGATGATGCGCGCTACCCGACGCTGCTGACCCGCATCGGCGATCCACCACCGATGCTCTACCTGCGTGGCGATCCCGACGCCCTGAACGAGCCGCAGGTCGCCATGGTCGGCGCACGCAATGCCTCGGAAAACGCCATTCACATCGCCGAGGAGTTCGCCGCCTATCTGGCCGCCACCGGCCTGACCGTCACCAGCGGCCTGGCACTGGGGATCGACAGCGCGGCCCATGAGGGGGCGCTGGCGGTGGAGGGGCGCACCGTGGCGGTCATGGCCACCGGCCCGGACCGGCTCTATCCGCGTGATAATGAGGCACTGGCCGATCAGATCGCCGACAACGGCGCGCTGGTCACCGAAATGCCCACCGGCACGCCGGTCAGCCGCGGCCTGTTCCCGCGCCGCAACCGCCTGATCGCCGGGCTGTCGGTAGGCACGCTGGTGGTCGAGGCGGGTCGTCACAGCGGCTCGCTGGAAACCGCCTACCGGGCGATCGAGGCCGGCCGCGAGGCCATGGCCATCCCCGGCTCCATCCACAATCCGCGGGTCAAGGGCTGCCACGCGCTGATCCGCAACGGGGCGCGGCTGGTGGAATCGGCGCGGCAGGTCATCGAGGAGGTCGGCCACGCCATCGACGGGCCGGCACCCAGCGCGCCGCCGGCCGATCCGACGGCTGACACGACCGACTGGACGGCCCTGGACGCCCGCGAAATCGCGGTGCTCGAAGCCATGGATCATGACCCCATCGCCTTCGACACCCTGCTCCAGCGGGCTTCATTGACGCCCGATATCCTTTCATCCATTCTCCTTAAGCTCGAACTCTCGGGCGACGTTGCGCCCTGCAGTAGCGGTTATTACATGCGAACCAGCAATCGAGCGGGCGGATGAAAGAAAACGTCTTCGAGATCCTGATGTACCTGTTTGAGCATTATTTTCAGGACGCCGTCGACCTCGACCCCAATCGGACCCAGATCGAGTCGGACCTGCAGGAAGCGGGCTTTTCCGATCCGCAGATTTTCAAGGCACTGGCATGGATCGACGCGCTGGCCGAAACCCGTGATCTGCCGGTTTCCGCGCACGGACCGGCGGCGATGCGGATCTACACGCCGGCCGAGGCGGCCCGACTCGATGTCGAGTGCCGCGGCTTTCTGCTGTTCCTCGAACAGGCCGGGATTCTCACGGCGGGCAGCCGCGAGCTGGTCATCGATCGCCTCATGGATCTCGACGACGACCCCATCGGACTTGATGAGCTCAAGTGGGTGGTCCTCATGGTCCTGTTCAGCCAACCGGGTCAGGAAGAGGCCTGCGCCTCCATGGAGAGCCTGCTTTTTGAACCTCCCTACCCCACGAAACACTAAGCATTCATGTCGCATTCACTGGTAATCGTCGAATCGCCGGCCAAGGCGGGCACCATCAAGAAGTACCTGGGCAAGGACTTCGAGGTGATGGCGTCGTACGGTCACGTCCGTGACCTGATCGCCAAGGAGGGTGCCGTCGATCCGGCGCAGGACTTCGCGATGCACTACAGCGTGGTGGAGCGCAACGCCAAGCAGGTCGATGCCATCGCCAAGGCCACCCGCAAGGCCGATGCGGTCTATCTGGCCACTGACCCCGACCGCGAGGGCGAGGCCATTTCCTGGCACCTGCTCGAACTGCTGCGCGAGCGCGGCGTGGTCGATGACAAACCGGTCCACCGGGTTGTCTTCTACGAAATCACCCGCGATGCGATCCGCGAGGCCATCCAGCATCCCCGCGGGCTGTCCGATCACCTGGTGGATGCCCAGCAGGCACGCCGGGCGCTGGACTACCTGGTCGGGTTCAACCTCTCGCCGCTGCTCTGGCGCAAGATCACCAGCGGCCTGTCCGCCGGGCGCGTGCAGTCGCCGGCGCTGCGCATGATCGTCGAGCGCGAAAAAGAGATCGAGGCGTTCGTCCCCCAGGAGTACTGGAGCGTCGAGGCCGATCTGGTGCAGGCTGAAACGCCATTTGTCGGGCGTCTGCAGCAGCTCGATGGCGGCAAGGTCGAGCAGTTCACCATCAACAATGCCGAAACCGCCGAAGACGCCTCGCGGCGCATCCTCGCGGCCGCCGGCGCCGAGCACGGCAAAGGCGAGGGCGAGGGCGAGGGCGAGGGCGAGGGCGAGCTGAGCGTCACCCGGGTCGAGAAAAAGCAGCGCCGGCGCAACCCCGCCGCGCCGTTCATCACCTCCACCCTGCAGCAGGAGGCATCGCGCAAGCTGCGCTTTTCCGCGCAGCAGACCATGCGCATCGCCCAGCAGCTCTACGAGGGTGTGGATACCGGCAGCGGCACGGTGGGCCTGATCACCTACATGCGCACCGACTCGGTCAACCTCTCGCAGGAGGCCATCCACAGCCTGCGCGAGGTGATCGAAAAGCGCTTCGGCGCCGCCAAGCTGCCGGCCAAGCCCAACCAGTACCGCACCCGCGCCAAGAACGCCCAGGAAGCGCATGAAGGCATCCGGCCGACGGATGCCAGCCGGGTGCCGGAATCGCTCAAGGGATACCTCAGCGACGACCAGTACCGGCTTTATGACCTGATCTGGAAGCGCACCGTGGCCTGCCAGATGATCCACGCCACCATCGACACGGTGTCGGTGGATCTGGCCGCCGGCGACGTGGCGAGTTTCCGGGCGACGGGCTCGACGGTGCGCGACCCCGGCTTCATGGCGGTGTACCAGGAGGGCGCGGACGACCCGGGGGCCGATGCCAACGACCGCATCCTGCCGCCGCTTGCCGAAGGCGAGCGGATCCCGCTGACTGGCCTGCGGCCGGAACAGCACTTCACCGAGCCGCCGCCGCGCTACTCCGAGGCCACGCTGGTGCGCACCCTCGAGGAGTACGGCATCGGCCGGCCGTCGACGTATGCCGCGATCATTGCCACGCTGCAGGCGCGTAACTACGTGACCCTGGAGAACCGGCGTTTCAAGCCCACCGACACCGGTCGGGTGGTCACCAAGTTCCTGACCGAGCATTTCGATCGCTACGTCGATTACGAATTCACCGCCCGTCTCGAGGACCGGCTGGATGCGATCTCGCGGGGGGAGACCGACTGGGTGCCGGTGCTGCGCCAGTTCTGGGATCCATTCCACGAGCGCATCGAGGAAAAACAGCAGGTCTCGCGCAGCGAAGTAATGAAGGCCCGTGAGCTGGGCACCGACCCGCAGAGTGGCCGTCCGGTCTCGGCGCGGCTCGGCCGCTACGGACCCTTCGTCCAGATCGGCACCCGCGAGGACGAGGAAAAGCCGCGTTTCGCCAGCCTGCGCCCCGGGCAGAGCATCGACACCATCGGCCTCGATGAGGCGCTGGCCCTGTTCACGCTGCCCCGCGACCTCGGCGAGACGCCGGATGGCCTGCCGCTGAGCGCCAACATCGGCCGCTTCGGCCCCTATGTCCGCTTTGGTGATCAGTTCGCGTCGCTGAAAAAGGACGATGATCCCTACACCATCGACCGTGAACGCGCCCTGGAGCTGGTCGAGGAGAAAAAGGAGAACATCGCCCGGCGCACCATCCAGAGTTTTGACGACGGCGCACTGACCGTCATGAAAGGCCGCTTCGGGCCCTACATCACCGACGGTCGCAAGCGGGCGCGGGTCCCCAAGGACCGCGAGGCCGAATCGCTGACCCGGGACGAGTGCCAGGCATTGATCGACGAGGCGCCCGAGCCCAAGGGTCGTGGCGGGGGCCGCAAGAAGTCCGCCAGTGGCACCGGCAAGGGTCGCACCAGCCGCAAGAAGCAGTCCTCGGGCAGCTGATATGCGCACCCCCTCGCCGGCCCTGCGCCGGGTCCGCGATCAGATCCATTCAGGCGGCGTCGGCGCCTATCCCACCGAAGGGGTCTGGGGCCTGGGCTGCGATCCCCTCGACAGCGATGCCATCGCCCGGCTGATCCGGCTCAAGGGCCGGGGCGCGGACAAGGGCCTGATCGTGATTGCGGCGGGCATCGACCAGCTCGAGGGGCTGGTGCAATGGCCCGCCCGTGAGTCGGTGCGTGAGGCGATGCTGGCCACCTGGCCGGGTCCCGTCACCTGGGTCATGCAGGCCGCCGACGGCCTGCCCGATCTGCTGACCGGCGGGCGCCCGAGCATTGCCGTGCGGGTCACGCGCCACCCCCCGGTCATCAACCTCTGCCGCGCGGCCGGCTCAGCGCTGGTGTCCACCAGTGCCAACCGCAGTGGCCGGCCCGCCTGCCGGCGTGGCTGGCAGGTGCAGCGCTGCTTCGGCCGGCAGCTCGACTGGTTTGTGCCCGGCCCGCTGGGCGGCCAGCGCGGCCCGTCGGAAATCCGCGATGCCGACACCGGCCGGGTGCTGCGGGCGGGCGCCTAACCGCCGATGTAGGACATCTCGATGCGGCGGCTGTCGATGGGCTGCTCGACGGCGGTGCGAAGCTCAGAGTAGCGGTCATCGCGTTGCGACCAGACCGTCGTCAGTGCCTCGTGGAGCGCGGCGTCACTGTCACCGCGGCGCAGCCGCTCGCGCAGATCATGGCCGTGACTGGCGAACAGGCAGGTGAACAGCTGACCCTCGGCGGACAGCCGGGCGCGCTGGCAGGTGCCGCAGAAGGGCTGGGTCACTGAACTGATCAGACCGACCTCGCCGGCGCCATCCCGATAGCGATAACGCTCGGCCACCTCGCCACGGTAATTGGGTGCCAGCGGTTCGATGGGCCAGCGGGCGTTGATCCGGTCCACGACGTCGCGGGACGGGATGACCTGATCAAGCCGCCAGCCGTTGCTGTTGCCGACATCCATGTACTCAATGAAGCGCACGATGTGGGCGGTGCCGCGGAAATGTCCGGCCATGGGCAGAATATCGCCATCATTGACGCCTTTCTGCACCACCATGTTGATCTTGATCGGCCCCAGCCCGGCCGCCTCGGCGTGATCGATCCCGGCCAGCACCTTCGCCACCGGGAATCCGACGTCATTCATGGCCCGGAAGGTCGCATCATCGATGCCGTCCAGGCTGACGGTCAGACGGTCCAGCCCCGCCGCCCGCAGCGCCCGGGCCTTGTCGCGGGTCAGCAGCGAGGCATTGGTGGTCAGACTGATGTCCTCAATGCCATCAATGTCGCGCAGCAGCCCGATCAGCGTCTCCAGATCGCGGCGCAGCAGCGGCTCACCCCCGGTCAGGCGCAGCTTGCGCACGCCCAGCGACGCTAACACCCCGGCGAGCCGGGCGATCTCCTCGAACGAGAGCAGCTGGTGGCGCGGCAGAAAGGCGTGATCGGCACCGAACAGGGCCTTGGGCATGCAGTAGCTGCAGCGGAAATTGCAGCGATCGGTCAGCGAAATCCGCAGATCCCGCAGCGGTCGATCGCGCCGATCGGTGACGTCCTGCGTCATGGCTCTACTCCCCCGCCCCCGGCAGCGCCTCGCCCTGCTGATAGACCTGCGAGCCATCGGCATAGGTCTCGCGCTTCCAGACCGGTGCGGTGGCCTTGAGCCGGTCGATGGCAAACCGCGCGGCCTCGAACGCCTCCGCCCGGTGCGCCGCGCGCACCACCACCACCACGCTCAGCTCACCGACCCGCAGACGGCCGGTGCGATGGCGGATCCGACACGAGAGGATGTCATAGCCGGACAGCGCCTCGGCCTCGACGGCGGCCAGGGCGCGCTCGGCCAGCGGAACGTAGGCCGAGTACTCGATATCGGTGACGGTCTGGCCCGCGTGGTGACGGCGCACCGTGCCGCCGAACACCACCACGGCGCCGGCATCCGGCGAGGCGGTCTCCTCGAACAGCGCGTCGAGGTCGATGGCCTCGCCATCAATATGGTCCGTCATTGCGTTCGCTCCAGCGTTCCCTGATGCGTATCCTTGCACGCATGACCGAGATTGATGCAACTGCCGTCCGATCCTATCTGCTGGATCTGCAGGATCGTATCTGCGATGGGCTGTCGGCGTTGGATGGCAACGACTTTCATGAGGACGCCTGGGATCGCGAGGCGGGAGGCGGCGGCCGGACGCGGGTGCTCAGTGGTGGGCCCGTGTTCGAGCAGGCGGGCGTCAACTTCTCGCACGTGTTCGGCGCCAACCTGCCCGCCACCGCCAGCGAGCGCCGACCGGAGCTGGCCGGCCGCGGCTTCCAGGCCCTGGGCGTGTCGCTGGTGGTGCACCCGCGCAACCCGTATGTGCCCACCTCGCACGCCAATGTCCGCTTTTTCATGGCCGAGGCCGAGGACGCCGAACCGGTCTGGTGGTTTGGCGGCGGCTTTGACCTGACTCCGTTCTATCCCTTCGACGAGGACTGCCGTCACTGGCATCAGGTGGCCCACGACGCCGTCGCCCCGTGGGGAGAGGATCTGTACCCACGCTTCAAGACCTGGTGCGATGAGTACTTCTACCTGCCCCATCGTGGCGAAACCCGAGGCATCGGCGGACTGTTCTTTGACGATTACGAGCGCGGCGGTTTCGGGTCGGCGTTCGCCATGATGCGCTCGGTGGGCGACGGCTACATGCGCGCCTACGCCCCCATCGTCGAGGCCCGCCAGGACATTCCCTATACCGAGCGCGAACGCGACTTCCAGCTCTATCGGCGCGGCCGCTATGTCGAATTCAACCTGCTCTACGACCGCGGCACCAAGTTCGGCATCCAGTCGGGCGGCCGGACCGAGTCGATCCTCATGTCGATGCCACCGCTGGCGCGCTGGGAGTACGACTACCAAGTGGGCGAAGCCACGCCCGAGGCGGAACTGACCCGGCGCTATCTGCAGCCCCGTGAGTGGCTCTAGCGGGCACGCCGCCCGAGTCATACGGTCTGTGCCTGATGCTCATAAATCACGGGGCGACAACCGCTGCCCGTTGGGTTAGGTTGGCGGATCGCGACGGACTGCATTTTTCCGCAGCGCACCAATAACCTACAGCGATCAGGGGTGTGGCCACCGAACGGTCCGCCCGCTAGGCTGTGCCTTGACAGAACAATGACGAGGTCAGAGATGGCAGCAAAAATGACGCCCATGCCGACGCCGGACGACCTGGATCCGCAGGAGACCCAGGAGTGGCTCGAGGCCATTGAGTCGGTCCTCGAATACGAAGGCCCGGAGCGGGCACAGTTTCTGCTCGAGCAGCTCGTGGACAAGGCCCGCCGCAGCGGCGGCCAGTTGCCCTTCAAGGCGACCACGGCCTACCAGAACACCATTCCCACCCAGCATGAGCAGCCCTTTCCCGGGGATCGCGCGCTGGAATCGCGGATCCGCTCGATCATCCGCTGGAACGCCATGGCGATGGTGGTCCAGGCCAACCGCGATCGGGACGGCATTGGCGGCCACATCGCCTCGTTCGCCTCGTCGGCAACGCTCTACGAGGTGGGCTTCAACCATTTCTGGCGCGCGCCGAGTGAGGATCACGGCGGTGACCTGGTGTTCATCCAGGGCCACTCAGCGCCGGGCATCTACGCCCGCGCCTACCTCGAAGGCCGGCTCAACGACGACGATCTGCACAACTTCCGCGCCGACCTCGCCAAGACCGGCAAGCCGCTGTCCTCGTATCCGCATCCCTGGTTGATGCCCGATTTCTGGCAGCTGCCCACCGTGTCCATGGGGCTCGGCCCGATCATGGGCGTCTATCAGGCCCGCTTCCTCAAGTATCTCCACAACCGCGGCATCGCCGATACGGCCGACCGCAAGGTCTGGGTGTTCTGCGGTGACGGCGAAATGGACGAGCCCGAGAGCCTGGGTGCCATCGGTGTGGCCGCCCGCGAGGGGCTCGACAACCTGATTTTCGTGGTCAACTGCAACCTCCAGCGCCTGGACGGGCCGGTGCGCGGCAATGGCAAGATCATTCAGGAGCTCGAGGGCGAGTTCCGCGGCGCCGGCTGGAACGTCCTCAAAGTGCTCTGGGGTTCGGCCTGGGATCCGCTCCTCGCGAAGGACTCCCAGGGGCTGCTACGCCGGCGCATGGACGAAGCCGTGGACGGCGAGTACCAGAACTTCAAGGCCAAGGGCGGCGCCTATACCCGCGAGCATTTCTTTGGCAAATACCCCGACCTCAAGGCCATGGTCGCGAACATGTCCGACGAGGACATCTGGCAGCTCAAGCGCGGCGGCCATGACTCGGCCAAGGTCTACAACGCCTATCGCGCCGCCACCGAGCATGAGGGCCAGCCCACGGTCATCCTGGCGAAGACGGTCAAGGGCTATGGCATGGGCGAGGCCGGCGAAGGCCAGAACATCACCCATCAGCAGAAGAAAATGGCCGAGAACGCCCTCAAGGAGTTCCGCGACCGCTTCCACATCCCGGTGCCCGACGAGAAAGTCGCCGACGCGCCGTTTTACAAGCCCGCCGAGGACTCACCCGAGATCAAGTACCTGCACGAGCGGCGCGAGGCGCTGGGCGGCTACCTGCCGGAGCGGCGCATTACCGCCGAGCCGGTGGAGGTGCCCGACCTCTCGGCGTTCCAGGTGCTGCTCAAGGACAGCGGCGAGCGTGAGATGTCGACCACCATGGCGTTCGTCCGGGCGCTGTCGATCATCGCTCGCGACAAGGGCCTGGCCTCGCGTCTGGTACCGATCGTCCCCGACGAGGCCCGCACCTTCGGCATGGAGGGCCTGTTCCGCCAGCTGGGCATCTACGCCCCGCAGGGTCAGCTCTACGAGCCGCAGGATGCCGATCAGCTGATGTACTACCGCGAGGATCAGAAAGGTCAGATCCTCCAGGAGGGCATCAACGAGGCCGGCGCCATGTCGAGCTGGATTGCCGCCGCCACCGCCTACGCCAATCACGGCGTCGAGATGATCCCGTTCTTTGCCTATTACTCCATGTTCGGCTACCAGCGGGTCGGCGATCTGTGGTGGGCGGCCGGCGACATGCAGGCCAAGGGCTTTCTCATGGGCGGCACCGCCGGGCGCACCACGCTCAACGGCGAAGGCCTGCAGCACGAGGACGGCCACAGCCATCTGATGACCGCGGCCCTGCCCAACTGCCGCTCATTCGATCCGACCTTCGCCTACGAGATGGCCGTGATCATCCAGGACGGCATGAAGCGGATGTATCAGGAGCAGGAGTCGGTCTTCTACTACATCACCATGATGAACGAGAACTATCACCAGCCGGCCATGCCGGAGGGCGCCGAGGACGGCATCACCCGGGGCATGTACCTGTTCCAGAAGGGCGCCGGGGGCAAGCAGCAGGTCCAGCTGCTGGGCTCGGGCAGCATCCTCATGGAGGTCATCGCCGCCGCCGACCTGCTCAAGCAGGACTGGGGCGTCGACAGCGACATCTGGAGCTGCCCGTCGTTCACCGAGCTGCGTCGCGACGGCATCGACTGCGAGCGCCACAACATGCTGCACCCCGAGGACACGCCGCGCATGCCCTATGTACAGCAGTGCCTGGCCGATCATGCGGGGCCGGCGATCGCCTCCACCGACTACATGCGCGCGTTCGCCGATCAGATCCGGCCCTACATCGACCGCCATTATGTGGTGCTGGGCACCGACGGTTACGGCCGCTCGGACACGCGCGAGAACCTGCGCCGCTTCTTCGAGGTGGATCGCTATTACGTCACGGTGGCGGCCCTCAAGGCGCTGGCCGACGAAGGCACGATCAGTGCCGAAACCGTCAGCAAGGCGATCGCCCACTACAACATCGACACCGACGCCCCTAACCCGGTCACGGTCTAGCGGCGAATCACGGCGCAGGAGGAATTTGCGTGGCAGAGGTCAAGGAAATCACCGTCCCCGACATCGGCGACTTCGATGCGGTGGACGTCATCGAGGTGCTGGTCGGCCCGGGCGACAGCGTCGCTGCCGAAGACTCGATCATCACCCTGGAAAGCGACAAGGCGACCATGGAAGTCCCCTGTCCGGTGGACGGCACCGTCACCGAGATGCTGATCCAGCCCGGCGACAAGGTGGCCGAGGGCACGCCGGTTGCCAAGGTTGAGGTCAGTGGTGACGGCGCCGGCGACGCTGCCGGGGACGATACGGCCGCCGCCGCTGAGGCCCCGGCGGCCGAGCCCGCCGCCGCGGCACCGGAACCGGCCCCGGCACCCGCCGCCGAGGCCCCTGCTGAGCCATCCGCCCCGGCGGAGCAGCCCGCACCCGCCGAGGCGCCGACGAAGCAGGCCGACGGGCCCGCGCTCAGCGCCGAGACCCAGCGTCTGGCCCACGCCGGACCGTCGGTGCGGCGCTTCGCCCGCGAGCTGGGCGTGCCGCTGGATCAGGTCACCGGCAGCGGCCGCAAGGGCCGGATCAACCGCGAAGACGTGCAGGCCTACGTGAAATCGGCGCTGGAAGGCGGCGCAGCGGCGGCTCCCGCAGCTGCGGCACCGGCCGCCGAGGGTGCCGGCATCCCGCCCATCCCGGCGGTCGACTTCAGCAAGTTCGGCGAAGTCGAGGAAGTCGACCTGCCCCGCATCAAGCGGCTCTCGGGCCCGCATCTGCATCGCAGCTGGCTCAACATCCCGCATGTCACCCAGTTCGACGAGGCCGACATCACCGAGCTCGACGCCTTCCGCAAGGCGGAAAAGGCGGCCGCCGAGCAGGCCGGCGTCAAGCTCACGCCGCTGGCCTTCATGGTCAAGGCCTCGGCCCGGGCCCTGCAGGCGTTTCCCGACTTCAACAGCTCGCTGCGCAGCGATGGCGCCGCGCTGATCCGCAAGCACTACATCAACATCGGCGTGGCGGTGGATACCCCCCAGGGCCTGGTGGTGCCGGTGATCAAGGACGCCGACCAGAAGGGCATCTACGCGATCGCCGCGGATCTCGCCGAGCTCTCGGCCAAGGCGCGTGACGGCAAGCTTGGCGCCGGCGACATGCAGGGCGGTACGTTCAGCGTCTCGAGCCTGGGCGGCCTGGGCGGCACGGCGTTCACGCCCATCGTCAATGCCCCCGAGGTGGCGATCCTCGGCGTGTCCAAGACCGCCACCAAGCCGGTCTGGGACGGCAGCCAGTTCGTCCCCCGGCTGATGCTGCCGCTGAGCCTTTCCTATGACCATCGGGTCATCGACGGCGCTGCGGCCGCCCGCTTCACCACTTATCTGACGGGTGTGCTCGGCGATCTGCGCCGCCTCATCCTGTAAACCTGAAAGGATCGCGATTCATGTCACAAGCCAAGGAAGTCCGCGTCCCGGATATCGGCGACTTCGACGCGGTCGAGATCATCGAGGTGCTGGTCGGCCCGGGCGATACCGTGGAGGCCGAGAGCTCGCTCATCACCCTCGAGAGCGACAAGGCCACCATGGAGGTGCCAGCGCCCTTCGACGGGCGGATCGAGTCGGTGACGGTCAGTGTCGGCGATAAGGTCGCCGAGGGCGATGTGATCGCCATGGCGGTGCCCGCCGACGGTGCTGCCGGCGCTGAGGCGGATGATGCCGGTGGCGGCGCCGACAGCGGCGCAGCCGCTCCGGCCGAGACCGCCAGCGAAACACCCGCCGCCGCCTCCGAGCCGGCACCGGCCGCCGCCCCTGCAGCAACCGCCGCCAATCAGGCCGCGCCCGATTCGCCGGACTGTGACGTGCTGGTGGTGGGCGCCGGGCCGGGCGGCTACAGCGCCGCCTTCCGGGCCGCGGACCTGGGGCTGAAGACCATTATGGTCGAGCGTTATCCAAGCCTGGGCGGCGTCTGCCTGAACGTGGGCTGCATCCCGTCAAAAGCGCTGCTGCATGCCGCCAAGGTCATCGACGATGCGGCGTTCTTTGCCGACAACGGCATCGAGTTCGGCGAGCCGAAGATCGATCTGAAAAAGCTCGAATCCTGGAAGTCGAGCGTCGTCGGCAAGCTCACCGGCGGTCTGGTCGGGCTCGCCAAGCAGCGGAATGTCGAAACCGTCCACGGGCCGGCACAGTTCATCGATGACCATCACGTCAAGGTCGACACCGCCGATGGTGAGCGCTCGATCAGCTATCGCAACGTGATCATCGCCGCGGGATCGCGGCCTATCGCGCCACCGGGCTTTGACCTGGACCATCCGCGGGTCATGGACTCCACCGATGCCCTCAAGCTCGAGGAGGTGCCCAAGCGCATGCTCGTCGTCGGTGGCGGCATCATCGGCCTGGAAATGGCCTCGGTCTATCATGCCCTCGGCAGCGAAATCACCGTAGTCGAGCTGGCCGACCGCCTGATGGCGGGGGCCGATCCGGACATCGTCAAGCCGTTCCGCAAGATCATCGACAAGCGCTACGCGAACATCTTCCTCAATACGAAGGTGACGGCGCTCAGGCCCGACGATGACGGCGTCAGCGTCGAGTTCGAGGGCGGCAAGGCACCGGCCGAGGACCGTTTCGACCGGGTGCTGGTCTCGGTGGGGCGGCGGCCCAACACCGACCGGCTCAACCTCGAGGCCACCAGCCTCGAGCTGATGGACAACGGCTGCATCCCGGCAGACGACCAGATGCGCACCCGGGTCGATCACATCTTCGCCATCGGCGATCTGATCGGTCAGCCGATGCTCGCCCACAAGGCGGTTCACGAGGGCAAGGTGGCCGCCGAGGTCGCCGCGGGCGAGAAAAGCGCCTTTGACGCCCGGGTCATCCCGTCGGTGGCCTATACCGACCCCGAGGTCGCCTGGGTGGGCGTCACCCAGGAGCAGGCCAAGGCCGAGGGCATGGATGTCGAGGTGGGCAGCTTCCCCTGGGCCGCCAATGGCCGGTCACTGTCGCTGGGCCGGGACGAAGGCATCACCAAGCTCATCTTCGAGCGCGACACCGAGCGCGTGGTGGGCGCCGGCATCGTCGGGCCCAACGCCGGTGATCTGATCGCCGAAGTGGGCCTCGCCATCGAGATGGGCGCCGACATGCACGACATCGGGCTGACCATCCACCCGCACCCGACCATCTCCGAGACGGTGGGCATGGCCGCCGAGGCGGCCGCCGGCACACTGACGGATCTGTACATACCCAAAAAGAAACGCTGACCCGCGATGAACCGGTCCGCCGCCGTCGTTGCCACCGGGCGCTACCTTCCCGAGCGCCTTGTGAGCAACGACGAGCTGCGGGCCGAACTGGCCGCAACCGGCCAGGCCGACAGCGTCGAGCGCTTCGAGGCCAGCTCGGGCATCCGCCAGCGCTACCGGGCGGCGCCCGGGCAGGTTACTTCGGACCTTGCCGTGGCCGCGGCACAGCAGGCCCTGGTGCGGGCCGGCTGGCGGGCTGACGAGCTGGACCTGATCATCCTCGGCACCGACACCCCCGATCGCATCACCCCGGCCACCAGCGTGATCGTTCAGGCCAAGCTGGGTGCCCACCCGGCCGGCACCCTCGATATCGGCTGCGCCTGCGCCTCGTTCCCCACGGCACTGGCCACCGCCACCGGCCTGATGGCCACCAACCCGGCACTGCGGCGCATCCTGGTGATCGGCGCCTATATGATGCAGCGCCTCGCCGATCCCGCCGATCCGATGGTGTTCTTCTATGGCGACGGCGCCGGCGCGGCTCTGCTCGCGCCCACCGACGACGACGGCATCATCACCAGCGCCTTCCACGCGGACGGCCGCTATGCCGATCACTGGGACATCGCCGCCGGGGGCACCGCCGAGCCGGCCAGCCATGACGCGGTGGCCGCCGGGCGCACCCGGGTACAGGTCCATCGCCGCTATCCCCCGGCCATCAACGCCGAGGGCTGGCCGCTGGTGATGCGCCGGCTCGCCCGGCAGGGTGGGTTCACGCCATCCGCCATCGATCAGGCGATCTTCACCCAGATCAACGCGGCCAGCATCCGCGAAGCCTGCCAGACCCTGGACATCCCGCCCCAGCGGGCGCCCGCGCTGATGGACCGCTACGGCTACACCGGCTCGGCCTGCCTGCCCATCGCCCTCGATCACCTCATCGAAAACGGCCTGACCGGGCCGGGAGATCTGGTCACACTGGTGGGTTCGGGCGTAGGTTACAACATGGCGGGAGTTGCCCTGCGACTGGAGGAGTGCGCAAGCCGATGAACCACGCGGCCGACAAGACACGCCAGCGCCAGCTGGACGCGCTGGAGCAGCTGGCGGATCAGCGCTGGTCCGAGGCGGATCAGGCGATCATCCACCGCTTCATCGACTGCTACTACGCCAGCATGGCCACCGAAGACCTGACCGCGCGGGCGCCGGGCAGCCTCTACGGTCTGGCGCTGTCGCACTGGCGGCTGGGCTATCAGCGGCCCCGCGGCGAGGTGGCGCTCCGCGTCTACAACCCCGACCCGGAACAGGATGGCTGGGAGTCCACCCACAGCGTGGTCCAGATCGTCGCCGACGATCAGCCCTTCCTCGTGGACTCACTGTCCATGGCGATGAACGAGCAGGGTCTGATGATCCACCTGATCAGCCATCCGGTGCTCGAGGTCGCGCGCGACGCCGGTGGCCACGTTGCCGCGGTGAGCGACCGCTCCAGCAGTGACGGCGAGCCCGAGGCCTGGATCCATATCGAGGTGGATCGCCAGGCCGGTGATGCGCCGCTGGACGCCCTTGAGGCGGCGGTGCGGGACACCCTGCGCGATGTCGAGGTGGCGGTGGCCGACTGGCAGGCCATGCGCCACCAGGCCGAGCAGGCGCGTCGGTCACTCAAGCGCCGCGCACCGGCCGCCGACGACGACTACCCCGCCGAGATCGATGCCTTTCTGGAATGGATGCTCGATGACCATTTCACGTTTCTCGGCTACCGCCGCTACGACCTCAGGCGCGGCAACGACAGCCTGCGGCTGGAGGCGGTTCAGGACACCGGACTGGGGCTGCTGCGGCCCGCCCGCAACGCCGAACGGCTGTCGAGCAGCTTCGAGGCGCTACCGCCGGCGATGCGCGAGCAGGCCAGCGACCCCGACCCGCTGATCCTGACCAAATCCAGCCACCGCGCCACCGTCCATCGCCATGGCTACATGGACACCATCGGCATCAAGCGCTTCAACACCCGGGGCGAGGTGATCGGCGAACACCGCTTTCTGGGGCTCTACACCTCGGGCGCCTACAGCCGCAATCCGCGCAACATCCCGCTGCTGCGGCGCAAGGTGGCGGCGGTGCTCGAGCGCGCCGGCCTGCGCGCCAACAGCCATGCCGGCAAGGCCCTGGTGCACATCCTCGAGACCTATCCCCGCGACGAGCTCTTCGAGATCGATTCGCAGACGCTCTATGAGACGGCCCTGGGCATCCTGCAGCTGCAGGAGCGCCAGCGGGTGCGCCTGTTCACGCGTCACGACCGCTTCGGGCGGTTCGTCTCGTGCCTGGTCTATGCCCCACGGGACCGCTATGACACGGCGACGCGGCAGCGCATGCAGCAGATCCTCATGGAGGCGTTCGACGGGGCACACTCCGAGTTCACCGTGCAGCTCTCCGAGGCGGTGCTTGCCCGCATCCACTTCATCATCCACTTCCGCGGCACCGAGGCCCAGACCGTGGACACCGACGCCCTCGAGGCACGTCTGGCGGCCACCACCCGGTCCTGGTCGGACGATCTGGCACAGACGCTGCTCGAGCACTGCGGCGAGGCCCGCGGCACGCAGCTCCATCACCGCTATCGCGACGCGTTCAGCGCCGCCTATCGCGAGGACACGCCGCCTGGCACCGCCACCCAGGACATCGAACGCCTCGAGACCCTGGAGGCCGGCGACGGCCTGGTGATCAGCCTGTACCGCCCGCTCGAGGCACCGGTGGGCAGCCTGCGGCTGAAGCTCTATCACGCCGGCCAACCCATGAGCCTGTCCGATGTGCTGCCGGTGCTCGAGAACATGGGCGTGCGGGTGATCGACGAGCGCCCCTACGGCATTCGTCCGGAGGGAGCCGGGCCGTGCTGGATCCATGACTTCGGCCTGAGTCACGATCCCGAACTTGACCTTGATACGGGCCGGCTGCGCGACGCCTTCCAGTCCGGGTTCGCCGCCATCTGGCGACGCGAAACCGATGACGACGGCTTCAACCGGCTGATCCTGCTGGCCGGCCTGACCTGGCGGGAGATTTGTATCCTGCGGGCCTACGCCCAGTACCTGCGCCAGGCAGGGATGGCCTACAGCCAGCCCTATATGGAGTCCACCCTTGCCGATCATCCGGCCATCGCCAGCGGCCTGATCAAGCTGTTCAGGGCGCGGTTCGACCCGGATCACGCCGACGCCGGGCGCGCCGGCCGCCTGGCCGACGAGCTGGATGCGCAGCTCGAGGCGGTGCAGAGCCTGGATGATGACCGCATCCTGAGGCGCCTGCGCGATGCCATGCTGGCGACGCTGCGGACCAGCTTCTTCCGGCGCGACGCCCAGGGCCGGCCGCATCCCAGCCTGGCCCTCAAGCTGCGGCCCGAGCGGATCCCCGGTGTTCCCAAGCCGGTCCCGGCGTTCGAGATCTTCGTCAGCTCACCCCGGGTCGAGGGCGTGCACCTGCGCGGCGGCAAGGTGGCCCGGGGCGGACTGCGCTGGTCGGAGCGGCGCGAGGACTACCGCACCGAAATCCTCGGCCTGATGAAAGCCCAGATGGTCAAGAACGCCCTCATCGTCCCGGTGGGCGCCAAGGGCGGTTTTGTCTGCAAGCGCCTGCCCCGTGAGCGTCAGGCCCAGCGCGACGAGGTGCTCGCCTGCTACCGGCTGTTCATCCGCGCGCTGCTGGATGTGACCGACAATATCGTCGATGACGTCGTCCAGCCGCCGGCACAGGTGGTCCGCCACGACGATGACGACCCCTATCTGGTGGTGGCCGCCGACAAGGGCACCGCGACTTTCTCGGATGACGCCAACGCCATCGCCGACGAGTACGGCTTCTGGCTGCATGACGCCTTCGCCTCGGGTGGCTCCACCGGTTACGACCACAAGGCCATGGGCATCACCGCCCGCGGCGCCTGGGTGGCGGTCCAGCGGCATTTCCGCGAAGCCGGCCGCAACATCCAGATCGAGCCGTTCAGCGTTGTCGGCGTCGGCGACATGTCGGGGGATGTGTTCGGCAACGGCATGCTGCAGTCACGGACCACCCGGCTGATCGCCGCCTTCGATCACCGCCATGTATTCATTGACCCCGACCCGGACCCCGAGCGCAGTTACGCCGAGCGGGAGCGGCTGTTCGGCCTTGGCCCCTCCAGCTGGGCGGATTATGACACCGCGCTGATCTCCGAAGGTGGCGGCGTCTGGCCGCGCAGCGCCAAGTCCATCACCCTGCCGGAACCGGCCCGCCGGGCCCTCGGCGTCGAGCAGCAGCGCCTGACGCCCACCGACCTGATCGCCGCCATCCTGCGCGCACCGGTGGATCTGCTCTGGAACGGCGGGATCGGCACCTACGTCAAGGCCCGTGCCGAAAGTCATGCCGAGGTGGGCGACAAGGCCAATGATGCCCTGCGGGCGGATGCCGAAGATCTGCGCTGCCAGGTGATCGGCGAAGGCGGCAACCTGGGAGTGACGCCCCTGGGCCGGGTCGCGTTCGCCCTGGCCGGCGGGCGGATCAACAACGACGCCATCGACAACTCCGGTGGCGTGGACTGCTCCGATCACGAGGTCAACATCAAGATCCTCATGAACGGCGGCGTCGATGATGGCGATCTCACCGTCAAGCAGCGCAACCAGCTGCTGGTCGAAATGACCGATGCCGTCGCCGGGCATGTGCTGGCCAATAACGACCGCCAGACCCAGGCCATCAGCCTGATGCAGGATCGGGCGGCGGCCCGGCTGGCGGAGCAGGATCGCTGCATGCGCCGGCTCGAGCGCGAGGGCCGGCTGGACCGGGCGGTGGAGCAGCTACCGGATGATGAGGGCCTCGCCGAGCGGGCCCGCCAGGGGCGCGGACTGACCCGTCCCGAGCTGGCGATACTGCTGTCGTACACCAAGATCCGCAGCTTCGAGGAGCTGCTCGACTCGCCGCTGGTGCAGGGCGAGGAAAACCTCCACGAGCTGGTGGGGTACTTTCCCGCGCCCCTGCGCGAGCGCTTTGCGACACGCATCGACCAGCACCCCCTGCGCCGCGAGATCATCGCCACCCACCTCGCCAATCATGTGCTCAACCGCATGGGGGCGACGTTTTTGATGCGCATGACCGAAGCGACCGGCGCCGATACCGCCGAGGCGGTGCGGGCCTATCTGGCGGCCCGTGACATCTACGGTCTGCGCGGGCTGTGGCACGAAGTGAACGGACTGGGTGACGCGGTGGCCATCCAGCATCAGCAGTCCGCACTGCACAGCATCCGCGCCCTGCAGGAGCAGGCCACGCGCTGGCTGCTCCGTCATCCGGGCGGCGGCGGCAGTGACGCCGGGGCCGGTATGGCGCCGATGCAGCAGGCGGTCGCCCGCCTCGACGAGGCCCTGCCGACACTGCTGACCGAAACCGCCGCCGGGCAGCTGGCCGCGGCACGCGACCGGCATGTCGAGGCCGGCGTCCCGGCACCCCTGGCCGAGCGCCTGAGCCGTCTGCCGCGGCTCTATCCCGCGCTCGATATCCATGCCGCGGCCTGCGTCGCCGACACCGAACTGACCGAGGCGGCCCGCGTGCATTTCCAGGCCAGCGACCATCTGGCGCTCAGTGACCTGCAGGCGGCCATTGACCGGTTCCAGCCCGAGGACGACTGGCAGGCGCGCTACCGGATCGGACTCATGGAGTCGCTCCACGAGGAACACCGCCGGGTCACCGAAGCCATCCTCCGGCACACCGGTGACGGCACGGCGGCCAGCCGGGTGGAGGACGGACTCGCCGGCGAGGGCAACCGGGTCGACTATCTACGCCAGATCACCGATCAGATCCGGGCCAGCGCCCAGCCCGACAGCGCCATGTTCGGCGTCGCGCTGCAGGCACTGCGGCATGTCGCCTCGAATGCCCAGGAGCGCCTGCAATGACGGATGCGGTGGAACTGCACTGTGCCGAAGGGGGTGACGGCCCGGCACTGGTCATGCTCCACGGCCTGTACGGCTCGGGTAACAACTGGCGCGGCATCGCCCGATCCTTCGAGGCGGGCCATCGGGTGCTGCGCCCCGATCTGCGCAACCACGGCCAGTCCCCGCATTGCCCGGGCATGGATTATCGCGCCATGGCCGCCGACGTCGTCGCCCTGCTGGAGGCACGAGGCATTGAACAGGCCGACATCATGGGCCACAGCATGGGCGGCAAGGTGGCGATGGCGCTGGCCCTGACCCGGCCGGACCGGCTGCGCCGCCTGATGGTGGTGGATATCGCCCCCATGGCCTACGACCATGAAGCCGAGCACGGCGGGCTGATCCGTGCGATGCAGGCCATCGATCTGGCGGCGGCGCCGGATCGCGGCGCGGTGGATGCGCAGCTGGCCACCGAGGTCAGTCACCCAATGATCCGGCAGTTTCTGCTCACCAACCTGCAGCGTCGGGGCGCGCAGTGGGTGTGGCGCATTCCGCTCGCCACGCTGGCCGAGCAACTGCCGGTCATCCAGGGCTGGCCGGAAGGCCTGGGCACCCTGACGGAGCGGCCGGTGCGCTTCGTCCACGGCGGGGCGTCCGACTATGTCGATGGCGCCGGGCGCGCCGCGATCGCCCGCCATTTTCCGGACGCCGACGTGGTGAGCTATCCCGGCGTCGGCCACTGGCTGCATGCCGAGGCGCCGCAGCGCTTCACCGATGAGCTGAACGATTTCGTGACCCAACCCCACCCCTGACCACGCAGAGAGACCGCCATGGCTGAGGACTTTAAACAGAACGCGCTCGACTACCATCGCAACCCGACGCCGGGGAAAATCACGGTCTCCCCCACCAAGCCGCTGGCCAACCAGCGCGATCTGGCCCTGGCCTACAGCCCGGGTGTGGCCGCCGCCTGCGAGGCGATTGTCGAGAACGAGCGCGAAGCCGCCAATGTCACCGCCCGCGGCAATCTGGTGGGCGTCATCACCAACGGCACGGCGGTGCTGGGGCTGGGGGCGATCGGGCCCCTCGCCTCCAAGCCGGTCATGGAGGGCAAGGGCGTCCTGTTCAAGAAGTTCGCCGGCATCGACGTCTTCGACATCGAAATCGACGAGACCGACGCCGGTCAGCTGGTGGAGACCATCGCCCGGCTCGAGCCGACCTTCGGCGCCATCAACCTCGAAGACATCAAGGCGCCGGAGTGCTTCGAGGTCGAGGCCCAGCTGCGCGAGCGCATGAACATCCCGGTCTTCCACGACGACCAGCACGGCACGGCCATTACCGCCGCCGCCGCCATCTATAACGGCCTGCGCCTGGTGGGCAAGCGCTTCGAGGACATCAAGCTGGTGACCTCCGGCGCCGGGGCCTCGGCGGTGGCCTGCCTGGATCTGCTGGTGTCGATGGGCCTCAACCCGGCCAACGTCATCGCCACCGACCGGCAGGGCGTGATCTACAAGGGCCGGACCGAGTACATGGATGCGCGCAAGGGGGTCTACGCCAGCGACACCGACGCCCGCACCCTGGGCGAGGCCATCGATGGCGCGGATATCTTTCTGGGGCTATCCGCCCCGGGCGTGCTGACGCCGGCGATGGTCAAGCGCATGGCGGACAAGCCCATGATCATGGCGCTGGCCAACCCCACCCCCGAGATTCTGCCCGAGGACGCCCTCGACGCCCGGCCCGACGCCATCATCTCCACCGGCCGCTCGGATTACCCCAATCAGGTCAACAACGTCCTGTGCTTTCCGTTCATCTTCCGCGGCGCGCTGGACGTGGGCGCGACCACCATCAACGACGAAATGAAAAAGGCCTGCGTGCGCGCCATCGCGGATCTGGCCACCATGGAATCCTCGGATGTGGTGCGCGCGGCGTATGGCGGCAGACCGCTGTCGTTCGGCCCCGAATACCTGATCCCCAAGCCCTTCGATCCGCGCCTGATCACGCGCATCGCCCCCGAAGTGGCCCGCGCCGCCATGGAAAGCGGGGTGGCCACCCGACCCATCGAGGATTTCGCCGCCTATCGCCGCCGGCTGTCGAACTATGTCTTCCAGTCGGGCCTGCTCATGAAGCCGATCTTCGAGCGCGCCAGTCAGAACCCGCGCCGGGTGGCGTACGGCGACGGCGAGGACGAGCGCATCCTCCAGGCGGTGCAGCTGGTGGTGGACGACGGTCTGGCGAAGCCCATCGTCATCGGCCGCCGCCGGGTGGTCAAAATGCGCATCCAGCGCCTGGGCCTGCGACTCGCCGTCGATGACGACTTCGAGCTGGTGGACCCCGAGGACGATCCGCGCTTCAAGGCCTACTGGCAGCTCTATCACTCGCTCATGGAGCGGCGCGGCGTCACCCCCGACCGGGCCCGCCAGATCGTGCGCACGCGCAACACCGTGATCGCCTCGCTGATGGTGCACCGGGGCGAGGCCGACGCCATGCTCTCGGGCGCGGTGGGCAAGTACCACCGCCAGCTCGACTATGTCACCGAGGTCATCGGCCGGCGCGAAGGGGTGGCCAATCTGGCGGCGATGAACGCCATCATCACCCCCAAGGGCACGCTGTTTCTGTGTGACACCTACGTCAATCACCACCCCAGCGCCGACCAGCTCGCGGAGATGACCACCCTCGCCGCCGACGAGATCCGCCGCTTCGGCATGGTGCCCAAGGTGGCGATGCTCTCGCACAGCAACTTCGGCACCTCGGACGATGCCGAGGCCGCCAAGATGCGCGAGGCCCTCCATCAGGTCCAGTTCCGCGACCCCTCACTGGAGGTCGAGGGCGAGATGCATGGCGATGCCGCCCTCAATGAGGAAATCCGCCGGCGCATCTTTCCCAACTCGCAGCTCGAGGGCGAGGCCAACCTGCTGATCATGCCCACGCTGGATGCGGCCAATATCGCCTTCAATCTGCTCAAGACCGTCACCGACGCCGTGTCGATCGGTCCCATCGTGCTGGGCATGGCCAAGCCAGCCCACATCCTCACGCCGTCGGTGACGGTGCGGGGCGTCGTCAACCTCACGGCCCTGGCCGGCGTCGAAGCCGGTATTGAGGGCGGCAAGGACGGGAGTCCGGCATGAATCAGGCCATCCGCATTGAATCCTTCGGCGGCCCCGACGAGCTACGGCTTGCCGAGACCGCCGCTGTCACGCCCGGTCCCGGCGAGGTCCACATCCGCCAGACCCATATCGGCGTCAACTACATCGATGTCTACTTCCGCACCGGGCTCTACCGGCCCGCGCAGATGCCCTTTACGCCGGGGCTGGAAGCCGCTGGCGAGGTGCTGGCCGTGGGCGACGGCGTCGACACGCTGACACCCGGCCAGCGCGTGGCCTATGTCGGTGGTCCGCCAGGGGCCTATGCCCGCGAACGGGTGATCAGCGCCGATCGGGTGGTGGCACTGCCGGCGGCCATCACCAGCGAGCGGGCCGCGGCCATGATGCTCAAGGGCATGACCGCGCACATGCTGCTCGAACGGGTCCACGCCGTGGGACCGGGGGATCGGGTCCTGATCCACGCCGCGGCGGGCGGTGTCGGGCTGCTGCTCTCTCAGTGGGCCCATCACCTCGGGGCCACCGTGATCGGCACCGTGGGCAGCGCGGAGAAGGCCGAGCAGGCCCGCGCCCATGGCTGCCACCATCCGGTGCTCTACCGCGACGAATCGGTCAGCGAACGGGTCCAGGCCCTCACCGGCGGCGAGGGCGTGCAGGTGGTCTATGACTCGGTGGGTGCGGATACCCTGACGGCATCGCTGGCCTGTCTCGCCAAGCGGGGATTGCTGGTCAGCTTTGGCCAGTCATCCGGCGCACCGCCCGCCATCGAGGTGGGCCAGCTGGCGGCGGGGGGATCGCTGTTTCTGACCCGGCCGTCGCTGTTCGACTATATCGGCACCCCGGCCGAACTGCAGGCGGCGGCCGACGCCCTGTTCGCCCGCGTCGCCGCCGGCGACCTGCAGATCCACATCGACAGCGAGTGGCCGCTGGCCGAGGCGGGTGCGGCCCATCAGCGCCTGGAATCGCGCCAGAGCAGCGGCTCGATCATCCTGCGGGCCTAATCGCTCGGGGCGTCCATCCGCGGCAGGCTGTTGCCGATCGGGTCCAGGCCCAGGGCCTGGCGATAGGCCTGGCGGGCGCGGTCATGCTCGCCGAGGCGCTCGTAGAGCTCGGCAAGCAGCCGCGCCGTGGTCGGGTTGTCATCGCGGGCGACGGCCGCCTCAAGGTGCCGCCGGGCCGGTCCCCAGTCTTTCGCGCGGGCCGCCTGGCGGGCCGCCGCGTAGAGCAGCGCCGGATCGTCGGGGCGCTCGTTGAGCCAGCCGGTGAGGCGGTTGTAGACCCGCTCGGCGGGCAGGGGCAGCTCGCCGTAGACTTCCACCAGCATCGGCTCCCAGCGCTGGCGCAGCCAGCGGCGCAGCTGGCGCTCGGCGGTGACCGGGCAATCGGCGTCGATCAGCGCCCGCGCGTAGCGGGCCTGCAGGACCGGATCACGGCGCCGGCTCTTGGGCAGCGACTTCCAGATGCGCCCCAGGCTGTCGGCATTGGCCGAGGCGCCCAGGGCATTGATCCGCTCGTCCAGGGCCCGCTGTTCGATGGCGGTGAGCTCGGCACTGGGCAGGGACTGCTCACGGCGCAGGTCCGGCAGCAGATCCATCAATCCGGCAAAGTCCTCCACCGCACGCATGGCGCGTGCCTGCAGCATGAGCACGCGGTGGTTGCGAGGCGCTTTCTCGCGCAGCCAGCCCAGCGTTGCCAGGGCCTGTTCCCACTGCTCGGCATCGACCTGTAGCTGGGCCTGCAGCAGGCCCACCGCCAGCCGTGCCCGTGGATTGGCGGAATCGGCCGCCACCAGCAGGTCGTCCCGGCGCTGCCACTCGCCACGGCGCTGGGCGGCGATGGCCGCCAGCAGATGGTGCATGAGCGGCTGCTGCGAAAAACCACTGGTGCCCTCGAGATGGCGCTCGGCCTGGGCATAGCGCCCTTCGGCCAGCTCGATCAGCCCATCGATCAGCTCGCGCTGGGCCCGGTGCGTGCGCCGGCTGGCGAGCCGCTCGCGCACCTGACCGGGCGCCCGGAGCGTCCGCCGCAGCAGCCCCACCGCCAGAGTCACCGCCGCCCACAGGGCAATGAAGGCGAGCACCGCCACGAACAGGCTCGTCTGGATGGTCCATTCACCCACCCGCAGCATCAGAAAGCCGCCTTCGTTGGCGAACCACTGCGCCGCCGACACGCTGGCCAGCAGCAGCAGGACCAGAAGGATGAGCCGGCGGATCATGACTGGCCACCGTCATTGAGCACGGGGGCGAGGGTCTCGCCGATGGCGGGCCGCTCAACCTTCACGGGCTCGTCCATCAGATCCGCGAGGCGCTCGCGGACCGCGCTCACCGACTCGGCGCTGGAATCAAAGTAGGCGCTCACCCAGTCGTCGATGCGCTTGAGGGCGTTGTCATAGGTGGCGGGCTCGCCCCGCAGGGCCGCCAGTCGCGCCGACTCGATCTGCAGGCGCAGGTTCTGCTGCAGCAGGAACCGGGACTCCGGCTCGGGCAGCGGCTCGACCTGGCGGTCGCGGCTGACGGTGACCAGCTCGCTGAGCCCCGTCATGAGCCGGTCGCCGGCACGATCCAGGCGTGCCTGCCAGCCCCCCGCCGGCGCATCGCTCCGCGCCCCGGCGGTGGTGTCGGCGGTCTCGAAGCGCTGGATACCGGCGGCCAGTGGCAGCGTGCCGAGTTGATCCGCCACCCGGTCGAGCCCGCGGTTGATGGCCACCTGATCGATCCGCTTGACGTCCAGCAGCTGATCAACGGCACGGCCAATCGCCTCACGCCGGTCGATGCCCACGCCGCCCAGGCCGGAGAGCAGGACGTCGGCGGCCTCCAGCGCCTCGAGGGCACCCGCGATATCGCCGTTGAAGCGCACACGATGCACGGCCATACGGGCCAGATAGCCGGCCTCGGCAATGCGCCAGTCATCGGTCTCTGAGTTCATGCGGCGGTAGAGCTGATCCACCCGGTCGGCCAGTTCGCGGCGGGCGCTGACCTGATCGGCCATGCGGTTTTCGAGCTGGGCCAGCGACTGCAGGCGCGATTCGAGCTGTTCGTTGAGGTTGGTGACGCGGCCGTTGAGCTCGCCCAGGGCGGTCTGCTGATCGTCGCGCAGGGTCTCGAGTTCGCTGCGGGCGGCGAGGTCGGCCTGAGCGTCGGCAAGCTGCTGCATCTGCCAGATGAGATACCCCCCGCCCGCCGCCACGAGCAGCGCGACCAGCAGGGCCACGACCAACGCAAGCCGCCCGGGCCCGCGCCCCGTCGCCGGTGCCGCGGGTTCGGCCGGGGCCGCCGTCGAGGCATCATCCGGTGCCGGGCCGTCATCGCCCGGGGTCGTCTCGAGGGCCTTCTGTGCGTCCTTGTCTGTCTTGCTCATCGCTCTCTCTCTGCAGCGCGGCACACACCGCCCTTGTAATTGCCTGATCGTCCGCGCCAGCGGCGATGCCGGGGGCATCCCATCCCGCGCGGACGGCGGCCATCGCGATGCGCTCGCTCACGGTGACCAGCCGGCTTTTCTGCAACCACTCTAGCGCGCCTGACCCCGCCATGCCGAGCAGGCCCGACAGGCCACTGGTGCTTGTCACAATTGTGCAGTCAAGCGGCCGGGCCTGCCACTCCCGGGGAATTGCCAGTCCACCGTCCGGCACCTCGCGCCGGTAGACCACCCACTCGTCCACCGTGGCGCCGCGCTCGCGCAGCGCCTCCGGCAGACGGCGGCGTCCGCCTTCGCCACGAATGATCAGCACCCGGGCACCGGCGCCGGCATCGAACGCCGCTTCAGCCAACAGGTCATCCGCGCCACCACCCGACTGGGGCGCGGCATTGACCGCCAGCCCCTGGCGCCGCGCGGCGGTGGCGGTGCCCGGCCCGACCGCGGCCACGCGGGCGTCCCCGCGCCGCTCCGTCGGCAGCCGGCCGACGCCATGCCGGACGGCGTTGGGACTGGTGAACACGAGCCAGTCCACACGGGGGATGGCCGGCAGCGCCGGCGCGAGGGCAACGATCTGCAGGGTGGGGCGGTGCAGGACCGCGGCGCCCGCGGCCTCAAGGCAGTGGATCAGCCCGTCGGCCTGGCCCTCGGGCCGGGTCACCAGGATCCGGCGGCCGGCCAGGGCGTCTGCGGTGGTCACTGAATATCGGCGAGGATCTCGCCGGCCCCCTGCGCGAGCAGGTCCCCGGCAACCGTATTGCCCAGGGCCTCGGCCCCGTGGCGGGACGCGCGGCCCTCGGCACGCAGCACCTGGCGGCCATCGCGACTGGCCACCAGGGCGCGCAGCCACAGGTCGTCGCCCTCCAGCACCGCATAGGCGGCCAGCGGGACATGGCAGCTGCCCTCCAGCCGGGCATTGACCGCGCGCTCCGCCGCCACCCGGTCGTGGCTGTCCGGGTCGTCGAGATCGCGGATCAACGCCTCCACCTCGGGATCGTCAGCGCGGCACTCAATGGCCAGCGCCCCCTGACCCACCGCCGGCAGGCTTTCCTCGGCGGGCATCGCCCGGGTGATCTGATCGGCCATGCCCAGTCGCCGCAGGCCGGAGGCGGCCAGCACGATGGCATCGAATTCGCCGGCATCGAGCTTGCCGAGCCGGGTCTGGACGTTGCCGCGCAGCGACGTCACCGTCAGGTCCGGGCGTCGGGCGCGGATCTGACACTCGCGGCGCAGGCTTGCCGTGCCCACGCAGCCGCCGGTGGGCAGTTCACCAAGGGCACCGTAGTGGCGCGAGACAAAGGCGTCGAAGGGGTCGTCACGGGCGAGGATCACCGGCACCCGGAATTCATCCGGGACCTCCGCGGGGATGTCTTTCATGGAATGCACGGCGATGTCGGCCTTGCCCGCCAGCATGCCCTCCTCGAGCGCCTTGACGAACAGGGCCTTGCCGCCCACCGCCATCAGCGGCCGATCGGTGATTTCGTCGCCGCGGGTGGACAGGCGGACCAGCTCGACCTCGAGCCCCGGATGACGGGCCCGCAGGCGCTCAGCCACGTGCTCGGCCTGCCAGATGGCCAGTGGACTACGACGGGTGGCGATGCGCAGATGGGTGATGGACATGAATGCGTGGACCCGGGGCGAGCCGGGCGGTCAGTTGCGATAATGCGCAACGATACCGCCTGATCGCCCCCACGCAAAGCGTCAGCCCGGCGCCGCCGCGCCCCGCATCCAGCGCCGGACCGTGGGCAGGCGACGCCGGCTGACCGGCAGGGTCTCGTCGCTGCCCTCCACCCGGGCGAGGGTGCGACCCTCGACGTCCTTCTCCAGCCCCCGCAGGGCGTCCCGGGCCACCAGGGCACTGCGGTGCACCCGCAGAAAGCGTTGCCCGAATTCCGCCTCGAGACCGCACAGCGACTCTTCGATCAGATCCTCACCGGCGTCGTGCTGCACGCTGACGTACTTGTGATCGGCCACAAAGCAGCGCACGTCATCCACCGGAATCAGGCTCAGGCCGTTGCGCCGGCGGCAGAGGATATGCCGGCGCTCGTCACCGGCGCCCGGGGCCTGGAGGCGGACGATCTGGCCGGCGCTCAGGGGACGGGCGGCCTCGAGGGCGGCCCCGAAACGCGCCGGCTGGACGCTGTCCAGGACGTAGTCGATTCCGCTGGCCTCAAGCTGCGGGAGGATGGGGTCGGTCATTTCGCAGGCCAGCAGGATCGCCGGGGCCGGCGTGGCATTGGCCAGCGCCACCGCCGCGGCCAGATGCCGGGCATCGCGCACGCCCAGCACCACCGCATCCACCGGGTCAAGGCGGTGACTGGGCGGGGCGTCCGCCGGGGTCTCGAACACCCCGCCAATCCGCCAGCCCGAACGGTTGGCGGCGAGTCGCGCCAGACGCTCGCGCAGGGCGGGCTGCTCGCAGGCAATCACAATCTTCATCATGTCGGTTCCTCCCGGGCGCTCATCAAGTGGAGGCTCGAGCATGGAAAACCGCGCCCGCGGCGTTCGCCAACCGGTTCACAGACCGGGCATCCGGCGCAGGCGGCCGGTCGGCTGCTATACTGCCGCCCAGCCGAGAGGAATGGATGGCAATGAGCGAGTCAGACGCCAAGGGTCTCTGGAGTGGTCGTTTCAGCGAAGCGACCGACGCCTTCGTGGCGGCCTTCAGCGCCTCCGAACACTACGATCGACGCCTCTACCGCGAGGACATCCGCGGCTCCCGCGCCCACGCCAGAATGCTCGCGGACTGCGGGATCATCAGTGCGGACGACGGCGCGGCCATCGACGCCGGGTTACAGGCCATCGAGGCCGAGATCGAGGCCGGCGGGTTCCCCTGGGATCCGGCCCTCGAGGATGTCCACATGAACATCGAGGCGCGTCTCACCCAGCGCATCGGTGAGGCGGGCAAGCGGCTGCATACCGGGCGCTCGCGCAACGATCAGATCGCCACCGACATCCGCCTCTGGCTGCGCACGGTCATCGACGGCAACCTCACGCTGCTGCGGCGCTTTCAGGCGGGACTGGTGGATCTGGCCGAGCGCGAGGCGGACACCGTCATGCCCGGCTTCACCCATCTGCAGGTGGCCCAGCCGGTGAGCTTTGGCCATCACATGCTGGCCTGGTACGAAATGCTGGTGCGCGACGAGTCACGGCTCCACGACGTCCGGCGGCGCGCCAACGAAATGCCGCTGGGCTCGGCGGCGCTCGCGGGGACGACCTTTCCCATCGATCGCGACCAGACCTGTGCGGCGCTGGGCTTTGATGCACCCACCCGCAATTCCCTGGATGCCGTCTCGGATCGCGACTTCGCCATTGAATTCGTCTCGGCGGCGGCGCTGACCATGACCCATCTGTCGCGCATGGCCGAGGAGCTGGTGATCTGGGCGTCACCGCTGACCGGCTTCATCGATCTGCCCGACCGCTTCTGCACCGGCAGCTCGATCATGCCGCAGAAAAAGAACCCCGATGTGGCCGAACTGGTGCGCGGCAAGAGCGCCCGGGTGCAGGGCGCCCTGCACACCCTGCTGACCCTGATGAAGGGCCAGCCGCTTGCCTACAACCGCGACAACCAGGAAGACAAGGAACCGCTGTTTGATGCCGCCGACGCCCTGCGCGACAGCCTGCGGGCGTTTGCCGACATGGTGCCGGCGCTGACCGTCAACCGCGGGCGCACCCGGGCGGCGGCCCGCGAGGGCTTTGCGACGGCCACCGACCTGGCCGACTACCTGGTGCGCCAGGGCGTGGCCTTTCGCGACGCCCACGAGATCGTCGGCAGGGCAGTGGCCTATGGCGTGGCCGAGGGCCGCGATCTGGCGGATCTGTCGCTGGCCGAACTGCAGGGCTTTTCAACGGCCATCGGCGAGGATGTCTTTGGCGTGCTGACCCTGGAGGGCTCGCTGGCGGCCCGCGATCACACCGGTGGGACCGCCCCGGCGCAGGTCCGCCGGCAGGTGGCCGCCGCGCGCCGGCGGCTCGGCCGGGACAGCGACCGCTAGAGGGCCAGCACCCGGCGCAGCCAGGCGCCGATGTCGGCAATCTCTTCCATGCAGACCTGGTGCTCCATGGGGTAGTCGTGCCACTCCACGGGATACCCCAGCGCCTCGAGGGCGTCCCGCGAATCCGTGCCCAGCCGATACGCCAGCACCGGGTCGTGATGGCCGTGGGCCAGAAAGATCGGGGTATCGCGGTTGGCGGCGGCCCGGGCCTGACCCAGGTGATCGGCCAGCGGCAGATAGGTGGACAGCCCCATGATGCCCGCCAGGCCCTCGGCATAGCGCAGGCCGGTGTGCAGCGCCAGCGCACCGCCCTGCGAGAACCCGGCCAGCACCAGACGCTGGGGTGGGATCCCGCGGGCGATTTCGCGCTGGATCAGGGTGTCGATCCAGCCGGCGGCGGCGTCCAGACCGGGCTCGTCCTGCGGCGTGCCCGCGGACAGGCCGTAGATGTCGTACCAGGCCGGCATCGAGAGCCCGCCGTTCAGCGTTACGGGCTGGGAGGGCGCATGCGGAAACACGAACCGCACGAGCTCCGGTGACGGCAGTCCCAGCTGTGGGACGATGGGCTCAAAGTCATGGCCGCTGGCACCCAGCCCGTGCAGCCAGATGACACTGCATTCCGGCGCCGGGCCGGCTGTTTCCACGGTCTCCAGCGGCTGTTCCGCCATTGCCTGTGTCCCCCTATACTGGTGTTCCACATGAAACCCCGAGTCTGCATGTCGCTACGTATCCTGCCTTGTCTGGCCCTGATCACGCTAATCCTGCTCACCGGCTGCGGGGTCAAGGGCGATCTCTACATGCCCGAGGCCGACACCGCCTCCGACGCGGAGACCGCATCGTGATCCATCGCCCGGACGCCACCCTGGCCGTCGAGGACTGCCCCACCCCGGCGCTCGCCGAGCGCTTCGGGACGCCGCTCTACGTCTATTCACGCGCCGCCATCGAGTCGGCCTGGCGGGCCTATGACCAGGCCTTTGCCGGTTTTGATCATCAGATCTGCTACGCCGTGAAGGCCAACGGCAGCCTGGCGATCCTGCAGCTGCTGGCGCGGCTTGGCAGCGGTTTTGACATCGTCTCGGGCGGCGAGCTGGCGCGGGTCCTGCGCGCCGGCGGCGATCCCGCGCGGGTGGTGTTCTCGGGCGTAGGAAAGACCGAGGCCGAGATCGAGCAGGCGCTGGCGGCGGGCATTCTGGCGTTCAACATCGAATCCGCCGCCGAGCTCGAGCGGATCAACGCGGTCGCCGTGCGCAGCGGGCAGCGCGCGCCGGTGTCGCTGCGGGTCAACCCCGATGTCGACGCCCGCACCCATCCCTACATCTCCACGGGGCTCAAGGAAAACAAGTTCGGCATCGACATCCAGGCCGCCGAGGGGCTCTATCACCATGCCGCATCGCTGCCGGGCATTGCGGTGACCGGGATGGATTTCCACATCGGCTCGCAGCTCACCGAGCTCGAGCCGCTGGTGGATGCCCTGTCGCGCAGCCTGGCCCTGGTGGACCGGCTGGAAGCCGACGGCATCCCGCTGGCGCATCTGGATATCGGCGGCGGTCTGGGCATCCGCTACGAGGACGAAACGCCGCCCACCCCCGCCGCGCTGGCCGAGCGCCTCGGCCCGCTGCTCGCCGGGCGGCGCCAGAAACTGCTCATGGAACCGGGCCGGGCGCTGGTGGGCGAAGCGGGTCTGCTCCTGACCCGGGTGGAATACCTCAAGCCCGGCCACCGCGACTTCGCGATTGTCGATGCGGCGATGACCGACCTGCTGCGCCCGGCGCTCTACAACGCCTGGCAGCGCATCGAGACCGCCGAGCCGGTGGATGCCGATCCGCGCCTCTACGACATCGTCGGGCCGGTCTGCGAAAGCGCCGACACCCTCGGCAGCGAGCGCTCCCTGGCGCTGCGCCCGGGCACGCTGCTGGCCATTCATGCCACCGGCGCCTACGGCTTCGTCATGGCCTCGCAGTACAACGCCCGGCCGCGTCCGGCCGAGGTGCTGGTGGACGGCGACCAGGCGCACCTGATCCGCGAACGCGAACCCCTCGAAGCGCTGTGGCAGGGCGAGCACCTGCTGGAGTCGCCGTGAGCCTGGCCTTTTCCAAGCTGCAGGGGCTCGGCAATGACTTTGTCGTGTTCGACGCCATCCGCCAGTCCATCCAGCCCACACCGGAATGGATCCGCCGCATTGCCGACCGGCGCTACGGCATTGGCTGCGACCAGGTACTGATGGCCGCGCCCGCCCGCCGTCCGGATGCCGACTTCCGCTACCGGATCTGGAACGCCGACGGCACCGAGGTGGAGCACTGCGGCAACGGCGTGCGCTGCATGGCGCGCTTTCTGCGCGACCAGGGGCTGCACGACGCCGACGCCCTGTGCCTGGAGACCGACGCCGGCCTGACCCGGGTGGAAGCGGTCGACGCCGATCGGGTTCGGGTCGATATGGGGGCGCCGATCCTCGAGCCGGCCGCCATCCCGTTCGACGCCCCCGGCCGCCAGGCCCGCTACCCGCTGGCCGTCGCGGGTGAGACCCTTTCGGTGGCGGCGGTGTCCATGGGCAACCCCCACTTGGTGCTGCGGGTTGACGACGTCCAGACGGCCCCGGTGGCCACCCTGGGCCCGCAGCTGGTGTCGCATCCGCGCTTCCCCAACCACGTCAACGCGGGTTTTCTGGCGGTCGACGACCGCGGCAGCGGACAGCTGCGGGTGGTCGAACGGGGCGTGGGCGAGACGCCGGCCTGCGGCACCGGCGCCTGTGCCGCGGTGGTGGCCGGTATTCTCAACGACTGGTTCGACCCCACGGTCCGACTTGCACTGACCGGCGGCGAGCTGGTGATACACTGGCGCGGCGAGGGCCACCCGGTCTGGATGACCGGGCCGGCGCAGCATGTGTTCGAGGGCAGACTGACGACAGGAGCGATATGAGCGGTCAGACGGGTGAATCAGCGATGCCGGCGCAGCCCATCGACGAGGCACAGGTGCTCGATTACCTGCGCGCCGACCCGGGTCTGCTGCGACGCCACCCCGAGGTGCTCAAAGCCCTCGACGTCCCCCACGAAAGCGGCGCCGCTCGCTCGTTGATCGAATATCAGGTCTCGATCCTGCGCGAAGAAAACCACGCCCTCGCCGAGCGCCTCGACCAGCTGCTGCAGGTGGCCCGCGACAACGACCGGCTGGTCGAGCAGATCCACCGCTTCACCCTTGAGCTGCTCGCCGCGGATGACCTCGATGGCGTGCTGCTGGCGATCCGCGACGGACTGCGCCACGACTTCAGGGCGGATGTGGTCCAGGTCCTGCTGATCGATGACAGCCTGGCCACCGCCAGCGCCCCCATCATCGGCACGGATGATGCCCGGGCGCTGCAGCTGGAGGCGGCCTTCCCCGGCAATCAGCCGGTGCTGGGCGGCCTCGATGCTGAACACCTGGCACTGATCTTTGACCCTCAGACCGACGGGCTCGGCTCGGTGGCGGTCATCCCCATGGACGAGCCGCCCATCCGCGGCTTCATCGCCATTGGCAGTCGCGACCCGCATCGCTATCACGCCGAGCAGGGCACGGTTTTTCTCGGTCAGCTCGGCGCGCTGGCCGCCCGGGTCCTGCGCCGGGCCAGCGCCGGGGACTGACGGTGGCCGACGGCGCACGGCTGTGGGCGGACATTGAAGGTTTCCAGGCCCATCTGCGCGACGAACGCCGCCTGGCCGCCCTGACCCGTCAGCACTATGGCCGTGACCTGAGCGGGCTGGCGACCTACCTCGAGCAGGCCGACGTCGAGACCTGGGAAGCCGTGCGCAGCCATCACGTCCGGGCATGGATCAGCCGCGACCACCGCCGCGGCCTGTCGCCACGATCCCTGCAGCGTCAGCTCTCCGCGGTGCGCGGGCTGTTCCGTTATCTCCAGCGCGAAGGGCGCGTGGACACCGATCCCGCGGCCGACATCCAGGCACCGCGGGCGGCACGCAGCCTGCCGGCAACCCTCGATGTCGACACCACCGCCCAGCTGCTCGACCCACCGGCCGCCGCCGATCAGGCCGCCGGGCAGGCCGCGGATCCGCTGCAACGCCGCGACCGGGCGCTGTTCGAACTGATCTACGGGGCCGGCCTGCGGCTGGCTGAGGTGGCGGCCCTCAACCTCGATGATACCGGCCCCCGGCCCCGCGAACTGCGGGTCGTGGGCAAGGGCGCGCGCACCCGGATCGTGCCGGTGGGCCGCAAGGCCCGCGAGGCGATCGCCGACTGGGTGGCGGTGCGCCATACTCTGGCCGACGCCGAAGAGATCGGGCTGTTCGTCAGTCGCCGCGGCCGGCGGCTGTCGCACCGCGCCATTCAGACCCGACTCAACGACCGGGCGCGCCGGCAGGGCCTGGACCGGCCGGTGCATCCGCACATGCTGCGGCATGCCTTCGCCACCCATCTGCTCGAGTCCAGCGGCGACCTGCGCGCCGTCCAGGAGCTGCTCGGGCACGCCGACATCGGCACCACGCAGATCTACACCCACCTCGACTTCCAGCACCTGGCCGAGGTCTATGACCGGGCCCATCCACGGGCGCGACGAAAATAACCCCCGGGCGCCCGGCTGCGTTAACATTGCGTGGCGAACGATCGGTATCCAGCAACCTCCGGAGAGCAGTCTTGCAGCAGTTTGATGGCACCACCATCCTGGCGGTCCGTCGCGGCGGGCAGATCGCCGTCGGCGGTGACGGCCAGGTCACCCTTGGCAACACGGTCATGAAGGGCAATGCCCGCAAGGTCCGACGCCTCTACCACGATCAGGTGCTGGCGGGATTCGCCGGCGGCACGGCCGACGCCTTCACGCTGTTCGAGCGCTTCGAGGGTCAGCTCGAGCGCCATGGCGGGCGACTCACCCGTGCGGCGGTGGAAATGGCCAAGGACTGGCGCTCGGACCGGGCGCTGCGGCGTCTCGAGGCGCTGCTCATGGTGGCCGACGCCGAAAGCCTGCTGATGATCTCCGGCAATGGCGACGTGGTCGAACCCGAGCGCGAGCTGATGGCCATCGGCTCGGGCTCGGGCTATGCCCAGGCCGCCGCCCAGGCGCTGGTGGCCGAAACGGATCTGGACGCCGCCACGGTTGTCCAACGCGCACTCGGCATCGCCGCGGATATCTGCATTTACACCAATCATACGCTGACCATCGAGACCCTCGGTGACGGGAAGGCCTGATGAGCGAGATGACCCCCCGCGAAATCGTCCAGGAGCTGGACAAGCACATCGTCGGACAGGGCGACGCCAAGCGCGCGGTCGCCAATGCGCTGCGCAACCGCTGGCGGCGGCTGCAGGTGGACCCGGCGCTGCGCCCCGAGATCACGCCCAAGAACATCCTCATGATCGGCCCCACCGGGGTGGGTAAGACCGAAATCGCCCGGCGTCTGGCACGGCTGGCGAACGCCCCGTTCATCAAGATCGAGGCGTCGAAGTTCACCGAGGTGGGGTATGTCGGCCGCGACGTCGAATCGGTGATCCGCGACCTGACCGACAACGCGCTGCGGATGATCCGCGAGCAGGAGATGCAGCGCCAGTCGAGCCGTGCCGATGACGCCGCCGAGGAACGCATTCTCGACGCCCTGCTGCCGCAGGCCCGGGGCAGCGACAATGAGGACCGCAGCCAGGACAGCACCCGCCAGAAGATGCGCAAGAAGCTGCGCGAGGGCGAACTCGACGAGCGCGAGATCGAGATCGATGTCCGCGGTCAGCAGTCGGGCATGGACATCATGGCGCCGCCGGGCATGGAGCAGCTCACCAGCCAGCTCCAGGGCATGTTCCAGAATCTGGGCAATCAGCGCAGCGAGCGTCAGCGGCTGACCATCGCCGAGGCCTGGCGGGTGCTGCGCGAGGAAGAAGCCGCCCGGCTGGTCAACGAGGAAGAAATCAAGCAGAAGGCCATCGAGTCCGTCGAGCAGAGCGGCATCGTATTCATCGACGAGATCGACAAGGTGGCGCGGCAGACCGAGCAGAGCGGCGGCAGTGGTGGCGGCGACATCTCCCGCGAGGGGGTCCAGCGCGACCTGCTGCCCCTCATCGAGGGCAGTACCGTGTCGACCCGCTCGGGCATGGTGAACACCGACCATATCCTGTTCATCGCCTCGGGGGCCTTCCACGTCTCCAAGCCCTCGGACCTGATTCCCGAGCTGCAGGGCCGGCTGCCGATCCGTGTCGAGCTGTCATCGCTGGCGGTGGAAGACTTCGTGGCCATCCTCACCGATCCCGATGCCTCGCTGGTCCGCCAGTACCAGGCGCTGCTGCGCACCGAAGGGGTCGAGCTGGCGTTCACGGCGGACGGGGTTGATCGCATCGCCCGAATGGCCTGGCAGGTGAACGCCCACACCGAAAACATCGGCGCCCGGCGGCTGCACACCATCATGGAGCGCCTGCTCGAGACCATCTCCTACAGCGCCGCCGATCACAGCGGCCAGACGGTCAGCATCGATGCCGACTATGTGGATGCCCAGCTCGCGGATCTCGCCGGCAACGAAGACCTGAGCCGCTACATCCTCTGAGGTCGCCATGAAACGCCCCGAGCGCCGCAATACCGGCCGTGTGCCCACGCAGATCCATCTGCACCGTCAGTCCCGCACCCTGGCGGTGAGCTTTGATGATGGCCGCCACTTCGATCTGAGCGCGGAGTATCTGCGGGTCCACTCGCCATCCGCGGAGGTGCGCGGTCATGGCCCCGGGCAGGCGATCCTGCAAGTGGGCAAGGAAGCGGTGGGCATCGAGCGCATCGAGCCCGTCGGCCAGTACGCCCTGCGCCTCCACTTCGATGACGGCCACAACACCGGGCTCTATTCCTGGGACCTGCTCTATGATCTGGGCGAAAACGCCGACGACTACTGGCAGGACTATCTCGATTCACTGGCGGCCGCCGGTTATCAGCGGGACGCGGGAGACAGCGCATGACAGGCTCCGATCCGGATCGACACGATGAAACCCACTTCGGCTACCAGCGCGTGCCGGTGGCGGAAAAGGCCCGGCGCGTGGGCGAGGTGTTCAGCTCGGTGGCCAGCCGCTACGACGTCATGAACGATCTGATGTCGGCGGGCCTGCATCGGCTCTGGAAGCGCCAGGCCCTGCGGCTGATCAACGCCCGGCCGGGCCAGCGGGTGCTGGACCTGGCCGCCGGCACCGGCGATCTTGCCCGGGGGCTTGCCGATCAGGTGGGGCCCGAGGGTGAGGTGATCGTCTCGGACATCAATGCCGCCATGCTCGAAACCGGCCGCGACCGCCTGCTCGACGAGGGCGTCACCGGCAACCTCGAGTACGTGCTCGCCAACGCCGAGCAGCTGCCGTTCCGGCCGCGCCAGTTCGATCGCATCAGCATCGGTTTCGGCCTGCGCAATGTCACCCGCATCCCCGAGGCCCTGCAGGCCATGCGCGAGGCCCTGCGACCCGGCGGGCAGGTGGTCATCCTCGAGTTCTCGTCGCTCTATCTGACCCCGCTGCAGCCGGTCTACGACCTCTACTCGTTCCGCATGCTGCCGCTCATGGGCCGTCTGGTGGCGCAGGATGCCGACAGCTATCGCTACCTGGCCGAGTCGATCCGCCAGCATCCCGACCAGGAGACGCTGAAGATGATGATGGAGGCCGCCGGCTTCGAGGATGTCGATTACATCAACCTGAGCGGAGGGGTGGTCGCGCTCCACCACGGCCATGTCTACTGAGTGGCTGCCGCTGGGCCCGCTGGAGACGGGCATCAACCGCATCCTCGCCCTCGACCCCGGCACGCCGGCACGGCTGGCGCCACTGGACGGCCGCGAAATGGGGCTGCGCCTCACCGATCCGGCGGTGGCCCTGCGGGTCACCTTCAGTGACACCGGTGTGACGCTGATCAGCGATGCCACCGACATGAACGACTGCGACGTGGTGCTGGAGGCCTCGCTGGCCGGACTCACCGGGCTGGTCCTGTCGCGTGGACAGCGCAGTCGCGAGGTCTCCTTCCGTGGCGATATCGGCACCATCCAGGAGGTCCGCACCCTGTTCAGCGAGCTTGATGTGGACCTCGAAGCGCAGCTGGCACGCCTGGTGGGCGAGGCCGGCGCCGCCCGCATGGCCACCGGCCTGCGCGAGGGCAGCCGCTGGGGTCGCGACACTGCCGACACCCTGCTGCGCAACGCCGTCGAGCTTGCCACCGAAGAGCGCCGCTGGCTGCCCACCGCCGCCGAGACCCGGCACTTTCTCGACGATGTCGACCGGATCCGCGAAGGCGTGGACCGGCTCGAGGCCCGGCTGCGGCGGCTCGAACGCCGCGGAGGCCGGCAATGACGCGTCGTATCCGCCTGCTGCTGCGCCTCGCGCAGATCAACATCGTCCTGCTGCGCCACGGCCTCGATGAGGTCCTGTTCGCCACCCGCTGGTTCCGGCCGTTCCGCTTCCTGCGGGTCTTCATGCCCTGGACCTGGTTCACCCGCCGCCAGCGGCCGCGGGGTGAGCGCATCCGCCTGGCGCTGGAGGAACTGGGCCCGATCTTCGTCAAGTTCGGCCAGATCATCTCCACCCGGCGCGACCTCCTGCCGCCGGACATCGCCGCCGAGCTGGCCCGCCTGCAGGACCGCGTCCCGCCGTTTCCCGGCGAGACCGCGCGGGCGATCATCGAGGACGAATACCAGCAGCCGGTGGATGCCTGGTTCGCGCATTTCGACACCGAACCCATGGCCTCGGCCTCCATCGCCCAGGTCCATGCCGCCCGTCTGCATGGCGGCGAGGATGTGGTGGTCAAGGTCGTGCGCCCGGGCATCGAGCAGGCCATCGGCCGCGATCTGGGCGTGCTCTACCTGTTTGCCCGACTCGCCCAGCGCTACTGGGCCGAGGGCTTCCGCCTGCGCCCGGTGGAGGTGATCCGCGAGTTCGACACCACCCTGCACGACGAGCTCGACCTGATGCGCGAGGCGGCCAACGCCACCCAGCTCAAGCGCAACTTCCGCGACTCGGACCTGCTCTACGTACCCGAGGTGCACTGGTCGGGCACCCATCGCCGGGTGATGGTCATGGAGCGCATCCACGGCGTGCAGATCAGCGATATCGAGGGTCTGCACCGCGCCGGCGTCGACATGAAGGCGCTGGCCGAGCGCGGCACCGAAATCTTCTTCACCCAGGTGTTCCGGGACAGCTTCTTCCACGCCGACATGCACCCGGGCAATGTCTTCGTCGACGTGCGCGACCCCGCCAATCCCCGTTATGTGGCCGTGGACTTCGGCATCATGGGCTCGCTCAACCCGGTGGATCACCGCTATCTGGCCGACAACTTCATGGCCTTTTTCAATCGCGATTACCGGCGCGTGGCCGAGCTGCATGTCGAATCCGGCTGGGTCCCGGCGGACACCCGGATCGATGCCTTCGAGAGTGCCATGCGCACGGTCTGCGAACCCATCTTCGAGCGGCCGCTGGGCGAGATCTCGCTGGGCGCACTGCTCATGCGGCTGTTCCAGACCGGGCGCCGGTTCGATATGGAAATCCAGCCCCAGCTGGTGCTGCTGCAGAAAACGCTGCTGGCCATCGAAGGACTGGGCCGCCAGCTCTACCCCGAGCTGGACCTGTGGGACACCGGCAAGCCCTATCTCGAGCGCTGGATGCGCGAGCAGGTCGGCCCGGCGGCGTTCCTGAAAAAGGCCCGCCAGGAGCTCCCCCACCTGGCCGAGACCCTGCCGACGCTGCCGCGGCGGGTGGACGAAGCGCTGGGCGAGGTCACCCGCACCCGCGAGCAGATCGTCGAGCAGCAGCACCAGCTGACGGCCCTGCGCCAGGAAATCCGCCACAGTGGCCGGCGCGGCTTTGCCACCGGGGTGGGCGGCGCGCTGGTGGTTTCGGCATTCATCGTTGCCGGTCTGGATGGGCGCAGCCCCACCATGCTGGGTGAGGCGCCACTGATCACCTGGGTGATCGGCAGCCTTGGCGTGGTGATCTGGGTCGCGGCCTGGCCGCGGGACTAGTCACCGAGGATGGTCAGTCCCTTGAGCAGATTGAGCGCCTCGGCCAGGGCATAGTCGCGGGTGGCCAGCGCCGACTCCGGCGGCTCCTCCGCGTCGCCGGCGTCTCCGCCGCCATCGCCGAGCAGGTGACGTGGCAGGTCCGACTCACGCAGCGTACCGCCGGGGGCTTCAGCGTCGCGCACTTGGAGGTTGGCCACCTCGACGTCGGGCTGGATACCCTCGGCCTGGATCGAACGGCCACCCGGTGTGTAGTAGCGGGCCGTGGTCAGCTTGACCGCCGCGCCATCGCGCAGCGGCAGGATGGTCTGGACCGAGCCCTTGCCAAAGGTGGCCTCGCCCATGATGACCGCGCGCTGATGGTCCTGCAGCGCGCCGGCGACGATCTCGGCCGCGGAGGCCGAGCCGGCATTCACCAGCACGACCATCGGCGCGCCATTGAGGGCGTCATTGGGGGTCGCCGTGAAGGCATCCCGGGACCGCGCCACCCGGCCACTGGTCGAGACGATCTCGCCCTGGCTGAGGAACGCGTCGCTCACCGCCACCGCGGCATCGAGCACACCGCCGGGGTTATTGCGCAGATCGAGCACCAGTCCATCGAGGGGGCCGGCCTGGTCACGCAGCCCGTCGATGGCCTCGAGCACATCCTCGCCGGTGCGTGACTGGAACTGGCTGACGCGCAGATAGCCGAAACTCGACTCGAGCACCCGGGCGCGGACACTGTCGACCTGGATGACGGCGCGCTCGAGGGTGACCTCGATGGTGGTCTCGGCATCATCGCGCAGAATCCCCAGCGTCACCTCGCTGCCGGGCTCGCCGCGCATGCGCTCCACCGCCGCCTGAAGCCCCAGGCCTTTCACCGATTCGCCATTGACCCGCATGATCAGGTCACCCGGGCGGATGTCCGCGGCGTCCGCCGGCGTCCCGTCGATGGGGGCGATCACCTTGATCAGGCCATCCTCGCTGCCCACCTCGATGCCCAGGCCACCGAACTCGCCGCGGGTGCCTTCCTGGAGGCGCTGATAGGCGTCGCGGTCCAGGTACGCTGAATGCGGATCCAACCCCGAGAGCATGCCGCGGATGGCATTGCGGATCAGCCGCTCGTCATCCACCGACTCGACATAGTCGCGCTGGATGCGTTCGTAGACCTCGGTGAAGCGCTGGATTTCGGCAAGCGGCAGCTCATCATCGGACGCGGCCGACGACTGCGCGGTGACGGTCTGGACGTTGGCGATCAGCAGGGCGACCAGCACCCCGGCCGTCAGGCCCTGCAGCAGTCCGGATAGGCGCATCATTTGATCCTCAATCGTCGTCGTCGCGCGACTGGAGCCAGCTCATCGGATCCACCGGCTTGCCCGCCGCGCGCAATTCGAAATAAAGCGCCGTCTCGGCCCGTCCACCACTGCGGCCGACGGTGGCGATCACGTCGCGTGTTGTCACCCGGTCACCCACGTTGGCATAGAGCGCCTGGTTGCGTCCGTAGAGACTCAGATACCCGTTGCCATGGTCAATGATGAGCAGCAATCCGAGCCCGCGCAACCAATCGGCGAACACCACCTGCCCGGCCGCCACCGGATTCACCGGATCACCCGCCGCGCCGCCGATCAGCAGGCCGGTCCAGTCCAGATCCGCCGCGCGCTGGCTGCCGTAGCGCGCCAGCAGCGGCCCCTGATGGGGCCAGACCAGGCCCCCCTCGGCGATGTCCACCGTGGCATCCGCGCCCGGCCCGGCGGCGGCGAGTCGCTCGCGCAGATCCTCGATCAGCTGGTTGAGGGATTCGGCCTCGTCGCGGCGGTGGGCCAGCTGCTCGTCCTGCTCGCGGATCCGTTCGCGGGTCGATGCCAGCAGGGCATCGCGCTCGTCGAGCTTGGCCTGCAGCGCCTCAAGTCGCTCCTGGCGGCGGGCGCGGTCGGCCTGTTGGGCCGCCAGGGCATCCGCGCGCTCGGCGCGCTGATCACGCAGTTCACGGATCGCCGATTCCGCGGCCTGCACCGCCTCGGTCCGGGCACCGGCAAGGCGCGCCTGATACACCAGCAGCCGCTGCAGGCGGGCCGGTTCGCCAGCGTTCAACAACAGCCGCAGGGCGGGCGTGCGGCCCTGGCGATAGGTGGCGCGCAGGCTCTCGGCGAGCTGCTGGCGATGCGCCGTGGTCCGCTCGGCGCGACGCGCAATATCGGCTTCCAGTTCGCGAATCCGCTCACGGCGGCGCTGGATACCCGCCTCGAGATCGCGCAGGGTCGTGCGGGTTTCACCGATGCGCCGCTCCAGGCGACCCAGTTCGGCCTCCAGACCGCCGGCGCGCTGGCGGTCCTCCGCCAGCCGGTCCTGCAGGGCGCCGATCTGCTCGCGCAGCGTCTCCAGCCGCGCCTCGCGCGACGCCAGTTCATCGGTCTGCCCGCTCGCCGCAGCGATTGGCAGCACCAGACAGGCGATCAAAAGGCATCGGTTCATCGGCGTGGCGTCTCGGCTGGTATACTATTCGGCTCAATACGCATCCTAACAGCGCCGGGTCATGGATAGAGTCATAGAATTCAGCACCAATCATCCGCTGCTCATCGCATCGCTGCTCGCGGTGCTGGCCGCCCTGGTGGCCAACGAGTATCTGAACTACCGGCGCAGCCGTCAGGCCATCGATGCCACCGACGCGACGCGGCTCTACAACCAGGACGCGGCGGTGTTCATCGACGTCCGCAACGAGAACGCCTTTCAGGCCAGCCATCTGCCCGGGGCCGTGAATATACCCATGGCCTACATCGATCAGCGCCAGGACCGGCTCAAGCGCTTCAAGCAGCGTACGCTGGTGGTGTACTGCGACAACGGGCAGCGCACCCTCAAGGCCATCCAGGCCCTCGAGGGCCAGGGCTGGTCGGACGTCCGGCAGCTGCGCGGCGGGATCAATGCCTGGCGCGAGGCGAGCCTGCCCACCGAGGGGCGCGGCTGAGCCACCCACTCACCATCGATCAGGACCCAGGAGATACCATGGCCGAGACAGACAACGCCGGCGCGGGCAACGGCCAAGCCGCCAGCGAAAATGCCAACCCGCAGCAGTTCACCATCCAGAAGATCTATCTCAAGGACGGCTCGCTGGAGACCCCCGGCGCCCCCGAGGTCTTTACCCAGTCCTGGAAGCCCGAGGCGCGGGTCGAGCTCAATACGCGTCGCAATTCCGTCGGCGAGGGCCTGCACGAGGTGGTCCTGACGGTCACCGTGACCGCCACGGTCGAGGATAAGACCGCCTATCTCTGCGAGGTGCACCAGGCGGGGCTGTTTACCGTCACCGGCTTCGAGGACAACGCCACCGACCAGCTGCTCGGGGCATACTGCCCGGGGGTGCTGTTCGCCTACGCCCGCGAAGCGGTGAGCGATCTGACCGGTAAGGCCGGATTTCCGCCCATGACCCTGTCACCGGTCAACTTCGACGCGCTCTACGCCCGCCAGCGCCAGCAGAACGCCAACGCCCAGGCGCAGACCGGCGGCGAGGAAGCCGGCACCCCGGAGTAGCGCGGTGGCGGATTACGCGGTGCTGGGCGCCGGCTCGTGGGGCACGGCGCTGGCCCTCGTGCTGGCGCGTAACGGCCATGCGGTCCGCCTCTGGGCGCATGATCCGGCCACCGTGCGGGCCATGGCGGACACCCGGCGCAACCCGCGCCATCTGGGCGACCATCCGCTGCCGGCGGCCATCCGGCCGACCGTCAGTCTGAGCGCTGCGGTGGACGGCGCCGACACGGTGCTGATCGCCGTGCCCAGTCATGCCTTTGCCGCCACGGTCCAGACCCTCGCGCCGGTCATCGCTACCGGGATCCCGGTCATGTGGGCCACCAAGGGTCTCGACAACGCCAATGGCGGACTGCTCCACGACGTGGCGGCCGCCGCCCTACCGGACCGGCCGCTGGCCGCACTGTCCGGGCCGAGCTTTGCCGGCGAGGTGGCCGCCGGCCTGCCTACCGCCGTGGTCCTGGCCGGCCGCGACCGGGCCGTTACCGAGCGCCTCTGCGACGACTTCCATGACCCGCGTTTCCGCGTCTATCGCAGCGATGACCGCATCGGTGTGGGGCTGGGCGGCGCGGTCAAGAATATCCTCGCCATTGCCACCGGCATTGCCGACGGCCTGGGTTTTGGCGCCAATGCCCGCAGCGGGCTGGTGACCCGGGGACTCGCTGAAGTGCGCCGGCTGGGGGCGGCGCTGGGCGCGGATGACCGCACCCTCACCGGGCTCGCCGGCCTGGGCGACCTGATGCTGACCTGTACCGATGATCAGTCGCGCAACCGCCGGATGGGCCTGGCGCTGGGGCGGGGGGAGTCCATTGACACCGCCACCGCGCGCATCGGCGAAGTGGTCGAGGGCGTGCGCACCGCCGTCGAAGTGGGCGGGATGGCGCAACGGCTGGGCGTGGAGCTGCCCATCTGCAGTGCCGTCGAGTCGGTGGTCGGGGGCACCTGCACCCCCATCGATGCGGCGACGGCGCTGATGGCCCGGCGCCCCGGCCCGGAGTTCGACGACCTCGGGACCTGAATCAGTCGATCGCGACGCTGCCGGCAAAGTCCTGCTGTCGCCACGCCTCATAAACCGTGACCGCCACGCTGTTGGACAGATTGAGGCTACGGTTGCCGGGCTGCATCGGCAGGCGCAGCCGCTGCTCAGGCGGAATGCGCGCCATCACCGCCTCCGGCAGGCCCGCGGTCTCACTGCCAAACAGCAGCGCATCATCGGGGCGGTAATCCGGTCGATCAAAACGCACCCGCCCACCCGTGGTCAGCGCCCAGACCCGCGCCGGCGCCACGGCGGCGAGAAACGCCGCATAGTCGGCGTGCACCTGCAGACGAGCGAATTCATGGTAATCCAGTCCCGCCCGGCGCATGCGCCGGTCGTCGAGCACGAACCCCAGCGGCCGGATCAGATGCAGACGGGCGCCACTGTTGGCGCAGAGCCGGATGACATTGCCGGCGTTGGGCGGGATCTCGGGGCTGTGCAATACGACATGGGGCAGCATGCGCGGGATTATACCCGCATCTGCAGATCCCGGATCTTGCGCGTCAGGGTATTGCGCCCCCAGCCCAGCAGCCGGGCGGCATCCTGGCGACGCCCGCCGGTGCGACGCAGGGCGGCCTCGATCAGCACCCGCTCGAGGCGGCCATGGGCGGCGGCCAACGCGCCATCATCCTGCCCGGCCGCCTGCTGATCCGCCCAGCGCGCCAGCGCGCTTTCCCAGTCGGCGGGGCCATTGGCCGGCGCCGGGTCATCCACACCGGCAAGCTCCGGGGGCAGGTCCTCCATCTCCACCCGGCGGCCGCTGGCCATGACCGTGAGCCAGCGGCAGGTGTTCTCCAGCTCGCGGACGTTGCCGGGCCAGGGCAGGGCCTGCAGCCGGCGCTCCACCTCGGGGGTCAGCTGTTTGGGCTCAACGTTGAGCTCGCGCGCCGCGCGGCGCAGGAAGTGATCCGCCAGGCCGGGGATATCCGCCTGACGCTCGCGCAGTGCCGGGCAGTGGATGCGGATGACGTTGAGCCGATGGAACAGGTCCTCGCGAAAACGGCCGTCCGCGACCAGCTCATCCAGGTTCTGGTGGGTAGCGGCGATGATGCGCACGTCCACCTGCATGGGCGTATGCGCACCGACGCGGTAGAACTCGCCGTCGGCGAGCACGCGCAGCAGCCGGGTCTGGAGTTCGGCGGGCATGTCGCCGATCTCGTCGAGAAACAGCGTCCCGCCGTTGGCCTGCTCGAAACGCCCGCGGCGGACCTGATGGGCGCCGGTGAACGCGCCCTTTTCGTGGCCGAACAGTTCCGACTCCATCAGATCGCGGGGGATGGCGGCCATGTTCAGGGCAATGAACGGCTTGTCGGCCCGCGGGCTGTGGCGGTGCAGCGAGCCGGCCACCAGCTCCTTGCCGGTCCCCGACTCGCCGTTGATCAGCACCGTGATGTTGGAGCGTGACAGCCGCCCGATGGCCCGGAACACCTCCTGCATGGCCGGGGCCTCGCCGATGATCTCGGGCATCCGCCCGCCCGGTTCGTCCGCCGGTGCACTGCTGCGCACCGCGGCGGCGGCACGCCGCACCAGGTCGATGGCCTCCTCGACATCGAAGGGCTTCGGCAGGTATTCGAACGCCCCGCCCTCGTAAGCCGACACCGCGGCATCCAGATCGGAGTGCGCGGTCATCACGATCACCGGCAGCTCGGGATCCACGCCATGCACCCGTTTCATCAGCGCCAGCCCATCCAGGCGGGGCATGCGGATGTCGGTGATCAGCACATCCGGCGGATCCGACTCGAGGGCGGCGAGCGCCGCCTCGCCGGTCTCAAAATCCACGGCCTGCATACCGTCCCGCTCGAGGGCCTTTTTCAGGACCCAGCGGATGGAGCGGTCGTCATCGATGATCCATACATTGATCGCGTCAGCCATCAGGCGTCCTCCAGGGGTAACCAGACAGTGAAAACGGTGTGCCCCGGCTCGCTGGTGCACTCGATCAGCCCGCCGTGCTGATTCACCAGGTTCTGGGCGATCGGCAGCCCGATGCCGCTGCCCTCGGCGCGTCCGGTCACCATCGGGTAGAAAATCTGATCCTGCATGGCCGGGGTGATACCCGGTCCGTCATCCACGACATCAATGCGCGCCACCAGCCGATGCTGCCGGTCGCCGATGGTGAAGCGCCGCTGCGTGCGGGTCTGCAGCGTGATCGTGCCGGTCTCGCCCAGCGCCTGCAGGGCGTTGCGGACAAGGTTGAGCAGCGCCTGGATCAGCTGATCGCTGGCCGCCCGCGTCACGGGAATGCTGGGGTCGTAATCGCGCCGGATCTCGACGCCGGCCGGCGCCTCCACCACGGCCAGGCTGCGCACATGCTCGAGCACCTCGTGGAGGTTGGTGGGAGCATGCTCGATGCGCGAATCCGGACCCAGCAGGCCATTCACAAGGGTGCGCAGGCGATCCGCCTCGCTGATGATGATGCGCGTGTACTCCCGCTGATCCTCGTCCGAGAGCTCGGACTCAAGCAACTGGGCGGCGCCGCGCAGGCCCCCCAGCGGGTTCTTGATCTCATGGGCCAGGCCGCGGATCAGCTCGCGGATGGCCTGGTTCTGGGCGATCAGCCGGTTCTCGCGGGAAATCCGCAGGTGCCGGTCGAGCTGTTCGAATTCCAGCAACAGGACATTGACCGTTTCCAGCGGAGTGATCGCACAGTCGACGGTAATGGTGCGGTCCGGGCCCAGGGTCAGCCGCATCTCGCGCTCGGTGTAGCTGGCCGCCTGGGAGAAGGCCTGTTCGATGGCCTCGTCCAGGACCTGCAGCGCCGGCAGGAACTGCATCAGCGGTTCGCCCAGCGCCTGACGGCTGCTGACGTGCAGAAGCGATTCGGCCGCGGCGTTCATGCGCACGATCCGGCGCTCATCATCGATCGCCACCACCGCCCGGGTCAGATTATCGAGAATCTCACGGGCATCGATTGGCATCGCATCCGTCATCATCGACCTCATTAAAGAAAAAACCCCCGCGGAGGCGGGGGTCTTCATGCGACCGTCTCCGCGATCGACGCCGATCAGACGCTGTAGTAGAGATCGAACTCGATCGGGTGCGTCGTCATCCGCAGCTGCTGCACGTCCTCGCGCTTGAGGTCGATGTAGCCGTCGATGGAATCATCGGTGAACACGCCGCCGACCTTGAGGAACTCACGGTCCTTGTCGAGCGCGTCCAAAGCCTCTTCCAGCGAGAACGCGACCTTGTCGATCTCGGCCTCTTCCTCGGGCGGCAGATCGTAGAGGTCCTTGTCCATGGCATCGCCGGGATGGATCTTGTTCTGAATGCCGTCAAGGCCGGCCATCAGCATCGCGGCAAAGCACAGATACGGGTTGGCGGTGCTGTCCGGGAAGCGCAGCTCGATCCGCCGGGCCTTGGGATTGGCCACCCACGGGATGCGCACCGACGCCGAGCGGTTGCGGGCCGAGTAGGCCAGCAGCACCGGCGCCTCAAAGCCGGGGACCAGACGCTTGTAGCTGTTGGTCGAGGCGTTGGCGAAGGCGTTGATGGCCTTGGCGTGCTTGATCAGACCACCGATGTAGTAGAGCGCCGTCTCGGACAGGCCGCCGTACTGATCACCGGCAAACAGCATCTCGCCGGTCTTGCCGATGGATTGATGGACGTGCATGCCGCTGCCGTTGTCACCCACGACCGGCTTGGGCATGAACGTCGCCGTCTTCCCGTAGGCCGCGGCCACGTTGTGCACCACATACTTGAGGGTCTGCACCTCGTCGGCCTTTTTGACCAGGGTATTGAAGCCGACACCGATCTCGCACTGCCCGGCGGTGGCCACCTCATGATGGTGCACCTCGGTGGTCATGCCCACTTCGGTCAGGCACTCGAGCATGGCCGAGCGCATGTCATGAAGGCTGTCCACCGGCGGGACCGGAAAATAGCCGCCCTTTACGCCCGGGCGATGGCCCATGTTGCCGTCGGGGTAGACCTTCTCGGTGTTCCAGTCGGCTTCCTCGGAGTCGATCTTGTAGAAAGAGCCGCTCATGTTGGTGCCGTAGCGCACGTCATCAAACACGAAGAACTCGTTCTCGGGCCCGAAGTAGGCCACATCACCGATGCCGGTGGACTGCAGATACGCCTCGGCGCGCTGGGCGATGGAGCGCGGATCCCGGCCATAGCCCTGCATGGTGTTGGGCTCGATGATCTGGCAGACCAGCGTCAGGGTCATGTCGTCGAAGAACGGGTCGAGCATGGCGGTATCGGCATCGGGCATGAGGATCATGTCCGACTCGTTGATGCCCTTCCAGCCATCGATTGACGAGCCGTCGAACATCTTCCCCTCGGTGAAGAGATCGGCATCCACGGCGTGGGCCGGCAGCGTCACGTGCTGCTGCTTGCCCTTGGGGTCGGTGAAACGCAGATCCACAAAGCGGACCTCGTTGTCCTTGATCATCGCAAGAACGTCGTCGGCGGTGTGAGCCATCGTTCGGCCTCCAGTCATGTTCATTGAAAAGTCCCACGGGGATAAGCATTTTCCGTGCCAACCCGCCGAGGTGCACCAAAACGGGCCCTGCCGTGACCGATTCCGGGCATCATCCGGGTGCATGCACCACCTTAACGCGTTTGGTGGTGCAAACGCACCAATACCGTGCATTGGGCGCCGGCGGGCTGCCTGACAGGGATGGCGCGGGCGGGCTATACTTTCCGCTTTCGCCGTTTTGCTGGAGAGCATCGATGACGTTTCAGGCGCTGATTCTCGCGCTGCAGAAGTACTGGGCCGACCGGGGCTGCGTCCTCATGCAGCCGCTCGACATGGAGGTGGGCGCGGGCACCTTCCACCCCGCGACCTTCCTGCGGGCCATCGGCCCCGAGCCGTGGCGCGCCGCCTACGTCCAGCCCTCCCGCCGGCCCACCGACGGCCGCTATGGCGAAAACCCCAACCGCCTGCAGCACTACTACCAGTTCCAGGTGGTGCTCAAGCCCTCACCCAAGGATATCCAGGAGCAGTATCTGGGCTCGCTCGAGGCGCTGGGCCTCGACCCCCTGGTGCACGACATCCGCTTTGTCGAGGACAACTGGGAGTCCCCCACGCTGGGCGCCTGGGGCCTGGGCTGGGAGGTGTGGCTCAACGGCATGGAGATCACCCAGTTCACCTACTTCCAGCAGGCCGGCGGCCTCGACTGCCGGCCGGTGATGGGCGAGATCACCTACGGGCTGGAGCGCATCGCCATGTACCTCCAGGAGGTGGAGAGCGTCTTCGATCTGGTCTGGAGCGAGGGCGTGGACGGACCGGTGACCTATGGCGACGTCTACCTGCAGAACGAGCGCGAGCAGTCGCGCTACAACTTCGAGGAGGCCGATGTCGAAAGCCTTTTCCAGGCCTTCGACACCCACGAGCGCGAGGCGCTGCGTCTGGTGGAGCAAGGTCTCGCGCTGCCGGCCTATGAAATGACCATGAAGGCCTCGCATGCCTTCAACCTGCTCGACGCCCGCCACGCCATTTCGGTGACCGAGCGTCAGGGCTACATCCTGCGCGTGCGCACCCTCGCCCGGGCCTCGGCCCAGGCCTATTACGATTCGCGGGAGGCACTCGGCTTTCCGCTATGCCGCGACAACGGGTCGGATCGGAGCGTGGCATGAGCGGGGCAACGGCGACGCTGCTTTTTGAGCTGGGCATGGAAGAGCTCCCGCCCGGCGCCCTCGATACCCTGAGTGACCGCCTGGCCGCCGCAGTGGCCGATGGTCTGGACCGGGCCGGGGTCAGCCACGGTGAGGTCCGCGCCCTGGGCGCACCGCGACGGCTGGCGGTGCAGATCGAGGCGGTGGCCCGGCGTCAGCCCGATCGCGACTTCGAGCGGCGCGGCCCGGCCCGGGCGGTGGCCTTTGATGAAGCGGGGGCCCCCACCCGCGCCGCGGAGGGGTTCGCCCGATCCTGCGGGGTGGACGTCGATCAGCTCGAGACCCTTGAGACCGACGAAGGCGCCTGGCTGGTCCACCGTGGCACCGAAACGGGGCGGGATACCGACGCGCTGCTGCCGGCGCTGATCGACCATGCCCTCACCCAGCTGCCCATTCCCAAGCGCATGCGCTGGGGGGATCAGAGCAGCGAGTTCGTGCGCCCGGTGCACTGGGTGGTGTTGATGCTCGATCAGGCGGTGGTGCCGACGGAAGTCTTCGGTGTCGCCAGCGGCCGCGACAGCCGTGGCCACCGCTTCCATCATCCCGGCCCGGTGAGCCTGGCCGATGCCGGCGACTACACCGCCGCCATGCGCGCCGCCCATGTACTGGTCGATCGCACCGACCGGCGCGATCACATTCTTGAGGGTGTCCGCGCCGAGGGCGAGGCAATCGGCGGCCATGCGGTCATCGACACCGAACTGCTCGATGAGGTGAATGCCCTGGTGGAATGGCCGGTGGTGCTGTCGGGCAGTTTCGACGAGGCCTTCCTGCGGGTCCCGCCCGAGGCGCTGATCTCGAGCATGCAGGGCCACCAGCGCTACTTCCCGGTGCGTGACGCGGACGGTCATCTGCTGCCGCGGTTCATCACCGTCGCCAACATCGACAGCCGCGACCCGGCACGGGTCATCGCCGGCAATGAGCGGGTGATCCGGCCGCGGCTCGCGGATGCGGCGTTTTTCTGGGACCAGGATCGGGCCCGGTCGCTGGAATCGCGCCTGCCCGCCCTGGAACAGGTGGTGTTCCAGAAACAGCTCGGCAGCATCGCGGAGAAGTCCGCTCGGGTGGCGGCGCTGGCGGCCCGGTACGCCGAGCGCTTCGAGACCGACGCCCATCAGGCCCAGCGTGCCGCCCGGCTGGCCAAGGCCGATCTGCTGACCGAAATGGTCGACGAATTCCCCGAGCTGCAGGGCGTGATGGGGCGCTATTACGCCCGCGAGGACAGCGAGGCGGCAGCCGTGGCGGCGGCGCTGGATGAGATCTATCAACCGCGCTTTGCCGCCGATGCCGTGGCCGCCTCACCGCTGGGGCGGCTGCTGGCGGTGGCGGAACGCGCCGACACGCTGGTGGGTATCTTCGCCATCGGCAAGGCGCCCACCGGCGCCAAGGACCCCTTCGCGCTGCGGCGCGCTGCCGTGGGTCTGCTGCGCAGCCTCATTGAGGGCGAACATGCCATCGACCTGGCGGCGCTTTTTCAGGCCGCGGCGGCGCAGCAGCCAGCGGCGCTGGCCGCGGCCGAGCAGGTCGAGCCGCTGGTGGAGTTCTGCCTCGAGCGGCTGCGCGGCGTCTACCAGGAGGCGGGTTACGGCGCCGAGCTGTTCGAAGCGGTGCGCTCGGTACGCGCCCCCGGAACACTGACGCCGCTGGATTTCGACCGCCGCCTGCGGGCCTGTCACGACTTTGCCCGACTGCCCGCGGCCGGCAGCCTGGCAGCGGCCAACAAGCGGATCCGCAATATCCTGCGCAAGGCCGGCTCTGACATCCCTGCGACGGTGGACAAGACACGACTGGATGAACCCGCGGAGCAGGCATTGGAGAGCGCCCTGGAGTCGCGTGCCCCGGCGGTGGAGGCCCTCATCCAGCGCGGCGCCTACAGCGAGGCACTGGCCCAGCTGGCGGAGCTGCGCGAGCCCGTTGACCGGTTTTTTGACCAGGTCATGGTGATGAGCGACGACCCGGCCATTCAGGCCAACCGTCTGGCCCTGCTGCAGCGGCTCCAGGACCAGTTCCTGGCGATCGCCGATGTCTCGGCCCTGCCGGAGTCGGCTTGAGCCGTGCGCCCGCACTGCGTCCTGCTGGACCGCGACGGCGTCATCAACCACGATTCCGACGCCTACATCCTCGGCGTCGATGACTGGGAACCCCTTCCCGGCAGCCTGGCGGCCATCGCCCGGCTGACCCGGGCGGGCATTCCGGTGGCGGTCTGCACCAATCAATCGGCCCGCGCCCGGGGACTGATCTCGGCCGCTGGCCTGGCCGCCATCCACCGGCGCATGACCGCGGCCATCGAGGCCGCCGGCGGCCGCCTCGCCGGGGTCTTTGTCTGCCCCCACGGCCCGACGGACGTCTGCGACTGCCGTAAACCCGCGCCGGGGCTGCTCCATCAGGCCCTTGAGACCCTCGACTGCGCGCCCGATAAAGCGCTGTTCATCGGGGACAGCCGCCGCGATCTGGACGCCGCACGCCGGGCCGGGGTGACGGCCTGGCTGGTGCGCACGGGCAACGGCCACCGGACGGAGGCCGATGCCGGGACAGCGGTGCCGGTATACGACGATCTGGCCGCGGCGGTGGAGGCGCTGCTCCAATGACGGCGCCGGCCGGCGGCGCGGTGGGTCGAGGCAGTCTCATCCGGGGCGTCCTCTTCCGGATCGGCCTCACGATCACCGTCATCCTCTGGGCGCTGATCAGCCTGCCAAGCTTTCCCCTGCCGCTGCGCTGGCGCTACTGGTGGATTACCCGCTGGTGCGCCATCGTCGCGGTGATGGTCCGCTATATCGGCGGAATCCGTATAGAAATCAATGGCCTGGAGAATCGACCGACCGCCCCGGGGGTCATCATGGCCAAGCACCAGAGCGCCTGGGAAACCCTCAATCTGCTGCCCTGGTTCTACCCGCAGAGCTGGGTGCTCAAGCGCGAACTGCTCAGGATCCCGGTCTTCGGCTGGGGGCTGGCACGGCTTGATCCCATCGCCATCGACCGGCGTGCCACCCGCGAGTCACTGCGTCAGGTCGTGCGTCAGGGCACTGAAAAGCTCCGCCAGGGGCGCTGGGTGGTGATTTTTCCGGAAGGGACACGGGTGGCGCCGGGTGAGCGGGGCCGATATCAGCAGGGCGGCGCGCTGCTGGCGTGTCAGGCCGGCGTCGATGTGACACCCATCGCCCACAATGCCGGCGAGCACTGGCCGAGAAAGGGATGGCGGATGAACCCCGGCATCATCCAGGTGGAGATCGGCCCCCGCATCCCGACCGCCGGGCGGACGCCGGCGGCCGTCAATCGTGATGCGGAGGCCTGGATCGAGTCGGCAATGCAGCGGCTGAGCGCGTCTAGACGTCCAGATTGCTGACCTGGAGGGCGTTCTTCTCGATGAATGCCCGCCGGGGCTCAACATGGTCGCCCATCAGGGTGGTGAAGATGTCATCGGCGCCCACCACATCCTCGATCCTCACCTGCAGCAGGCGACGGGTCTCCGGGTCCATGGTGGTTTCCCAGAGCTGGTCGGGATTCATCTCACCCAGCCCCTTGTAGCGCTGCACGGACAGGCCGCGCCGGCCCTCCTCCATCAGCCACTCGACGGCCTGGCGGAAGTCGCTGACGGGCTCACTGCGCTCACCGCGACGGATTTCCGCCCCCTCGCCGATCAGGGTTTCCAGTGCTTCGGCCAGACGGCGGATGCTTTCATATTCCCGCGACAGAAAGAACGCCGCCGGGAATGAGTAGGGATAGAGGATGCCATGCATGCGCTTGGTGATGACCGCATCCTGAAAACCGCCGTCCGGTCCGGTCTGTACCTTGACCCGATACTCAGTGCCGGTGGGCAGACCCTGGTTGATCTGCTCGCCCAGTGCGTCGAACCAGCCCTGCAATGCCTCGCCATCGCGCAGGCTGTCTTCGTTGAGCGGCGGCCGGTCGACCATGGCGCGCAGAATCACCGGATCCGAGCGCCGACCCAGGTGATCGATCATTTCCATGGTATCCAGATACTGGCGGATCAGCCGCTCCAGCGCTTCGGGACCGATGACCGGTGCATCCGATGACGGCAGCAGGCTGGCACCGGAGAGTGACAGCTGCAGCAGGTAGTTGGTGAGCTCACGCTCGTCCTTGACGTAGTGCTCCTGCTTGCCGCGGCGGACCTTGTAGAGCGGCGGCTGAGCGATATAAACGTGGCCCCGCTCCACCAGCGCCGACATCTGCCGGTAGAAAAACGTCAGCAGCAACGTGCGGATGTGAGAGCCGTCGACGTCGGCGTCGGTCATGATGATGATGCGGTGGTAGCGGAGCTTTTCGGGATCGAATTCCTCGCGACCGATACCGCAACCCAGGGCCGTGATGAGGGTGCCCACCTCGGCGGAGGACAGCATCTTGTCAAAACGCGCCTTCTCGACGTTCAGGATCTTGCCCTTGAGGGGCAGGATCGCCTGGGTCCGCCGGTCGCGCCCCTGCTTGGCGGAGCCGCCGGCGGAGTCACCCTCCACCAAGTAGAGCTCGGACTGCGCGGGATCCTTTTCCTGACAGTCGGCGAGCTTGCCCGGCAGGCCCGCTACATCCAGCGCCCCCTTGCGGCGGGTCATCTCGCGGGCCTTGCGGGCGGCGTCGCGCGCCCGGGAGGCATCAATCACCTTCTCGACAATGGCGCGGGCGTCATTGGGGTTCTCGTAGAGGAAGGCGTGGAGCGCCTCGGACAGACTGGACTCGACGACGCCCTTGACCTCGGAGGACACCAGTTTTTCCTTGGTCTGGGACGAGAACTTGGGATCCGGCACCTTCACCGAGATCACCGCGGTCAGCCCCTCGCGGATATCATCACCACTGGGCGTGACCTTGAGCTTTTTACTGAAGCCCTCGGTTTCCATGTACTGGTTGAGCGTGCGGGTCAGGGCCGCCCTGAACCCGGCCATATGGCTGCCGCCATCCTTCTGCGGGATGTTGTTGGTAAAGCAGAAGATCGCCTCCTGATAGGAGTCGCTCCACTGCATGGCCACTTCCACCAGGATGTCGTCGCGGTAGGTGCTCAGAAAGAACACCGACGGGTGCAGTGGCGTCTTGTTCTTGTTCAGGTGCTCGACAAAGGCGCGGATCCCACCGGCGTATTCAAACGCGTCTTCGCGCTCGCTCTGCTCGTCCTTGAGGACGATGCGCACGCCGGGGTTGAGGAACGAGAGCTCACGGAAACGCTTCGCCAGGATGTCGTAATTGAAGTCGATGTTGGTGAAGACTTCCGGGCTGGGATGAAAGGTGATCCGGGTACCGGTCTCTTCGGTTTCACCGGCCACCTTGAGCGGGGCCACGGGCTCGCCGGCGCTGTATTCCTGCATATACAGCTTGCCGTTCTTGTTCACCACCAATCGCAGGTGATCCGACAGCGCATTGACCACTGACACGCCGACACCATGGAGCCCGCCGGAGACCTTGTACGAGTTGTTGTCGAACTTACCACCGGCATGCAGCACGGTCATGATGACCTCGGCGGCTGATCGGCCCTCCTCGGGGTGGATATCCACCGGCACACCGCGTCCGTTGTCCTTGACGGACACCGAATCATCGCCGTGGAGAATGACCTCGATCTCGGAGCAATGGCCGGCCAGCGCCTCGTCGACGGCGTTGTCCACCACCTCGAAGACCATGTGATGGAGGCCGGTGCCGTCATCGGTATCGCCGATATACATCCCGGGCCGCTTGCGCACGGCATCCAGCCCACGAAGCACCTTGATCTGGGAAGAGTCGTATTCGCTGTTTGCGCTCATCGGATGACCTTTTCGAACAAGGGTCCAAGTATAACCGATATCGGCCGGCAACAGGCGAATGGGAACTAACCGCCCGTCGCCTCCACGCGACCCTGTTCCACGTGGAACCATCGGGCATCCCCCTCTACCGGCAGCAGGTCCCCCTCGATGGCCGTGAGGAAAACCTGAGCCCCACCCGCCTCAAGGCGGCGGACCAGATCGGCCCGATGCGACCGATCGAGCTCCGCCGGCAGGTCGTCCACCAGCAACAGCGGCCGCTGAGTGGCCTGCGTCGTCCAGTGATCGGCCAGCGCGACCTTGATCGCCGCCACCAACAGCTTCTGCTGTCCTCGACTGAGGTAACTGGTCGCCTCGACGCCATCCGCCGTCACCCGAAAATCCGCCCGGTGCGGGCCGTGCAGACTGAACCCCTGGGCCAGCTCCTGGTCCCGGGACGCCGCCAGGATGGCATCGAGGGCCTCACCTGCCCGCCAGCCCGTCCGGTAACGCCAGTCGAGGGTCGCGTCAGGCAACCACTGCCGCGCGATTTCGAGCGCATTGGGAAGCACGGCTTGCAGAAACCGCTGTCGCCGGGCATCAACGGCGGTGGCGGCGGCCGCCATCTCCGGTTCCCAGGCCTGTGCCAGACGACGATCCCCCGCCCTGAGCGCCACATTGCGCTGACGCAGGGCGCGCTGATAACGCCGCCACTCTTCCCGATAGGTAGGTTCCACGTGGAACACTCCCCAGTTCAGAAAGGCACGACGCGTCGCCGGGCCATCGGTCAGGAGCCGCTGCGCCTCGGTATTGAGCACCTGAAGGGGCAGCAGCCAGGCCGATTCAGAGAGTGCCGTCACATCCCGCCCATTCAGCCGAACCCGGGTTTCGCCCGAACGGTGCTGAACACCCAGCCGGTGAAGCTGCCCGCCAGCCTGCACCCGTCCACTGACCAGCGCCTCGGACTCGCCGCTGCGGATCAGCCGGGCGGTTCGGTGGGTGATGAAGCTGCGTGAGCGCGCCAGAAAATGAATTGCTTCCAGCAGGCTGGTCTTACCGGCGGCATTCGCCCCCTGAAAGATATTCAGTCGCGGATCCGGGTCAATGGATCCCGCGACCAGATGGCGGACGGCCTGCCAGCGACAGTGGGTGAGACCGTCCACACCCGCTGACCCGTCCATCCCTACAGGCGCATCGGCATGACGACGTAGCGGGCATCGCGCAGGGTCTCGCCGAGAATGAGGGCGCTGCTGTTGGCGTCCCGCACGTACAGCTGAACCGTGTTTTCATCGATCGCCGCCAGCGCATCGAGCATGTAACTGGCGTTGAAGCCGATTTCCATGGCCTCACCGTTGAACGAAGCGGGGACCTGCTCCTCGGCCTCTTCCTGCTCGGGGTTATTGGACTGAATGCGCAGCTGATCGGCCTCGAATCCAAACCGCACGCCGCGATACTTCTCGTTGGACAGGATCGATGCGCGGACCAGTGCCTTGCGCAGCGTCTCGCGATCAACCACTGCAAAGCTGCCTTCCTCGGCAGGGATGACCCGCTGATAGTCCGGGAAGCGCCCATCGATCAGCTTCGAGGTAAACCGGATACCGGAGAGCGTCACCTGGATATGGCCGGGGCCCAGATCCAGTTCCACCGGCTCCTCATCGTCGTCCAGCAGCCGCAGCATCTCCTGGATGCCCTTGCGCGGCACGATCACCTGGGTGGTCTCGACGGCCTCATCAGTGGACGGCACCGCCGCAAGCGCCAGGCGATGGCCATCGGTGGCCACCGCCCGCAGCTGCCGGGGCTCAAGCTCGAGCAGCAGCCCGTTGAGGTAGTAGCGCACATCCTGCAAGGCCATGGCGAAGTGGCTTTTCTCAATCAACCACTTGAGCTGCGACTGCGGCAGCGAGAAGCGCTGTGCCGGTTCCACATCATCGGCGGTCGGGAAGTCTTCTGCCGGCAGTGTCGCCAGCGAAAACCGGCTCGGCCCCGCCTTGACCACGATCCGCTCCTGCTCCTGGCGCAGATTGACCACGGCGTCATCCGGCAGATTGCGGACAATGTCCATCAGTTTACGCGCCGGCACAGTGACCTGCCCGGGCTGACCGCCCTCAAGCGGTGTGTCGGTCTTCAGCTCGACTTCGAGATCAGTCGCCGTCAGGCAGAGCCGATCGTCGGTCTTCTCTATGAGCACATTGGCAAGGATCGGCAGTGTCTGGCGCCTTTCGACAACGCCGATGATCGCCTGCAGCGGCCGAAGAAGGGTTGCCCGTTCAATCTGGAATTCCATGGCTGGTCTCGTTGTTCTCTTATTATAAGAGTGTGTATTAAAGACTGTTGTAGTGACAAGGCCGGCCCATCGCCTTGGATAACCGCCTCAGGTTACTGATTTATAACAATTTTTATCGAATCATATCCTGTTCATTAAAGCCGCTGACACGGGGATGGAGGCTGCATAACCTGTGGACAGAATCGGCCCCTCTTTTTATCAACCGGTTATCCACATCATGATGACAAGGTTCTCGACAGGTTGTGATAGTCCTCATCAAACCGGGCGTCCGATTCGCGCAGTGACTGCACCTTGCGACAGGCATGCAGCACCGTGGTGTGGTCACGGCCGCCAAAGGCATCACCGATTTCCGGCAGGCTGTGGCTGGTCAGCTCCTTGGCGAGCGCCATGGCCATCTGCCGGGGCCGGGCGATGGAGCGGCTGCGCCGTTTGGAGAGCAGATCCGAGACACGCACCTTGTAGTACTCCGCCACGGTCTTCTGGATGTTCTCGGTGGTCACGAGCTTGTCCTGCAGTGCCAGCAGGTCGCGCAGGGCCGACTTGGCAAAGTCCACAGTGATCGGCTCGCCGGTGAAATGCGCATTGGCCATGACCCGGCGCAGGGCGCCCTCGAGCTCACGGATGTTGGAGCGGATCCGCTTGGCGATGAAAAACGCCACCTCGGGGGGCATGTCGATGCCGGCCTGGTCGGCCTTGCTGAGCAGAATCGCCACCCGGGTCTCAAGCTCGGGCGGGTCGATGGCAATGGTCAGCCCCCAGCCAAAGCGCGACTTCAGGCGTTCCTCGAGACCGTTGATCTCCTTGGGATAGCGATCGCAGCTCATCACCACCTGCTGATGGCCTTCGAGCAGCGCATTGAAGGTATGGAAGAACTCCTCCTGCGAGCGCTCCTTGCCGGCAAAGAACTGGATATCGTCGATGAGCAGCGCGTCGACCCCGCGGTAGTGGCGCTTGAACTCGTTGATGGCGTTGTGCTGCAGGGCCTTGATCATGTCGGCGACGAAGCGCTCGGAGTGCAGATACAGGACCCGTGCATCAGGCCGGCCGTTCATCAGTGCATTGCCGATGGCGTGCATCAGATGGGTCTTGCCCAGGCCGACACCGCCGTATATGAACAGCGGGTTGTAGGCCTGACCCGGGTTGTCCACCACCTGCAGGCTCGCCGCCCGGGCCAGCTGGTTGGATTTGCCCTCGACAAAGGTGTCGAAGGTGAAGTCGCGGTTCAGGTTGGCATTGTGCGGCGTCGAGGCGGGCGCGCTGCTGCGGGCCCGGGACTCGCGCTCATCGCTCGCCGCCACCCGGGGGGCCGTGGGCTGGGCGCCGATGCTCATGATCAGCTGGGGCGGTGAGTCGGGGTACTGACCGGCGAGCAGTTCCTCGATGCGGGTCGAGAAATGCTCGCGCACCCAGTCGAGGACAAATCGGTTGGGCGCGTACAGACGCAGCTGATTGCCCTGCTCCTCGGCCTGCAGGGGCCGGATCCAGGTGTTCAGCTGTTGGTCGGGGAGTTCTTTCTCCAGCCGCTGCAGGCAGCCCTTCCAGAGTGATTCGGACAAGAATGCGCTTCCTTCAAGATCGTCGCGGGTCGCGATCGAGTCTATCGTCTGGCCTGATCCTGTACCAGCAGCGCTGCGTCGCGGCCCGCCGCGGCAATTGACAGGCCGCTGGCCGCGACAGTACATTTCACGGCTGTTTATCTGCTAACCACTTTGATAAGGCGGTCCCGTCATGAAGCGGACGTTTCAACCCAGTGTGATCAAGCGCAAGCGCAATCATGGTTTTCGCGCCCGGATGGCGACCCGGAACGGGCGCAAGGTGCTTGCACGGCGTCGGGCCAAGGGACGCGCACGGCTGACGCCCTGACGTTGGATCCGGTGACGGCGGGCAGCGAGCGGTTTCCCCGCGCTGCGCGGCTGACGCGGTCCCGTGACTTCCGGGCCGTGTTCGCCGATGCCCGTCGCCACGGCGACCGCCATTTCACCGTGCTCGTGGGACAGGGCGGCGCCGACACCGCACGCCTCGGGCTGGCGGTTTCAAAGCGGGCGGCACCACGGTCGGTGGACCGGAGCCGACTGAAGCGACTGATTCGAGAGCGGTTCCGCCACCACCTCGCCCGGCTGCCCGCGGTGGATGTAGTGGTGATGGTTCGACCGGTGGCGCGGCAATGCGACAATCCGGTCCTGATCCGGTCACTCGACAAACTCTGGCAACGGATATCCGGTCCATGCGAATCATCCTGATCGGCCTGCTTCGCGCCTATCGTACCGTCATCAGTCCGCTGTTCGGCCCCTGTTGCCGGTTCCATCCGACCTGCTCGTGCTATGCCATCGAAGCGGTCGAGCGCCACGGCGCACTGCGCGGCAGCTACTACGCGATCCGGCGGGTCCTGCGCTGCAATCCCTTCCACCCCGGCGGCGTCGATCCGGTTCCGGGCAGTGAAACCACGAGTCGTCACCCATGATGGACAACCAACGCCTTTTTTTGGTCGGGGCGCTCGCCCTCGTCCTGTTGCTGATCTGGACCACCTGGCAGCGCGATTACAGCACCCCGCCGCCGCAGGCCGAGTCCACCGAGGCGGCTTCCGAATCCAGCGCACCCGCCCCGGCCGCCGAGGCACCCGAGGCCGCCGCGGATCCGCAACCGGCGGATGCCCCCGCCCGCGAGCCCGGCGCGGAGGGGGATGACCCGACACGCACGGACGGCGACGTGATCCGGGTCGAGACCGATACCCTGCTGGTGCAGATCCCGCTGCAGGGGGGCAACATCGTCCAGGCCCGCCTGCCCCGGCATTCCGTATCCGAGGACAACCCCGCGCCGTATACCCTGCTGAGCCCCGATGATCCGCTGTTCATGGCCCAGAGCGGTCTGGTCAGTGACGAGGGCAGCGCGCCCGACCACCAGGCCCGGTGGAACGCGGGCGCCGAGCGCTATGTCCTCGAGGACGGTCAGGACCGCCTCGAAGTGCCGCTGACCTGGAGTAACGGCGACGGCGTTGAGGTGATGCGGACGTACATCTTCGAGCGGGACAGCTATGTCGTGCGCATGGTCCAGAGCGTGGAGAACACCAGCGATACGCCGTGGCGGGCCTATCAGTACAACCAGCTGCGCCGCTCATCGGAAACCGAGGGCCCGGGGTTTCTGGGCGCGGCGAGCTACACCGGCGGGGTGATCTACAGCCCGTCGGAGAAGTACGAGAAGATCAGCTTCGGCGACATGGAAGACAGCGACCTGTCGCGCGACATCGACAACGGCTGGCTGGCCATGATCCAGCACTACTTTCTGGCGTCCTGGGTGCCGCCGCGCGATCGTGAACTGCGCTACTACAGCCGTTTCGACAATGGCGAGTACGTGCTCGGCCAGAGCTCGTCCTGGCAGACCGCCGAACCCGGCGAAACCGTGTCCTTCGAGAATCGCCTGTTCGCCGGTCCCAAGGAGCAGAGCCGCCTGGACGCCGTCGCGGCGGGCCTGGAGCTGACCGTCGACTATGGCTGGCTGACGATCATCTCCAAGCCGCTGTTCATCGCGCTCAGCTGGATCCACGGCGTGGTGGGCAACTGGGGCTGGTCGATCATCCTGCTGACCCTGGGCATCAAGCTGGTGTTCTACAAGCTCTCCGAGACCAGCTATCGCTCGATGGCGCGCATGCGCAAGCTCCAGCCCGAGATGCAGAAGCTGCGTGAGCGCTACTCCGAAGACCGTCAGCAGATGAACCAGGAGCTCATGCAGCTCTATAAAAAGGAGAAGGTGAACCCGCTGGGCGGCTGTCTGCCCATCCTCATCCAGATCCCCGTGTTCATCGCCCTGTACTGGGTGCTGCTCGAGAGTGTCGAGCTGCGCCAGGCGCCCTGGATTCTCTGGATCCAGGATCTGTCGGTGCGTGATCCGTTCTACGTGCTGCCGCTGCTGATGGGCGCGTCGATGTTCCTGCAGCAGAAGCTCAACCCGGCGCCCATGGATCCGATCCAGCAGAAGATCATGATGGGACTGCCCTTCGTGTTCACGATCTTCTTCATGTTTTTCCCGGCCGGGCTGGTGCTCTACTGGGTGACCAACAACAGCCTGTCGATCCTGCAGCAGTGGTTCATCACCCGCCAGATCGAGGCGGGCGACAAGAAGGCGAATGCCTGACGGGACCATCTGTGCGGTGGCGACGCCGCCGGGTCGCGGTGGCATTGGTGTGGTGCGGCTTTCGGGGCCCGATAGCGCGGCGCTGACCGAGGCGGTGGCCGGCCCGCTGCCGGCGCCCCGGCGGGCGAGCATGCGGCGGTTTGCCGGGGACGATGGGGCCGCCATCGACGAGGGGCTGGTGCTCTGGTTTCCCGGCCCGCAGTCGTTCACCGGCGAGGACGTGGCCGAGCTCCATGGCCACGGTGGCCCGGTGGTCATGGACCGGCTCCTGCAACGCCTGCTGGGACTCGGCGCCCGGCTGGCGACGCCGGGGGAGTTCAGTCACCGCGCCTACCTGAACGGCCGCATCGACCTGACCCGGGCCGAGGCCATCGCCGATCTGATCGAGGCGGGCAGCGAGTCCGCGGCCCGGGCCGCCATGCGCTCGCTGCAGGGCGAATTCGCCGCGACCATCGACGCCCTGGTGCAGCGTCTGACCGACCTGCGGGTGCACTTGGAGGCCGGCATCGACTTTGCCGACGAGCCCCTCGAGGGGCTGGCGCTGCAGGACGTCACCCGCCAGGTGGAAGCGGTCGCCGCTGAAGTGGCCTCAACCCGTCGGGCGGCCAGCCGCGGGCAGCAGCTCCAGGAAGGCCTGAGCGTGGTGATCGCGGGCCGGCCGAATGCCGGCAAGTCGAGTCTGCTCAATGCCCTCGCCGGCCGCGACGCGGCCATCGTGACCGACCTCGCCGGGACCACCCGGGATGTGCTCGAATCGTACCTGCATATCGATGGCCTGCCGCTGCGGGTGCTGGATACCGCCGGCCTGCGCGAAGGCGGCGATGTGGTGGAGCAGGAGGGCGTGCGGCGCGCCCGCCGGGCGATGGCGGCGGCCGACCGCATCCTGATGGTGGTGGACGACAGCGATGCGGGCGATGACCCCGCCCTGCCCGCGGAATGGCCCGATCATGTCGCGGTGACCACCGTGTACAACAAGATCGATCGCAGCGGTCGGGCCGCCGGCGAGTCGGCGGCGGGCCTCGCCGTCTCGGCGCTGACCGGCGAGGGCATGGAAGCGCTGCGCGATCACCTGCGTGCCTGTCTGGGCGCGGATGACACCGAGGCGGCTTTCATCGCCCGGCGGCGGCATCTGCAGTCGCTGGACGCCGCCGCCGGGCACATCGACGAAGCCCTCACGGCGGCCCGGGCCGGCGCGGGGGAGGAACTGATCGCCGAGTCGCTGGCCGCGGCGCAGGCGTCGCTGGGCGAGATCACCGGGGCAGTGACCACTGAGGACCTGCTGGGCCGGATCTTCTCGACCTTCTGTATCGGTAAATAACGGGGTGGATGCGGCTATGCAATTCGATCAAGGGTATGACGTCATCGTCGTGGGCGGCGGCCATGCCGGCACCGAGGCGGCCCATGCGGCGGCGCGCATGGGCGCGCGCACCCTGCTGCTCACCCAGAGCCTCGAGAGTATCGGTCAGATGAGCTGCAACCCGGCCATTGGCGGGATCGGCAAGGGCCATCTGGTGCGTGAGATCGACGCCATGGGCGGGGTCATGGGCCGCGCCGCGGATCGCGCCGGCATCCAGTTCCGCACCCTCAACCAGCGCAAGGGCCCGGCCGTGCAGGCAACGCGCGCCCAGGCCGACCGCAGTCTCTATCGCCAGGCCGTGCGCAGTCTCCTCGACGCGGTGCCCGCCCTGTCGCTGTTCCAGGACACGGTCCATGACCTGATCGTCGAGCATGACGAGGTCCGCGGCGTGGTGACCGGCATGGGGCTCGAGCTGCGGGCCGCCGCCGTGGTCCTCACGGTGGGGACGTTCCTGGGGGGCACGATCCATATCGGCGATCACAACCGCCGCGGTGGCCGCGCCGGCGATGGCCCGTCGATCGCCCTGGCGGAGCGGCTGCGCGCCATGCCGCTGCGGGTCGGGCGGCTCAAGACGGGGACCCCGCCGCGCATTGATGCGGCGAGCATTGACTACCGATCCCTCAATGCCCAGCCCGGCGATGATCAGCCGGTATACTTCTCGCGCTGGAGCCGGGGGGACGAGCACCCGCGCCAGGTGCCCTGCCACATCACCCACACCAATGCCGACAGCCACGCGATCATCCGCGCGGCGCTGCACCGCTCGCCGATGTACAGCGGCGAAATCGACGGCGTCGGGCCCCGCTACTGCCCGTCCATCGAGGACAAGGTGGTGCGCTTTGCCGATCGCGATGGCCACCAGATCTTTCTTGAGCCCGAGGGTCTCGACACCCGCGAGGTCTATCCCAACGGCATCTCCACGAGCCTTCCGTTTGATGTGCAGATCGCCATGGTGCGGAGCATTCAGGGTCTGGAGCAGGCCCATGTCACCCGCCCGGGCTATGCCATCGAGTACGATTATCTCGACCCGCGCGATCTGCACCCCAGTCTCGAGAGCCTGCAGCTGCCGGGGCTGCTGCTGGCCGGGCAGATCAACGGCACCACCGGCTATGAAGAGGCCGGGGCGCAGGGACTGCTGGCCGGGATCAACGCCGCGGCGCGCGCCGGCGGCCTGACCCCATGGGTGCCCCAGCGCCACGAGGCCTACATCGGTGTGCTGGTGGACGACCTGACCACCCGCGGCACCCGCGAGCCCTATCGGATGTTCACGTCGCGGGCGGAATATCGCTTGCATCTGCGCGAGGACAACGCCGACCTGCGTCTGATGCCGGTGGCCCGCGCCTACGGCCTGATCAGCGATGCCGCCTGGCGCGACTTCGCCACCTACCGTGACGCCATCGAGGCCGAGCGCCGGCGGCTGGAGAAGACCTGGATCCGCCCGGTGGATCTGGGTGACGACCATGGCACGCGCCAGCTCGGCCAGCCCCTGCGCCGCGAGCAGTCGCTGATGAACCTTTTGAAGCGCCCCGAGATGGACTACGCGACGCTGCTGTCGCTGCCGGGGGCGGGCCCCGGCCCGACCGATCCCGCCGTATGCCGGCAGGTGCTGATCGGCGCGCGCTACGAGGGCTATCTCAAGCGCCAGTCCGACCAGGTCGCCCGGCAGGCCCGTCATGAGGACGAGCCGCTGCCCGTGGATCTCGACTACCACAGCGTCGCGGGGCTGTCCGCCGAGGTCTGCGAAAAGCTCCATCACCACCGCCCCGCCACCCTGGGTCAGGCGGGCCGCATCCCTGGGGTGACGCCGGCGGCGGTGTCGCTGCTGCTGGTCCATCTGCGTCGCGGGCGGACCCGCCAGAGCGCCTGAATGACGGCCGACAGCGATCGCGACGCGGCGCGGCTGCGCGATGGCCTTGCGCGGTGGGGGCTCGACCCCGCGGTGGTGCCGGCCCTGATCGCCTATCGTGATCTGCTGGCGCGCTGGAACCGGGTGTATAACCTGTCCGCGGTGCGGGATCCGCAGGCGATGATCCCGCGTCATCTGCTCGACAGCCTTGCCGTGGTGCCCTGGCTGCCCGAGGGGGCGCTGCTGGATATTGGTACCGGTGCCGGGCTGCCCGGCCTGCCGATCGCCATCGCCCAGCCGCAGCGCCCGGTCACCCTGCTTGAACCCAATAACAAGAAGGTCCGGTTTCTGCGTCAGGCCTGCCTGGCACTCAAGCTGGACAACGTCACCCTGGTGGCCGAGCGCATCGAGGACTTCGACCCGCCGCAGCCATTTGCCGCGGCGATCTGCCGGGCGTTTACCGACGCGGCCGGTTTCTGGGCGGTGGCGGCGCCGCGGGTCGCCGACAACGCGCCGGTGATCGCCATGAAAGGGCGCCCCGAGGCGGAATCATTGGCGGGCCTGGAAGCCGCCGGCGTATCATGCCGGCGACAGCCGCTGGAGATACCCGGGCTTGATGCGTCACGCCATTTGCTCATCATGGAGCGATCGATCGCTGCCACAGGGATGATCCGATGAATCAGACACTCGCCATCGCCAACCAGAAAGGCGGCGTCGGCAAGACCACGACCTGCGTCAACCTGGCCGCCTCGCTGGTCAGCAGCGGGCGTCGCGTTCTGCTGGTGGACATGGATCCGCAGGCCAACGCCACCGTGGGGGCCGGCATCGACAAGGATGCCGTGCGGGCCAGCAACTACGAGCTGCTCATGGGCGAGGCCACCGCCCGCGGGGTGCGCTGCCGGGAGGTCCACGGCGGCTTCGATCTGCTGCCGGCCAATGGTGATCTGACCGCCGCCGAGGTGGGCCTGATGAGCGTCGGCGAGGGCCGCGAAAAGCGCCTGCAGAGTGCGCTGGCGCCGTGTCGCGAGGAATACGATCACATCCTCATCGACTGTCCACCGTCGCTCAACCTGCTGACCATCAACGCCTTCGTCGCCGCCGATCATGTCCTCATCCCCATCCAGTGCGAGTACTACGCGCTCGAGGGGCTGACGGCGCTGCTCAATACCATTGAGCGGGTCCGGCAGACCGTCAATCCCGACCTTGAGATCGAGGGACTGGTGCGCACCATGTTCGACGGCCGCAACAATCTCTCCAACCAGGTCGGGGCGCAGTTGCTCGCGCACTTCCCCGGTCAGGTCTATCGCACCCAGATTCCGCGCAACGTCCGTCTGGCCGAGGCGCCCAGCCACGGTCTGCCGGTGCTGCAGTACGACCGCAGCTCGCGCGGCGCGGTGGCCTACCTCGCGCTCGCCTCGGAGCTCCTGCGGCGCCAGCCACGCACAACCGCCGAGGCGGGAGGATTGTCATGAGTAACCGACGCAAGGGCCTGGGCCGGGGCCTGGACGCCCTGCTGGGCGAATCCGGGGGTGCCGATGGGGCCGGAACCGATGATCTCCGCGATCTGCCGCTGGATCAGCTCGAGGGCGGTCGCTACCAGCCCCGCCGCGAGTTCGATCCCGCCGCGCTCCAGACCCTTGCCCAGTCGATCCGCACCCAGGGCGTTGTCCAGCCCATCGTCGTGCGCACCCTGCCCGATGGCGAGCGCTACGAGATCGTCGCCGGCGAGCGGCGCTGGCGGGCGGCACAGCTCGCCGAGCTCGAGACCATTCCCGCCATCATCCGCGAGATCTCCGACGACCGTGCGGTGGCGGTAGCGCTCATCGAGAATATCCAGCGCGAGGACCTCAACCCGCTGGAAGAGGCCAATGCCCTGCACCGGTTGACCGAAGAGTTCGGCATGACGCATCAGACCATCGCCGAGGCGGTGGGGCGCTCGCGGGTGGGGGTCTCGAATCTGCTACGCCTGCTCGAGCTGGCCCCCGAAGTGAAGGCCCACATCGGCGAGGGGGCGCTGGAGATGGGGCATGGCCGGGCGCTGCTGGCGCTGGATGCGGCCACCCAGGCCCAGGCCGCGGCGCGCGTGGTCCAGCGCGGCCTGACGGTTCGCCAGACCGAGGCGCTGGTGCGCCAGCTGCTGGCCGGTGACAGCGCCGGGGCCGCCGAGCCCGAGAAAACCGACCCCAACATCCGGCGCCTGCAGGATGACCTGGCCGACCGGCTGGGTGCCAATGTGCGCATCGAGCAGGGCCAGCGTGGCAGGGGCCGGCTGGTCATCCGCTACAACAGCCTGGATGAGCTCGACGGCATTCTCGAGCACATCCGTTGAAGGCCATGGGTGAGTTCATTATACTCCGAGCACTTTTGCAGTCTCGCGCCGTGGCCGTATGCCGCTGAAGCGCGTGGCGGTGCAGGTCATCCGCTGGCAGATCGCCATCGGGCTGATCGCCGCCGGCATCTGGACGCTGGCCAGTGGCAGTGATGCCGGGCTGGCCGCGATCGCCGGCACCGGGATCAGCGCCTTCATGACGTTCTACGTCGCGATGCGCTGGGGCCTGAGAAGCGCGACCGAAGACGACCCGAGGGCGATCCTCGGCGCCTTCTACCGCGCCGAGATGATGAAGCTGCTGCTCGGGACGGTGCTGATCGTGATGGCCGTCTACGCCTTTCAGGACGAAGCGGCGGCACTGGTGACGACCCTGGCCCTGACACTGGCCGCCTACGGCCTGGTGTTGCTGGGCGACATTGACTGAACGCTGACAGAACGGGACAGAAACGACTATGGCAAGTTCGGCCACGGAATATGTCACCCATCACCTTGAGCACCTCACGGTGGGCGACGGGTTCTGGACGCTGCATATCGACACGCTCATCGTGTCGTGGGTGCTGGGCCTGATCTTTCTCGGGCTCTTCTACGCGGTCGCCCGCAAGGCCAGCGTCGAGTCGCCCGGTGGGCTGCAGAACGTCATCGAGAGCTGTGTCGAGTTCATCGACCAACAGGTCAGCGACAGCTTCAACGGGCCCAAGGACTTTGTCGCGCCGCTGGCACTGACGATCTTTGTGTGGGTGCTGTTCTGGAACCTGATGGATCTGATCCCGGTGGACCTGTTCCCCGAGATCATGAAGCTGTTCGGCGTCGAGTACGTGCGCATCCTGCCGTCCGCCGACATGAACGCCACCTTCGGCCTGTCGCTGACGGTGCTGCTGCTGATCATCATCTACAGCATCAAGGGCAAGGGCGCGAAGGGCTTTGGCAAGGAGATGTTCTGCCATCCGTTCGGCTCGCACCCGGCGCTGTGGCCGGCCAACCTGCTGCTCAACATCGTCGAGATGATCGCCAAGCCGGTGTCGCTCGGCATGCGACTGTTCGGCAATCTCTACGCCGCTGAGATCATCTTCATCCTGATCGCGCTGCTGCCGGTCTGGGCGCAGTGGGTGCCGGGTGTTGCCTGGGCGATCTTCCATATTCTGGTGATCCCGCTGCAGGCTTTCATCTTCATGGTGCTCACCATCGTGTATCTGAGTCTTGCTTATGAGAGTCACTGAGGGGTCGGCCCGGCGCCACCCAACGAACCGCTTTTAACCCTTAAACGACCCCTGTATTGGAGGAACCATGGAAGCAATCGCCCAGGTCCAGGCATTTACCGCCATCACCATTGGACTCATCTTCGCCTTCGCCGCCGTCGGCACGAGCATCGGCTTTGGCCTGCTCGGCGGGAAGTTTCTCGAGGGCATCGCCCGTCAGCCCGAGGTTGCCGGTGTCCTGCAGGTGCGCATGTTCATCGTCGCCGGTCTGCTCGACGCCCTGTCGATCATCGGTGTGGCCTTCGCGGCGCTGCTGATGTTTGCAAACCCGCTGCTCGGCGCGCTGAGCTGATTCCCTCGGACGTCACGACAACCTGCCATTCACCGGCAGCCATCGGAGAGTAGACCGTGGGCATTAACGCAACGCTGTTCGGACAGATGATCACCTTCCTGGTGTTCATTCTGTTCACCATGAAGTTCGTCTGGCCGCCGATCAAACAGGCCATGAGCGAGCGGCAGAAGCGGATCGCGGACGGTCTGGCTTCGGCCGAGCGCAGCCAGCACGAGCTGGAGCTCGCCAAGGAGCGGGCCGCCGAGCACATCCGCGAGGCCAAAGCGCAGGCGGGTGAGATCATCGAGCGGGCCAACCGCCAGGGTGCATCGATTGTCGATGAGGCCCGCGAGGAGGCCCGCACGGTCGCCGAGCGCGAGAAGGCGGCGGCCGAGGCGCGCATCGAGCAGGAAGTCAGTCAGGCGCGGGCCGAGCTCCGCCGCGAGGTCTCGCAGCTGGCCATCACCGGCGCCAGTCGCATCCTCGAGCGCGAGGTCGACCCGAAGGCTCATCAGCAGATGCTCGATGAGCTGGCCGAGCAGGTCTGAGGCAGAAGGATATGGCGCAGGAAACCACCGTTGCCCGTCCCTATGCCGAAGCGGCTTTCCAGCTTGCCCAGGCGTCCGGGGCCCTTGCCGGCTGGAGTGACGGTCTGGCCATGGCGGCGGCGGTCGTCGCCGATGACCGGGTCGCCGCGCTGCTGGGTCACCCGCGGGTCGATGACGAGCGCAAGGCGGGGCTCATCATCGACGTCTGCGGGGAGGCCCTGGACGATCAGCAGCGCAACTTCGTGCGTCTGCTGGTGCAGCGCGACCGGATCGGTGTGCTGCCGGAGATCAGTCATCAGTACGATCGGCTTCGGGCCGAGCACGAGAAGACGCTCAGTGCCCAGCTCATCACCGCCCAGCCCGTCGACGACGCGGTGCGCAGCCGGCTCGAGGCATCGCTTTCGAAGCGGCTCGAGCGCGTGGTGAGCCTGGACACCCAGCTCGACGAATCGCTCATCGGCGGTGCGGTGATCCGTGCCGGCGACCTGGTTATCGATGGCTCGGTGCGCGGTCGGCTCAACCGACTGACCAGCGCCCTCAGTCGCTAAGAGGACAGATTAGATGCAACTCAATCCCACGGAAATCAGTGACCTGATCAAACAGCGCATCGAGGGCTTCGAAGCCGTCGCGGAAGCGCGCAACGAAGGCACGGTGGTCAGCGTCAGCGACGGCATCGTGCGCATCCACGGCATCAGCGATGTCATGCAGGGCGAGATGCTGGAATTCCCCGGCGACACCTATGGCATGGCGCTCAACCTCGAGCGCGACTCGGTGGGTGCGGTGGTGCTGGGCAACTACTCGCACCTCAACGAGGGCGACACGGTGCGCACCACCGGGCGGATCCTTGAGGTGCCGGTGGGCGAGGCCCTGCTGGGCCGCGTGGTCAACTCGCTGGGCGAGCCCATCGACGGTAAGGGCGCGGTGGCCACCGAGCAGACCGCACCGGTCGAGAAGGTGGCGCCGGGCGTCATCGACCGCCAGTCGGTGGATCAGCCGGTACAGACCGGCCTCAAGGCCATCGACTCCATGGTGCCGGTGGGTCGGGGTCAGCGTGAGCTGATCATCGGCGACCGCCAGACCGGCAAGACCGCGGTGGCGGTCGACGCCATCATCAACCAGAAGAACACCGGCATTAAGTGCATCTACGTGGCGGTGGGCCAGAAGGCCTCGTCGATCGCCAACGTGGTCCGCAAGCTCGAGGAGCATGGCGCCCTCGATCACACCATCGTGGTGGCGGCCTCGGCGGCCGAGTCGGCGGCGCTGCAGTTCATTGCCCCGTACGCCGGCTGCACCATGGGCGAGTTCTTCCGCGATCGCGGCGAGGATGCGCTGATCGTATTCGATGATCTGTCCAAGCAGGCGGTGGCCTATCGCCAGGTCTCGCTGCTGCTGCGCCGCCCGCCGGGCCGCGAGGCGTTCCCGGGCGACGTGTTCTATCTGCATTCGCGGCTGCTCGAGCGGGCCGCCCGGATCAACGAGGCCGATGTCGAGCGCCGCACCAACGGCGAGGTCAAGGGCAGGACCGGTTCGTTGACTGCGCTGCCGATCATCGAGACCCAGGCCGGCGACGTTTCGGCGTTCGTGCCGACCAACGTCATCTCGATCACCGACGGTCAGATCTATCTCGAGACCGACCTGTTCAACGCGGGCATCCGCCCGGCGATCAACGCCGGTCTGTCGGTCTCGCGTGTCGGTGGCTCGGCCCAGACCAAGATCATCAAGAAGCTCGGTGGCGGTATCCGCCTGGCGCTGGCGCAGTACCGGGAGCTGGCGGCGTTCGCACAGTTCGCCTCGGACCTGGACGAGTCCACCCGCAAGCAGCTCGAGCGCGGCCAGCGCGCCATGGAAGTGCTCAAGCAGGGCCAGTACGCGCCGCTGTCGGTCGCGTTCATGGCGGTCTCGCTGTTCGCCCTCAACGAGGGGTACCTCGACGACCTCGACAACAAGAAGGTCAGCGACTTCGAGGCGGCCCTGCATCAGCATGTCGCCAACAATGCGCCCGAGCTGATGAACGCGATCAACGAGTCCGGCGACTACACCGACGAGATCAAGAGCCAGCTCAAGGCGGCGCTTGATGACTTCAAGGCAACGGGTACCTGGTAACGGGTCACAAGGGTAGTACGGTATGTCCGGCGCAAAGGAAATACGCACTCAGATCAAGAGTGTCGGCAACACGCAGAAGATCACCACGGCCATGGAGATGGTCGCGGCGTCGAAGATGCGCGGCGCTCAGCAGCGCATGCAGGCGGCCCTGCCCTATGCCGAGAAGATGCGTCAGGTGATCAGTCACCTGGCGCTGGCCAATCCGGAATATCGGCACCCGTTCCTGACTACGCCCGAGACCGACGAGCGCGTCGGCTACATCGTGGTCTCCAGTGACCGCGGGCTCTGCGGCGGGCTGAACAACAACCTGTTCCGTTCGGTGCTCACCGATCTGCGTGATCAGGAGGCTGCCGGCCGCGAGGTGCGGCTGTGCACGGTGGGCTCCAAGGCCATTCAGTTCTTCAGCCGCCTGCCCCCGGCGATCGTCGCCGAGGTCTCGCAGCTGGGTGACCGGCCGGCGCTGCAGGACATCATCGGGACCGTGAAGGTGATGATGGACCAGTACGCCAGCGGCGAGATCGACCGCGTGGTGCTGTGCTACAACCGCTTCGTCAATACCATGACCCAGAAGCCGACGGTGGAGCAGCTGCTGCCGCTGCCGGCGCCGGAACAGGATGACGGCACCCGCTCGGCGCACAGCTGGGATTATCTCTACGAGCCGTCCGCGGGCGAGGCGCTGGATCAGCTGCTCGAGCGCTATATCGAGTCACTGGTGTTCCAGTCCGTGGTCGAGAACATCGCCTGCGAGCAGGCCGCACGCATGGTGGCCATGAAGGCCGCCTCCGATAACGCTGGAAAACTGATCGACGACCTGAACCTTGCCTACAACAAGGCGCGTCAGGCCGCGATCACCACCGAGCTCTCCGAGATCGTGGCCGGCGCCGAGGCCGTCTAGCGTGAACGGCAAACCCCAACCGAATAAAACGCTTTCGCGAAGAGGAACCGCGCTATGAGTTCAGGAAAGGTCGTCCAGATCATCGGTGCCGTGGTGGACATTGAGTTCCCCCGCGACGCTGTCCCGAAGATCTATGACGCACTCGATATCAAATCCAACGGGCTGGTCCTCGAGGTGCAGCAGCAGATCGGCGACGGGGTCGTTCGGGCCATCGCCATGGGCAGCACCGACGGCCTGCAGCGCGGTGTTGAAGTGACCAACTCGGGGGCAGCGATCTCGGTGCCGGTGGGGGAAAAGACCCTCGGCCGCATCATGAACGTCCTCGGCGAGCCGGTGGACGACGTCGGCGGGATCGGTGCCGAGACGCACTGGCCGATCCACCGCGAGGCGCCCTCCTATGAGGAGCAGGCGGGTTCCACCGAGCTGCTCGAGACCGGCATCAAGGTCATCGACCTGCTCTGCCCGTTCGCCAAGGGCGGCAAGGTCGGCCTGTTCGGCGGTGCCGGTGTCGGTAAGACCGTCAACATGATGGAGCTGATCCGCAACATCGCCATCGAGCACTCGGGTTATTCCGTGTTCGCCGGCGTCGGTGAGCGGACCCGCGAGGGCAACGACTTCTACCATGAGATGAAGGACTCCGACGTCCTCGACAAGGTCGCCCTGGTCTACGGGCAGATGAACGAGCCGCCGGGTAACCGCCTGCGCGTCGCGCTGACCGGCCTGACCATGGCCGAGTACTTCCGTGACGAAGGCCGTGACGTGCTGATGTTCATCGACAACATCTACCGCTACACGCTGGCGGGTGTCGAGGTCTCGGCGCTGCTCGGCCGGATGCCGTCGGCGGTGGGCTATCAGCCGACGCTGGCCGAGGAGATGGGCGTGCTTCAGGAGCGCATCACCTCCACCCGCAAGGGGTCGATCACCTCGATCCAGGCGGTCTATGTGCCGGCGGACGACCTGACCGACCCGTCCCCCGCGACCACTTTCGCGCATCTGGACGCCACCATCGTGCTGGCGCGCTCCATCGCGGAGCTGGGCATCTACCCGGCGGTCGATCCGCTCGACTCCACCTCGCGTCAGCTCGACCCGCAGGTGGTCGGCAAGGAGCACTACGACACCGCGCAGGACGTCCAGCAGGTGCTGCAGCGCTACAAGGAGCTGCAGGACATCATCGCCATCCTGGGCATGGATGAGCTCTCGGAAGAAGACAAGCAGAGCGTGACCCGGGCGCGTAAGATCCAGCGTTTCCTCTCGCAGCCGTTCTTCGTCGCCGAGGTGTTCACCGGCTCCCCCGGCAAGTACGTGTCGCTGAAGGAGACCATCCGCGGCTTCCGGGCCATCGTCGACGGCGAGCATGATGACCTGCCGGAGCAGGCCTTCTACATGGTCGGCACCATTGACGAGGCCGTCGAGAAGGCCCGCAACCTCTAAGGGAGGGCCGCTATGGGCATTACCATGCATATCGACATCGTCAGCGCCGAGGAGTCGATCCACTCCGGCGCCGCGACCTTCATCGTGGCGCGTTCGGTGGGGGGCGAAGTGGGCATCTACCCGCGCCACGTCCCCATGCTGGTGCAGCTGAAGCCGGGCGAGGTGACGGTGCGCGACGAGTTTGGCGAAGAGCAGTTCTACTATGTCTCCGGCGGTACCATGGAGGTGCAGCCCGATGTGGTCACGGTGCTCGCGGATGCCGCGACCCGCGCCCATGACATTGATGAAGCCGCTGCGGAACAGGCGCGCAAGCGGGCCGAAGAGGCCCTCGCCAACCGCACCAGCGAGGTGGATTACGCCCGCGCCCAGGCCGAACTGGTCGAAGCCGCGGCCCAGCTGCGAACGGTCCAGAAGATCCGCAAGGCCGCCAACCGGACCTGATCCCGGCTGGACGGCCCCTGGCGGGCGGGAAGGAGTCCCATGTCCAGTCCCCCCTTAAGTGTCGTTGTCCTCGCCGCCGGCGAGGGCAAACGCATGCGCTCCCACACCCCCAAGGTGCTGCACCCGGTGGCAGGGCAGCCGATGCTGGCCCACGTCCTTGAGGCCGCGCGCACCCTCGAGCCGGCTGCGATCCATGTCATTCATGGTCATGGCGGCGAGGCCGTCCGCGCCGGATTCCCCGATGCCGACCTGCACTGGGTCCATCAGGCCGAGCGCCTTGGCACCGGCCATGCCGTGCGTCAGGCCCTGCCACATATCCCTGATGACCATCAGGTGCTGGTGCTGTGTGCCGATGTGCCCCTGATCCGCGCCCGCACCCTGCGCACGCTGGTGGACGCTGCCGCGGACGGGGTCTCGGTGCTGACCGTGAGCCTTGGCGATGCCACCGGTTATGGCCGGATCCTGCGCGCCGCCGACGGGCGCATCCAGGGCATCGTCGAGGAAAAGGACGCCACGCCGGCCCAGCGCGCCATCCGCGAGATCAACACCGGCCTGCTCTGTCTGCCGGCGCGCGCCCTGCGTGGCTGGCTCGAGGCCCTCGACACGGGCAATGCCCAGGGGGAGTACTACCTGACCGACTGCATCGCCCTCGCCCACGACGCCGGGCTCGCCGTCGAGCCGGTGGTCTGTGACGACCCCGACGAGGTCCAGGGCGTCAATGACCGGGGGCAGCTGGCCGCCGTCGAGCGCGCCTGCCAGCGCCGCCAGGCCGACGCCCTGATGCGCGACCAGGGCCTGGGGCTTGCCGATCCGGCGCGCTTTGACCTACGCGGCAGTCTGCGTGTGGGCATGGACTGCTTCATCGATGTCGACGTCATCATCGAAGGGCACGTCACCCTGGGCGACGGCGTCCGGGTGGGCCCCTTCAGCCGACTCAGGGACTGCAGCATCGGTGCCGGCAGCGAGGTGCTGAGCCACTGTGAGCTGATCTCGGCGACCCTCGCCGAAGACTGTCAGGTCGGCCCCTACGCGCGGCTGAGACCGGGGACCGAACTGGAGACGGCGGCCCGGGTCGGCAATTTTGTCGAGGTCAAGCAGGCCCGGGTCGGCGCCGGCAGCAAGATCAATCATCTCTCCTACATCGGTGACGCCCGCCTCGGTCGGCATGTGAATGTGGGCGCCGGAACCATCACCTGTAACTATGACGGCCGGCACAAGCACCTCACGCAGATCGGTGACCGCGTGTTCATCGGCTCCAACACCGCGCTGGTGGCGCCTGTGCATGTCGGTGCCGGTGCCACCGTGGGGGCCGGCACCACCGTGCGCGAGGACGTGGCCGAAGACAGCCTGGCGGTGGATCGCGGCCAGCGCCGCGAGATCAGTGGCTGGCGCTCCGGGCATAACGATCACTGACAAGGGAGACGCTGGATGTGTGGAATCGTTGGTGCAATCGCGGAACGGGACGTCGCCCCGATCCTGCTGGAGGGGCTGCGGCGACTGGAGTACCGCGGTTATGACTCCGCCGGCCTGGCGCTGCTGACCGCCGACGGATCGCTACAGCGCCACCGCGCGGTGGGCAAGGTCGAGGCCCTGGCCGCCGCCCAGGCGGCCGCGCCCCATCATGGCCCGGTGGGTGTGGCGCACACGCGCTGGGCCACCCACGGCGCGCCCACCGAAGCCAACGCCCATCCCCATGTCGCGCGTGACGACGTGGCGATCGTGCACAACGGCATCATCGAGAATCACGAAGCCCTGCGCGAGCGACTGACCGCGGCGGGTTACCACTTTGAGTCACAGACCGATACCGAGGCCATCGTCAACGCCATCCACGAACGCCTTGAACTGGGCGATGACCTGCTTGCGGCCACCCGCGCCGTCATCGCCGAGCTGACCGGCGCCTTTGCGCTGGGCGTGATCTCGCGACGCGATCCCCAGCGCCTGATCGTGGCGCGGAGCGGCAGCCCGCTGGTGATCGGGGTGGGCATTGGTGAGCATTTCATTGCCTCGGACGTGGCGGCGCTGCTGCCGGTGACCCGGCAGTTCATCGACCTCGAGGAGGGCGATGTGGCCGAGCTCACCCGCTCGGCGGTGCAGGTCTATGATGCCGACGGCCGGGCCGTGGAGCGCGGGGTACGGACCTCGACGCTCACCGCCGACGCGGTCGAGCGCGGCGCCTTCCGGCATTTCATGGCCAAGGAGATCCATGAGCAGCCCGCCGCCATCGCCGAGACCCTCGAGGGCCGCGTCAGTGACGACCGGATCCTGCCCGAGGCGCTGGGCCCCGACGCCAGCCGCCTGCTGGCCGATGTCCGGCGCGTGCAGATCGTCGCCTGCGGGACGAGCTACCACGCCGGGCTGGTGGCGCGTTACTGGTTCGAGTCGATCGCGGGTCTGCCCTGCGATGTCGAGGTGGCCAGCGAATTCCGCTACCGGGCGCATGTCGTCGCCCCGGACACGCTGTTCGTGACGCTGTCGCAGTCCGGGGAGACCGCCGACACCCTGGCGGCGCTGCGCGAGGCGAAGACCCTGGGCTATCGGGCGACGCTGGCGATCTGCAATGTGCCCGAGAGCTCGCTGGTGCGGGAGTCGGACCGGGTGATGATGACCCGGGCGGGGCCCGAGATCGGGGTTGCCTCGACCAAGGCCTTCACCACGCAGCTCACCGCGCTGCTGCTGACCGTCATCGCCGCCGGCCGGGCCCATCAGCTGGGTCGCGACGAGGAAGCCCGCCTGGTCCGGGCCCTGCGTCAGATCCCGCGCCAGATCGAGACCGTGCTGGGGCTGGAGCCCCACATCGAGACACTGGCCGAGGCATTCATCGACAAGCACCACACCCTGTTCCTGGGGCGCGGCACCCAGTATCCAGTGGCCATGGAGGGGGCGCTCAAACTCAAGGAGATCTCCTACATCCATGCCGAGGCGTATCCGGCCGGTGAGCTCAAGCACGGGCCGCTGGCGCTGGTGGACGCGGATATGCCGGTGGTCACCGCAGCGCCCAACAACGACCTGGTGGAAAAGCTCAAATCCAACCTCCAGGAGGTCCGCGCGCGCGGTGGCCGGCTCTATGTGTTCGCCGACCCGGCCGCGGCCCCGGCGGCCTCCGACGACTGTCAGGTGATTGCTCTGCCATCCGTGGACGAGGCGGTGGCTCCGCTGCTTTACAGCGTGCCGCTGCAGCTGCTGGCCTATCACGTGGCCGTGCTCAAGGGCACCGATGTCGACAAGCCGCGCAATCTGGCGAAATCGGTCACGGTGGAGTGACTTTCGCGTCATTAAGTCGATGATCCGGCCCTTTAAGCCGGTCCCGGCCACGGTCGCGGGGCTGGCGCTGACGGCCTGCATCGCGCTCAGCGCCGTCGCCAGTCTCACCGGTGCGGTGCCGCTGCTGGCCGCCGGGCTGCCGGCCTGGCTGGCCGGTGTCATCCTCTGGCGCGATGTGCCGCGCCGGGTCCGCATTCAAAGCAGTGTTCTACTCGCCGTCGGGGCGCTGGGCCTTGGCGTTGGTTTTTTCGCCGAGGGGACAGTGGACTGGCGCACGGCGGTGGCCGGTAACGCGCTGTTGATCGCGATGCTGGGCGCGGTGAGTTTTCTGCGCCTGATCGCCGTGCCACCCGCCGCCGCCTCGGCGCAGGTGCCGCTCGGCCGGCGCAGCCTTGCCACCACCCTGGCTGGCGTGCACCTGTTCGGATCCGTGGTCAATCTGCCCACCGTGTTCATCATGGCAAGGCGCATGAGCGACGGCCGCACCCTCAGCCGCCAGCAGACCATCACCCTGGTGCGCGGCTTTGGCAGCGCGGCGTTCTGGTCACCGTTTTTTGCCGCCATGGCCGCGGCGCTTACCTACGCCCCGGGCGCCCGGCTGCCGACATTGCTGGCGTTCGGTGTGCCCCTCGCGCTGGTTGCCCTGCTGATCACCTTCCGCGATGTCAGCGCGCTGGATGCCGAGGGCTTTGTCGGCTACCCGATCAACTTCAGCAGTCTCTGGCTGCCGGGGTTGCTGGCCCTGGCCATCCTGTTGGCCCACAGCTGGCGGCCCTCACTGTCGGTGCTGGGTCTGATCGCCCTGCTGGCACCCACCGTCACCGCCGCGGCGCTACTGATCAATCAGCGGCATACGGCGCGGACACTGGCCGATCATGTCCGCAGTGGTCTGCCGGCGATGCGCGGCGAGCTGGTGCTGTTCCTGTCCGCGGGGGTGATGGCGGCCGGGTTGATGAGTCTGGTGGCGGTGACCGGGCTGGCGCTGCCCTTCGAGCGGTTCGGCGGCCCCCAGGCGGGGCTGTTGCTGGCGTTGCTGGTGGGGTTGGCCATTGTCGGGGTGCATCCGGTGATCGGCGTGGCCGCCGCAGCGGCGGTCGTGGCGCCGCTGGACCCCGACCCCAGTCTGCTGGCCAGCTGTTTCCTCGCCGCCTGGGGCATCGGCGTGGCGGTCAGCCCCCTGTCGGCCCTCAATCTGGCCCTGCAGGGGGCGTATGCCCTGCAGCCGCTACAGATCCTGCGCTGGAACCTGCCCTATGCCGCGATCATGATCGCGGTGGCGGCGGGGCTTTTCATGCTTCATCCGGGCGGTTGAACAGCGCCGCCATGCGATCGGCCTCTTCGCGGGCGGTGACGATGGGCGTGATGTCGTACTGAACGCCCAGGTAGTAGATCAGCTGGCCGTTTTCGTCATGCAGCGGCTGTACGGTGAGCTGGTTGTGGAACATCTCGCCGCTGCGCCGGTAATTGCGCAGCACCACCTCGACCCGGGACTCGGTGCGCATCGCTTCGCGGATCGATTCGAGTCCGGGCTGGTCCCGGTCGTCGCCATGCAGAAAGCGGCAGTTGCGGCCGATGATTTCCTCCTGTGGGTAACCGCTCATGTCCTCGAAGACCTTGTTGGCGAACACGATCGGGTTGTCCGGCTGATCCGGGTCCGACAAGGTGATGCCGTTCACACAGGTATCCAGGATCTGGGTGAGCATGTTGGGGATGAGGCCGGTGTCTTTTTCGGGGATGAATGCCATCACTGCTCTCCTGAGGGGGCACGGGCGGGGTCGGGCGTTTCCGATTCCACGAGGTGCTTGAGATTGCGGGCGACCCGGTCGACGCCGGTCTGCACGGCGTGGGTGATGAGCTTTTCGAACGGCCGGAACGCCATGCCCAGCTGACCGAGCTCAAAACGGAAGGTCAGCCGCGTGGCCTGCCCGCCCTCGTCGCTGAAGTGGAAGTCGATGAAATACGGATCCTTCACACCCCTGAAGCTGATCCGCTGCGGCCGCTCGAGGGCGGTCACCTCGAAATCGGTGGTGGTCTTCCGGCCCTGGTCGACGCGCATCTGCCGGCCTTTCCAGCCCAGATCGAGGGGGCCCTCCGTCAGCGCCTTGAGGCTTTTCACCTCCGGCGACCAGCGGGGATAGTTGTCGATGAAGCCATCGACCACGAACGCGAACACCACGGGGCTGGGTCGGCGGATCATCGCGGTGGCGCTGGTTTTGACCATGTCTCTCCCGGTGGGCGTCAGCCGCTGCGTTGATTGCACTCTAACCCGATGTCGAAGAATATCGGAAGCGTGTTGTCACAGGGTGTGTACCCGCTTTAGAGGATGATTCGCCATGTTGGTTTCGCGATTCCGTCAGGGCCTGAGCGCGGGTCTGCTAATGGCCGGGCTGGCCGGGCTGGCCGGCGCCAGCGAGCCGGCGGTCCCCGGTCCGGATCTGGCCGCCCGCGAGGTGGTCCGCATCCAGCTCGACGCCCTCAGTGACAACGACAGCCCCACCCCCAACGCCGGCATCGAGCAGGTCTGGGCGTTTGCCCATCCTGACAACCGCGCCGTCACGGGCCCGTTGCCGCGTTTCAAGCGCATGCTCAAGGGCCCGGGTTACGGGGTGCTCATTAACCACAGCCGTGCCGAGATCACCCCCGTGGGCGAGGGCGATGAGCGTGCCGTCTATTGGGTGCGGGTGGTGGCCCGGGACGGCGGGTTCTACCGCTTTCGCTGGCAGCTGAAGAAGGCCTCGCTGGAGGCGGGCCCGGCGTGGATGACCACTGGTGTGACCCCGGGCCGCGATACCGGGGAGAAGATGCTGTGAGCGACCCGGTGATCCCACTGCCGCCGCGCTGGATGCTGCCGGTGACCGGTGGGGGTGGCTTTCCCGTGCGGCGGGTGTACTGCGTGGGGCGCAACTACGCCGATCATGCCGCCGAGATGGGTCATGACCCGAACCGCGAGCCGCCGTTCTTTTTTCAGAAAAACCCCGAAAACCTGCGCACCGACGGGCTTTTCCCCTATCCGGCGGGCAGTCGGGACGTGCAGCATGAGATCGAGTTGATGGTGGGGCTGGGAGAGGGCGGTCGCGACATCCCCACCGCCCGGGCACTGGGCTGTGTCTGGGGCTATGGCGTGGCGCTGGACATGACCGCCCGCGACCTGCAGGCCCAGGCCAAGGCCCGGGGTCGGCCGTGGATTGATGCCAAGGCCTTTGATGACGCCGCACCCTGCTCGGCGCTGACGCCTGTGGATCAATGCGGGGACCATGCCGAAGGGGCCATCGAGCTGGCGGTCAACGGCGAGGTACGCCAGCGGGGCAACCTCAATCAGCAGATCTGGTCACTGCCCGAGGTGATCGCCGCCCTGTCGGCGCGGTTCACGCTGGCGGCCGGGGACATCATCCTCACCGGGACGCCGGCCGGCGTGGCACCGGTCATCCCGGGGGATCGGCTGGTCGGTCACATCGAAGCCATGGGCTCGGTGGATGTGACCGTCACCCGCGGCTGACGGCCCTCAGGCGATGGTCGTGGTGACGTCGATATTGCCCTGCGTCGCGTAGGAGTAGGGGCAGACCACGTGGGCGGCCTCGACCAGCTTCTCGGCGTCGGCGCGGTCCACGCCCGGCAGCTCCACCGACAGGTCCACGCCAATCGCAAAGCCCTGGCCATCATCGCGCTTGCCCAGTGCCACGTCGGCGGTCACCTTGGTGTCGGCCGGCACCTGAATGCCCGCCTGACCGCCGGCGAACTGCATGGCGCCCAGAAAGCAGGCCGAATAGCCGCAGGCAAACAGCTGCTCGGGGTTGGTGCCCTCGCCGCCCGGGCCGCCGAGCTCTTTCGGCGCGGTCAGCTTGACGTCGAGCGAGCCGTCGCGGGTCGCTGCGTGGCCATCGCGACCGCCGGTGGCGGTGCCCGTCGTGGTGTAGAGAACGTCCATGGTTTGGCTCCTGTTGTCTGATGAATCCATTGGGATCACCCCTGACCATACACGCCCGGCGGCCTGCGGATCAGCCTTGACTTGTCAGTCCGGCGAATCCTGCCATGCTGACGGCCATGACCCGGGACGAGAAGGAGACAGCCGTGGGACGCGGGACGCGACTGGTGCATGGCGCACGACCGCCCTATGTGGACGGCCGGCGACCGGTGAACCCGCCGGTGGTGCGGGCGGCCACCGTGGATTTCGCATCAATGGCCGACATGGCCGCCGCCCAGCAGCCCGGCAGCGCCGGCGCGCAGTCATTCACCTACGGGGTGCGGGGCACGCCCACCGGTTTCGCCCTCGAGGATCTGATCACCGACCTTGAGAACGGCCACGGCACCAAACTCTACAGCTCCGGGCTCGAGGCCATCGCCGCGGTGCTGCTGGGCTTTCTGCGCCCCGGCGACCATCTGCTGGTGGTGGACACGGTCTATGCACCGGTCCGCCAGCTGCTGGACCGCTTCCTGCACGAGCGCGGCATCCGCTACGACTTCTACAGCCCCCGCGAGCCCGATCTGGCGCGGCTGCTGCAGCCCACCACGCGGATGATCTACACCGAAACCCCCGGCTCGGTGACCATGGAGCTGCAGGACATCGCCGGCATCGTCGCCATCGCCCACGCGCACGGCGACGTCCTGGTGGTCTGCGACAACACCTGGGCGTCGGGATACTGCTATCGGCCGCTGGAGCACGGCGCCGATCTGTCCATCGTCGCCGGCACCAAGTATCTGGGCGGGCACTCGGATGTGCTCATGGGCTCGGTCACCGCCACCGCCGCGACCTTCGAGGCCCTCCACGAGGCCAGTGTGCTGCTGGGGCTGGCGGTGTCCGCCGATGACTGTGCGCTGGTGCTGCGCGGCGCGCGGACCTTGCATATCCGCTATCCCGCCCATGCCGAGCGGGCGCTGCGTCTGGCGGACTGGCTGAACGCCTGCGACCAAGTGGCGGCGGTGCACTATCCACCCCTGCCAGACAGCCCGGACCATGCCCGGTGGCGGGCCGAGTTCGACGGCGCCGCGGGGCTTTTCAGTATCGAACTGGCGCCCGGCGTCGCCCACCGCGCCGCCGCTTTCGTCGATAAACTGGAACTGTTCGGCCGCGGTGCCTCGTGGGGCGGATTCGAGAGCCTGGCGCTGCCCTGCAGCCTGCACGATACCCGCAGCCTCGAGACCGGCGCGGATCGCGGGCCGCTGGTGCGTCTGAGCGTGGGGCTGGAAGACCCGGACGACCTGATCGATGACCTGTCCCGGGCGCTGGACGCCACCCGGGCCGATACGCCGCCGGCCCCGGGGGGCTAGATCTCGCCGGTGACGTCGTACTGCACGGCGACGTGGTGGGTGACCCGCCCGTCCTGCCGGACCGGGATCACCTTCCACTCAAGGATGAACTCGCGGCCGTCCTTGCGGTAGTTGACCGTCTCGCCATGAAACACCTCGCCGCGGCGGATCTGCTCACCCAGACGCTGCAGCACGGCGGCCTCGGTCTTGGGGCCCTGGAGCATGCCCGGCGTCTGGCCGACGACCTCCTCGGCGGTGTAGCCGGTCATCTCGGTGAATGCCGGATTGACGTAGATGATCGGCCCGGCACTGCCATCATCCGCCGCCTCGGTGATGGTGATGGCGTTCAGGGAATGATCGGCCGTGGCCTTGAAAAGCGCATGGCCGAGGGATTCATCAATATGGGGAATATCCATTCCAGCGTGCTCCGTTGCGGGTGTGACGATGGCCTTCACGCTCCCAGCCCCACCGTGCCGTGTCAAACCGCCCGATGGCGGCCCGGCAGGCTGCGCGCCAGACCGGCCAGCAGCGCGAAGAGCGTGGCCGATACACAGACGATGGTCGGGCCGGTGGGCGTGTCCCACTGCCACGACCCCCACATGCCACCCAGCACCGCCAGCGCCCCCAGACCGGCCGCGGCCATTGCCATGCGCTCGGGCGTGCGGCTGAACGGCCGCGCGGTGGCGGCGGGAATGATCAGCAACGCCGCGATCAGCAGCACCCCCACCACCTTGATGGCCACCGCCACCACAATCGCCAGCGCCAGGGTCAGGATCAGCCGCTCGCGCGACGGCTCGAGGCCCTCGGCATAGGCCAGATCAGCATTGACCGTGGTCAGCAGCAGCGCCTGCCAGCGCCACAGGGTCAGGCCCAGCACCAGCAGCGAGCCGCCCCAGATGATCGCCAGGTCGCTGCGCCCCACCGCCAGGATATCGCCGAACAGGTAGGCCATCAGGTCGATGCGCACGTCCCTGAGAAACGACACGGCCACCAGACCGAAGGCCAGTGACGAGTGCGCCATCACCCCCAGCAGGGTGTCCATGGCATAGCCGCGGTCGCTCAGCAGACTGACCGTCACCGCCATCAGCAGCGAGACCGCCAGCACACCGACGAAGATCGACATCGACAGCGCCAGCGAAAGCGCGACGCCCAGCACCGCGGCGTGGGCGGTGGCGGCGCCGAAAAAGGCCATTCGCCGCCACACTACAAAGCAGCCGAGCGGTGCCGCGGCCAGTACCACACCCAGCCCCGCGAGGGTGGCGCGGACCAGAAAGTCATCCAGCATGGTCGGGCTCCGTGTGGGCATCGTGGGGATGGTGATGGGGGTTATGCCGGAACAGCGCCAGCGCCGTGTCGTCATCGGTGCCGAACAGGGCGCGGTATTCCGGCGCGGCGGTCACCGCCTCGGGCCGGCCCTGGCAGCAGATGTGGTGGTTGAGACAGATCACCCGATCGGCGGCACGCATCACCACATGCAGGTCATGGCTGACCAACAGGATCCCGCAGCCCAGGCGGTCGCGGATGTGCTCGAGCTGGCGGTAGAACTCGGCGGTGCCGGCCTGATCCAGCCCCTGCGAGGCCTCGTCGAGCATCAGCAGATTGGGCGCGTCGATGAGTGCCCGGGCCATCAGCGCCCGCTGGAACTGCCCGCCGGACAGCGACGTCAGGGCACTGTCGGCGCGGCCGGGCAGACCGGCCTGCTCCAGCGCCTGATCAATGGCCTGCCGCGAGTGGCGGCGGGGCAGGTTCAGGAACCGCCGGACGCTGAGCGGCAGCGTCGGGTCGATGTGCAGGCGCTGCGGCACATACCCCAGACGCAGGCCGGACGCCCGGGTGATGCGCCCGCTGGTGGGCCTCATGGCCCCGATCAGCGCGCGCAGCAGCGTCGACTTGCCCGACCCGTTAGGCCCGACCACGGTGACGATTTCGCCGGCGGACAGGCTCAGCGTGATGTCCTGCAGGATCGGGTTGTCATTGATCCGCATATTGAGGCTGTCCGCCTGTATTAAGGGAGTCTGTGGATTCGGCATCTTTCAACCCGGTGAACTAATGTTATAGTATATCGTTACATAAACAGCCTGCGAAGGAGAGTTTCTCATGAAACGCCGGTCCACTTCCGCCCTACCGCGACCCCGTGCCGCCCTGCTGGGCCTGATTTTCGGCGTCATCGCCGCGCCGGCGCTGGCGGCACCGCGCGTCGCCACCGACGTCGCGCCGGTGCAGTCGCTGGTCACCCAGGTGATGGACGGGGTGGCCGAGCCGTCCATGGTCATCCAGCGCGGCGCCTCGCCCCACAGCTATTCGCTGCGCCCCAGCGAGGCCGCCACGCTTGAAAACGCCGACATCGTGTTCTGGGTGGGCGATGAACTGACTCCATGGCTGACCGGTGCGCTGGACAACCTGGCCGGTAACGCCGACTCAGTGGCGCTGCTGCACACCGAGGGGACGCTGCGCCATGGCTTTCGCGACCGGGTGCTGGCCGAGGCCGCCCATGACGGGCATGAGAGTCATGAGGGCCACGAGGGCCACGAGAGCCATGACGAGCACGAAGGCCATGCCCACGAGGGGGTTGATCCGCATGCCTGGCTGGACCCGGTCAACGCACAGCACTGGCTGGGCGTGATCGCCGACACCCTGGCCCGCCATGATCCCGCCAATGCCGAGCGCTACCAGGCTAACGCCGACGCCGCCCGGGATCGGATCGACGGACTCATCCGCGAGGTGCGCGGCGAGCTCGAGGGGGTCCATGACGAGGCGTTCATCGTCTTCCACGACGCCTATCAGTACTACGAGCGCCGCTTTGACCTGAACACCGTCGGCGCCATCTCACTCAGTGACGCCCGCGATCCGGGCCCGGCGCACATCGCCGAGATCCGCGACATCGTCGCCGAGCGCGACGTGCAGTGTGTGTTCGCCGAGCCGCAGTTCAACCCGGCCATGGTGGACACCGTGCTGAGTGGCACCGATGCCCGCACCGGCGTGCTGGATCCGCTGGGCAGCGAGATCCCCGCCGACGGGGATTACTACACGACGCTGATCAATCAGCTCAGCGAACGTCTGGTGACCTGCCTGTCGGCGGGCTGATTCGCGCATCCGGGGTAATCCCGCGCTAGAATGGGGGTTTTCCGGATATCCCTCGGGATGCGCCCATGAACCACGTCAACTTTCGCGATCTGCGCTATCTCGTCGCCGTCGCCGACCATCAGCATTTTGGCCGGGCGTCGGCGGCGTGTTTCGTCAGCCAGCCCACCCTGAGCACCCAGATCAAGAAGCTCGAGGCCTATCTCGAGGTGCAGCTGGTGGAGCGCACCAGCAAGCGGGTGCTGGTCACGCCCATCGGCCGCATGATCACCGAGCGGGCCCGGCAGATCCTCGACGAGGTGGACGATCTGGTCAGCGTCGCCCGCGCCGCGGGGGACCCGATGAGCGGGGATCTGCGCATCGGCATCATCCCCACCCTGGGGCCCTATCTGATCCCGCATCTGTTCCCGATCCTGCAGGCGCGCTATCCCAAGCTGCGGCTGCTGCTCCATGAGGAACGCACCCGCGGGCTCATCGACCGGCTGCGCGAGGGCACCCTCGACGCCGCCATCATGGGCGCGCCGGTGCCTGACGAGGGGCTGATCGCGCAGCCGCTTTTCAGGGAGCCGTTCGAGGTGGCGCTGCCGGAGTCGCATCCGCTGGCCGCCCGGGCCGAGATCAGCCGGGACGACCTGGACGCCACGCCCATGCTGCTGCTCGAGGAAGGGCATTGCATGCGCGATCAGGCCCTCGACTTCTGCTCGCGGGTGGGCGCCCAGCAGCATCAGGACTTCCGCGCCACCAGTCTCGAGACCCTGCGCCAGATGGTCGCCACCGGTGCCGGCGTGACGCTGCTGCCCACCCTGGCGGTGCAGGCAGCGGGCAATGCCACCGACGGGCTGGCGGTGCGGCCCTTCGCCGGCGGCAGCCCGCCGGTGCGCGAACTGGCCATCTATCGCCGCCGCGGCTGTGCCCGCGAACCGGTGGTCAGTGCGCTCGCCGAACTCATCCGTGATCTGCCGCCGGTCAGGGCGCTGCCGACCCCCTAGTCACCGGGCGCGCTGATATACTCCGGCGGCATGGATGTCTCTGATCTCATCGATCCGCTCAACCCCGCCCAGCGCGAGGCCGTCACCGCCCCGCAGGGGCATGCCCTGGTGCTGGCCGGGGCCGGCAGCGGCAAGACCCGGGTCCTGACCCACCGCGCCGCCTGGCTGGTGCGGGTCGAGGGTGCCACCCCCTGGAACCTGCTGGCCGTCACCTTCACCAACAAGGCCGCCGCCGAGATGCGCGCGCGCATCGAGTCGCTGCTCGGCATCAATGGCTCGGGCCTGTGGGTGGGCACCTTCCACGGCCTCAGTCACCGGCTGCTGCGCCTGCACTGGCAGGAAGCGGGCCTGCCCCAGGGCTTCCAGATCCTCGACAGCGAGGACCAGCGGCGTCTGGTCAAGCGCGTCATGCGCGATCTTGAAGTCGATGAAAACCGCTGGCCGGTGCGTCAGCTGCAGGGCTTCATCAATGCCCGCAAGGACGCCGGCGAGCGGGCCGAGGACCTGGACAGTGCCGATCCCTACAGTGGCGAGATGGCGCGGGTCTACGCCGCCTACGAACAGGCCTGCCGCAGCGCCGGGGTGGTGGACTTCGCCGAGCTGATGCTGCGCACGGTGGAAATGCTCCAGAACCACCTCGAGCTGCTGGGCCACTACCGGCGGCGTTTCCGCCATGTGCTGGTGGACGAGTTCCAGGACACCAACGGCATTCAGTACGAGTGGCTCAAGCTGCTCGCCGGGCCCGAGTCGGACGTGTTCATCGTCGGTGACGACGATCAGTCGATCTATGGCTGGCGTGGCGCGCGGGTGGAAAACCTCGAGCGCTTCCGCAACGACTACTCGCACACCCGGGTGCTGCGGCTTGAGCAGAACTACCGCTCGACCCGCACCATCCTCGACGCCGCCAACACCCTGATCGCGCGCAACAGCGACCGGCTGGGCAAAAAGCTCTGGACCGAAGGCGAGGCTGGCGAGCCCATCGCCCTGTACGCCGCGTTCAACGAGCAGGACGAGGCCCGGTTCGTGGTCGAGCGGCTCATGGCGATGGTCGAGGAACAGGGCCTGGCGCGCAGCGACGTCGCCATCCTCTACCGCTCCAACGCCCAGTCGCGCACGTTTGAGGAAGCCCTGATGGCGCGCCGCATCCCCTACCGGGTCTACGGTGGGCTGCGGTTTTTCGAGCGCGCCGAGATCAAGGACGCCCTGGCCTATCTGCGCCTGCTTGCCAATCGCGATGACAGTGCCGCGCTGGAGCGCATCATCAATACCCCCACCCGTGGCATCGGCAACCGCACGGTCGAGACGCTGCGCCTGACCGCCCGCGATCAGGGGGTCAGCCTGTGGGCCGCCGCCCGCGAACTGGTAAGCCGGCCGGGCGGGCTGCCGGCCCGGGCCGGCAACGCCCTGCGCGCGTTCGTCGAGCTGATCGACGGACTCGACCGCGAGACCGCCGACGCCGCCCTGGCCGACCGCATCGAGACCGTCGTCACCCGGACCGGGCTGCGCGGGCACCTGGGCAAGGACGGCTCTGACCGGGCCCAGGACAAGCTTGAAAACCTCGACGAGCTGATCACCGCGGCCGGCAACTTCGAGCAGGACAACACCGCCGAGGCCGAGATGGATCCGCTGACCGCGTTCCTCGCCCACGCCGCGCTGGAGGCCGGGGAAGGCCAGGCCGGTGCCTGGGAGGACTGCGTGCAGCTGATGACCCTGCACTCGGCCAAGGGCCTGGAGTTTCCGGTGGTGTTCCTGGCCGGGCTCGAGGAGGGGCTGTTCCCGCATCGCATGTCGGTGGAGGAACCCGGCCGACTCGAAGAGGAGCGCCGGCTGGCCTACGTCGGCATCACCCGGGCGCGTCAGCGCCTGCTGATCACCTATGCCGAGCGCCGCCGCCTGCATGGTCGTGACGACTTCGCCATCGCCTCGCGGTTCATCCGCGAGCTGCCCCCGGCGCTGGTGGACGAGGTGCGGGCGCGCTTCTCGGTGACCGGCCCGGATGCCGCGGGCAGCGGCCTGGGCGAGAGCCCCGCCACCCAGGCCGAGTTCGGCCTGGGGGAACGGGTCCAGCACAGCCGCTTCGGTGAAGGCGTGGTCCTCGACTGCGAGGGCAACGGCCCCAACGCCCGCATCCAGGTCAACTTCAACGATGCGGGCACCAAGTGGCTCGTCGCCGCCTATGCCAACCTCGAACGGATCTAGACTGCCATGAGTGACCCCGACAAGCGCCTGCTGCTGGTGGACGGCTCGTCCTATCTGTACCGCGCCTATCACGCCCTGCCGCCGCTGACCAATAGCGCGGGCGAGCCCACCGGCGCCGTCTATGGGGTGATCAGCATGCTGCGCCGACTGATCGAGGACTATCGCCCGGTGCACATGGGGGTCGTCTTTGACGCCCCGGGCCGGACATTCCGTGACGAACTGTTCGCCGAGTACAAGGCCAACCGCCCGCCCATGCCGGATGATCTGGCCGCTCAGCTCGAACCCCTCAAGGCGGTGGTGCGGGCCATGGGCCTGCCACTGATCGAAGTCGGCGGCGTCGAAGCGGACGACGTCATCGGCACCCTTGCCGTGCGCGGCCGGGATGAGGGGCTGACGCTGCTGATCTCCACCGGTGACAAGGACATGGCGCAGCTCGTCAACGGCGCGGTCACCCTGCTCAACACCATGTCCAACACCACCCTCGACCGCGACGCGGTCATCGACAAGTTCGGCGTGCCGCCCGAGCAGATCATCGATTATCTGGCCCTGGTGGGCGATACCTCGGACAACATCCCGGGCGTCCCCAAGGTGGGACCCAAGACCGCCGCCAAGTGGCTGACCCAGTACCAGTCCATCGATGGCATCCGTGCCCATGCCGGGGAGATCGGCGGCAAGGTGGGCGAGAGCCTGCGCGAGCACCTCGACGAGCTGGACCTCTCGCGGCAGCTGGCGACCATTGACTGCGACGTCGATCTGCCGCTTGAGCCACTCGCCATCCGACTGGCGGACCCTGATCGCGACGAACTGGCCCGCCGTTACCGCCATCTCGGGTTCAACACCTGGCTGCGTGAGGTCGAAGCCGATGGCGATGGCGACGACCCGCCGCCGGCGGTCACCCGGCATGATCCGGCCGACCCCCAGGCGGACTACGAGTGCATCCAGGATGAGGACCGCCTTGACGAGTGGCTGGAGCGGCTGGCGGCGGCACCCTGCTTTGCCCTGGATCTGGAGACCGACAGCCTTGACTACATGCGTGCCCGCATCGTCGGTGTGTCGTTTGCCGTGACCGCCGGCGAGGCGGCCTATCTGCCGCTGGCGCACACCGGCCCGGATCAGCCCCGCCAGCTGGATCGTGAGGCAACGCTTGAGCGGCTCAGACCGCTGCTCGAGGACCCGGAGGCCGGCAAGCTGGGGCAGAACCTCAAATACGACATGAGCGTGCTCGCCAATCACGGCATCACCCTGCGCGGCGTGGTCCACGACACCATGCTCGAGTCGTACTGCCTGGATGCCACGGCGGCGCGCCACGACATGGACTCGTTGGCGCAGAAATACCTCAACTATCGGCCCATCGGCTATGAGGCGGTGGCCGGCAAGGGCGCCCGGCAGATCACCTTCGATCAGGTCGGCCTGGATCAGGCGGTGGATTATGCCGCCGAGGACGCCGACATCAGCCTCCGTCTGCACGAGTCGCTGTGGCCGTCGCTGGCCGAGCGCAGCGGGCCGCGATCGGTCTACGAGACCATCGAGCTGCCGCTGCTGCCGGTGCTCTCGCGCATTGAGCGCACTGGCGTGCGGGTGGATGCCGGACTGCTGGCCACCCAGAGCCGCGAGCTCGCGGAGACCATGCAGCGGCTCGAGTCGCAGGCCCATGAAGCCGCCGGCGGGCCCTTCAACCTCGGCTCGCCCAAGCAGATCCAGGAGATCCTCTACGAGCGCCAGGGCCTGCCGGTGCTGGCCAAGACCCCCAAGGGCGCCCCCTCCACCGCCGAGTCGGTCCTCGAGGAGCTCGCCGCTCAGGGTCATGACCTGCCGCGCCTGATCCTCGACTATCGCGGCGTCTCGAAGCTGCGCTCGACCTACACCGAAAAGCTGCCCGGGCTGATCAACCCCGGAACCGGGCGGGTGCATACCTCCTACCATCAGGCCGTGGCGGCCACCGGGCGGCTGTCATCGTCGGATCCCAACCTGCAGAACATCCCCATCCGCACGCCCGAGGGCCGGCGCATCCGTCGCGCCTTCGTGCCCACGCCGGGCTATCGGCTGATGGCGGCGGACTACTCGCAGGTCGAGCTGCGCATCATGGCGCATCTGTCCGGCGACGACGGGCTGCGCCGGGCGTTTGCCGAGGGCCTGGATATCCATGCCGCCACCGCCGCCGAGGTGTTCGGGGGTGAGGCCGCGGCGGTCAGCGACGACCAGCGCCGCGCCGCCAAGGCCATCAACTTTGGCCTCATCTACGGCATGTCGGCCTGGGGGCTCGCCCGCCAGCTGGGCATCGAGCGCGGTGAGGCGCAGAGCTATGTCGATCGCTATTTCGAGCGCTACCCGGGTGTCCGCGCGTTCATGGACGCGACCCGCGCCCGGGCCCACGAGCAGGGCTATGTCGAGACGGTCTATGGCCGGCGGCTCTACCTGCCCGAGATCAACAGCCGCAACAACCAGCGCCGCCAGTATGCCGAGCGCACCGCCATCAACGCCCCCATGCAGGGGACGGCCGCCGACATCATCAAGCGCGCCATGATTGCGGTGGACGACTGGATCACCCGCGAGCAGCCCGACGCGACGCTGGTCATGCAGGTTCACGACGAGCTGGTGCTGGAAGTGCCGGCGGGCGAGGAAGCCGCGATCGGCGAGCGGATCCGCGGTTTCATGGCCGATGCGGCGGATCTCGACGTGGCGCTGGAGGTGGAGGTCGGAGTCGGCGACGACTGGGACACCGCGCACTGAACTTCGCCGTGACCGGCGCTGTCATTATAAGTGCGTCAGTGCCCGGCGCGGCCCGCGACTCCCTCCCTTGAGCGCGGGTCAGTCTGGCCCGGTCATTCACCCCCCTATGACCGGGCCAAACGTCCCCGGCATCCACCCCCCCTGGATGCCGGGGTTTTTTATGTCTGCAACCAGCGGTCGAGCTGCTCACGGGCGGCCTCCACACCCTGGCGCGTCTGTGCCGAGAACAGTTGCACCGTCGCCATGGCGCAGTGCCCGCCGGCGTCACGTCGGACCGCCTGCAGGGTGTTGCCCGCCGCGCCGCGGCGCAGCTTGTCAGCCTTGCTGAGCAGGATATGCGCGGGCAGCCCGGCGGCATCGCACCAGGCCAGCATCTGCTGATCCAGCGGGCCCAGCGGGTGGCGGATATCCATGATCAGCACCAGACCGCGGAGGCTCTCGCGACCTTCGAGATACTGCGGCAGCACCTGCTGCCAGTGGTTACGGACCGAGGGCGGCGCTTTGGCGTAGCCATAGCCGGGCAGATCCATGAGGCGCGTCGCCGTGACATCGTCGGTCAGCGGGAAGACGTTGATCTGCTGGGTCCGCCCGGGCGTCTTGCTGACCCGGGCGAGCTGCTTCTGGTCGGTGATGGCGTTGAGTGCGCTGGACTTGCCGGCGTTCGAGCGCCCGGCTAAGGCCACCTCGGCGCCCTGGTCGGGGGGCAGTTGCTCGAGCTGTGCGGCGGACAGAAGGAATTGCGCACGGCGGTAATCTAGTGTCATTGTCTCAACCAAGACCGCTGAATTGACCCCTTCGGGGGGCGTTGGTATAAAGCCATTCTATCCAAGAACTGTCGGACATCATGATCGTTAAGTTGTTATCCGCGCTCGCCGCGCTGTGCCTGATGAGCGGGGCGGCCCAGGCCCAGCTCGAAAACGCCGACCCGAAGCGCGGTGAGGCCGCCTCAGCCACCTGTGTCGCCTGCCACGGGGCGGATGGCAACAGTGTCGTGCCCAACTACCCCAACCTGGCCGGGCAGCACGCGGACTACATCTACGAGCACCTGCAGTTCTACAAATCCGGCGAGCGCGAGAACGCGATCATGCTGGGCCAGGCGGCCGGGCTCGACAAGCAGACCATGGCCGATCTGGCGGTCTACTTCTCGGAGCTCGACGCCGAGCTGGGTGAGACCCCCGAAGAGCTGCTCAGCACCGGGCGCAGCATCTACATGGGTGGCATCGCCGAGAAGGGCGTGCCGGCCTGTGTCAGCTGTCACGGCCCCGGGGGCATGGGCGTGCCCAGCAGCGGCTATCCGCGGCTGAGCGGCCAGAAGGTCGAATACACCATCGAGCAGCTCGGGCTGTACCAGTCCGGCAAACGCTCGGGCTACGGTCAGGCCGGGCTGATGAACGACATCGCCTCGAAGCTCGATGACGAAGAGATCCAGGCTGTCGCCAACTACGTGCGCGGCCTTTACCCGACGGATATTGCAGCCGAATAGTTCGCGACCGATGGCAAATCCCCCGTTGGCGGATGGTTAAACCCACCGCCGACGCGCGGTAATATAACGTCGATAGCGAACAGGTGGGCATTCAATGGTTCAGAATGCTGCGACAGTGACAGACAGCCCCACGGGCGGAAAGCGACGCGACAGGCGGCGCTCCGGCAGTATTTGGCTCGAATTCCTGGGGTCGATGAACCTCGCGATCACCCTGCTGGTGGTGGTCAGCATCGCTTCGATCATCGGCACCGTCCTGCCCCAGAACAATCCCTATAACGAATATCTCATCCAGTTCGGGCCGTTCTGGTTCGAGGTCTTCCGCATGCTCAACCTCTACGACGTCTACTCGGCGTGGTGGTTTCTGGGCATTCTCGGCTTTCTCATCCTGTCCACCGGGGTCTGTGTCAGCCGGCATATTCCCGGCGTCTGGCGCGAAGTCACCCGCTATCGCACCCATGTGCGCGAGCGCTCGTTGCTGGCGCTCTCCAACCACCGGCGCTGGCAGGTCGGGGCCGATGCGGAATCCGCGGAGATGCTCGCCGATTCGGCGTTCCGCGGCTATGGCTACCGCACCCGGCGTGAGGTGCGCGGTGACACGGTGATCCTGGCCGGCATGAAGGGCGGCGCCACCCGGGCGGGCTATGTGCTTACCCACGTCGCCGTGGTGGTGATCGCCGTGGGCGCGCTGATCGACGGCAACATCAACCTCAAGATCCGCGAGATGACCGGCGATCTGGCCATCGAGACCCGCGATCTGCCGGTCTCCCAGGTACCCGGTGAGAGCTGGCTGCCGCCCGAGAGTGGCTCGTTCCGCGGCAACATCACCATCCCCGAGGACAGCAACAGCAGCGTGACCTTCCTCCAGGTCCGCGACGGCTATCTCGTCCAGGAACTGCCATTCGAGATCTATCTCGAGGACTTTCGCATCGACCATTACCCCAATGGCATGCCGAGCAGTTACGAGAGTGACCTGGTCATTCATGACCCCACCCTCGAAGACCCCATCCGCAAGACCATCTCGGTCAATGAGCCGCTCACCCACCGCGGCCATACGCTGTACCAGGCCTCGTTCACCGATGGCGGCACGGCGCTGGACCTGACCGGACACATCCTCGATGGCTCCGGCGCCTCCATGCCCGTGGACGGCCGGGTGTTCGAGAACCTGCGCCTGCAGCTGGGCGGCATCGAGCGCACCCTCGAGATCGACGACTTCCAGCTTTTCAACGTCAATCCGGACCCGCGGGCCGTCGAGCGGACCGGCGCCCGGGACGAGTTCCGTAACGTCGGGCCGTCGTTCAACTACACCATGCGCGATGACGCCGGCCAGGCGCGCGAGTTTCATACCTACATGGCGCCGGTGGAAATCGACGGGCGCTGGTACTACCTGCACGGCGTGCGCAGCAGCCCCGGCCAGCCGTTCCAGTACCTGCATGTGCCGGCCGATGACGACGCCTCGATGAAGACCTTTCTCGACTTCTACGCCGCACTGGACGATCCCAACCGCGTGAAACAGGCCTCGCAGCGGGCCGCCGATGGGCTGCTGGCGCAGATGGGCGTGGCCAATCCCGAGCTGGGTGCGCGGGTGGCGGGCACCGCCGATGACATGATCGCGACCCTGCTGGACGGGGGCTTCGGCGCCGTCAACCGGCAGCTCGAAGACCGTGTGGCCGGCTCCAACCGCCCCGAGATGCTGCTGGAGTTCTCCCGCTCGGTGCTTCAGCGCACCCTGTTCGAGATCTACCGCGAGGTGCTCGCCGCGCGCGAGGGTGTGCAGCTGTCGATGGTGCAGACCGATGCCGATCAGCGGGCATTCTTCGAGGACGCCATGAACGCGGTCTCCACCGTCTCGGATTATGGCGCGCCGGTGATCTTTAGTATCGATCACTTTGATCACCGTCAGGCCACGGGCCTTCAAATCACCCGCGCCCCGGGCAAGAATGTGGTCTATGCCGGCTCGGCAATGCTCACGATCGGGGTGTTTCTGCTTTTTTATGTCTCGCATCGGCGCGTCTGGGCGCTGATCACCCCGCGGGACAACGGTGGCGCCGACCTGTTGATGGCCGGTGCCAATCAGCGCCAGCCCGAGGCCTTTGCGGAGGAGTTTGGAGAACTGGCGGATGCGGTCGACCAACAGCTCGAGCGCGACAACACGGATCGAGGTTAAGGAAATGGTAGCGTCCCGCGAAGAAATGATGCGTCAGATGCGCCGCCCGTCCCTGTGGCAGCGGCTGACGGTGAGTGACTGGGCCTGGGCGGCCCTGGTCGCGGTGGCCACCGCCGGCACCTTCCAGGTGCTGGGCGATGTCATGAACGGCTACGAGGTGGTGATCACCCTGTTCACCGCCGGGGTGATGATCGGCATCGGCTGGCACTGGGGCGAGTCAAAGATCTACATGGCCGCGGTCTGCCTGCTGAGCCTGTTCGCGGTCATGCGCTACCCGGCGCTGGGGGCCGCACAGACGGATTTCTTCCTGCAGTACCTGCTCTCCAGCCAGTCCGCGATCATGTGGATGAGCGCGCTGTTCCCGGCCGCGACGCTGGTCTATGGCGTCTCGCTATTTACCGGCCACCGCTTCACCGGCCAGGTGGCCTCGACGCTGACCTGGTTCGGCGCCGGCGCCGGGCTGGTGGGCCTGCTGGTGCGCTGGCACGAGACCCATCTGTTCGCCGGGGGCATCGGCTATATCCCGGTCAGCAACCTCTACGAGGTGTTCGTGCTGTTCGCGGTCATCACCGCGCTGATCTACCTCTACTACGAAAAGGCCCAGCAGACCTATTCCATGGGGTTTTTCGTGCTGCTGGTGATCACCGCCTCGGTGGGTTTCCTGCTCTGGTACCACTTTGACCGGGGCGCCTCGCAGATCGAACCGCTGGTCCCGGCCCTGAAAAGCTACTGGATGAAGATCCACGTGCCCACCAACTTCATCGGCTATGGCTGCTTTGCCATCGCCGCGATGCTGGGTGTGGCGTATCTGATCCGCGCACGGGTGCCCGACGACAGCAAATGGGCCGACCGGCTGCCCACCCTCAAGCAGATCGACGATGTCAGCTATCGCAGCATCGCCCTGGGCTTCGCGTTTTTCACGGTGGCCACCATCCTTGGCGCCCTGTGGGCGGCCGAGGCCTGGGGCGCCTACTGGTCGTGGGACCCCAAGGAGACCTGGGCGCTGATCGTCTGGCTCAACTACGCGGCCTGGCTGCATCTGCGCTATACCAAGGGCCTGCGCGGCACGCCCATGGCCTGGTGGGCGGTGATCGGCCTGTTCGTCACCACCTTCGCCTTTCTGGGGGTCAACATGTTCCTCTCGGGACTGCACTCCTACGGCGAACTGTAGGATGATGGACGTCATGACTTTCAACGGAGCCGATTCATGCGACTGACTTTCTCGATGGGCCGTTGGGCCCCGGCGGCGCTGCTGCTGTTTGGCCTGGCGGCCGCACTGATCACCGGGCCGGCCGCCGCCCAGCAGGGCTATTCGGTGCTCGACAACCCCCAGCCCACCGACAGCACGGGCGACGCCGTGCAGGTGCGCGAGTTCTTCTCGTATGGCTGTCCGCACTGCGCCGACTTCGAGCCGGTCCTCAGCGACTGGGTGGCGGAGAACGAAGGGCGAGTCGATCTGGTGCACACACCCATCACCTTCGGCCGCGACAGCTGGGCCGTACTGGCCCGGGCCTATTACGCTGCCGATGCGCTGGGCATCCTCGATCAGACCCATCGGGCCATGTTTGATGCGATCCACGAGGAGGGTCGCCAGTTTGAGAGCCATGCCGATGTGGCGGCCTTCTACGCCAGCGTGGCCGACGTGAGCGAGGCCGAAGTGATGGATGCGCTGAATTCGTTCGCGGTCAGCTCCAGCCTCAACCGCGCCGAGCGTCTGGCCGGTGCCTACGGGGTGCGCGGGACGCCGTCGCTGGGCGTGGCCGGGCAGTACCTGGTGGATGTGCGCCAGGCCGGTGGGCAGCGGGGCATGCTGGACGTGGCCGATTCGCTGGTAGCCGGCGAAGCGGGTGAGGGCTGAACCGCCCGGGGCCCGAGACCATGGATCGATTGCCGGCCCGGCTGCGGCTGATGAGCTTCAACATCCAGGCCGGCATCGAGACGCGTTACTACCACCAGTATTTCACCCGCGGCTGGCGTCATGTGCTGCCGGATACCGCGCGCATGCCCAACCTGCGGCGCATCGCCGAGACCATCCGCGGCTTTGATCTGGTGGGCCTCCAGGAGCTGGACGCCGGCAGCCTGCGCAGCGGCTTCGTCGATCAGACCGCATTCCTGGCCGAGACCGCGGCCTTCCCGCACCGCTATACCCAGACCAACCGGCCGCTGGGGCGGCTCGCCCAGCACAGCAATGGCCTGCTCGCGCGCTGCCCGGCGACCACGGTGAGCGAGCACCGCCTGCCGGGACGGATACCCGGCCGCGGGGCGTTGATGGTGCGCTTTTCCACCGCGCGGGATGATCTGCTGGTGGTGCTGCTGCACCTGGCGCTGAGCCAGCGCGCGCGGCTCAATCAGCTGGCCTACATCGCCGAGTGCATCGCCGATGAGTCACATGCCATCGTCATGGGGGATCTGAACTGCCACTCGAGCAGTCCCGAGCTGCGCTATCTATGCGCCGAGACGGGCCTGCGCGAACCGGCCAGCACCGAGCCCACCTATCCCAGCTGGCGGCCGGCCCGCAATATCGATCATATTCTGGTCACTCCCAGTCTGGCGGTGGAGGCGGTCGAAGTGCTGGACGCCCCGCTGTCCGATCATCTGCCGATGACCATGACGGTCAGTCTGCCGGCGAGCCTTCAGGGTCCGATTCAAGCAGCGGGGCAAGCCCCGACCATACCGTCTGAAGGATGATCGGCTGGGCCTTTGCATTGGGGTGAATGCCGTCCGACTGCATGAGTGACGGGTCCTCGGCCACGCCGTCGAGCAGCATCGGAATCAGGCGCACGCCGGTGCGCTCGGCGACATCGCGGTAGACTTGGCGGAACCGCTCGATGAATGCGGTGCCATAATTGGCAGGAAGGCGCACGCCGGCCAGCAGCACCCGGGCGCCGGCCGCCCGTGAGCGCTCGATCATCGCGAGCAGGTTGTCGCGCATGGCGGCGGGCGAGATGCCGCGCAGGCCGTCGTTGCCGCCGAGCGCGATGATGACGATGGACGGCTCGTGGCGCTCGAGGGCCGCGGGCAGACGAGCCCCGGCGCCGGCGGTGGTCTCGCCGCTGATCGCCGCGTTGATGACCCGGCTGTCGGGGCCGAGGCGCTCGGACAGCTGCGCCACCCAGCCCGATTCGGTGGGCATGTTATAAGCGGCCGAAAGGCTGTCGCCCAGGACCAGGACCCGCTCGTCAGCGGCGCCGGCGCCCATGGCCGGCCCCACCACCAGCAGGGTCAGCCACAGTAAACACGACGCATGCAGGAGTCGACCGCGTATGCCCCAACCCATGGAATCCTCCCGTCAAGACCCGCCGATGCTTGAAGCGAGCGCCCTGGCGATGCGCTTCGAGGCCCCGGAAGGCCGGATCAGCCTGTTCGAAAACCTTGATCTTAGCATTGATGCCGGCGACTCCCTGGCGATTCTGGGGACATCGGGCTCGGGCAAGTCGACCCTGCTGGGCCTGCTCGCGGGACTCGACCTGCCGAGCGGCGGCCGGGTCAGCCTGGCCGGAGAGGATCTCACCGAGCTGGACGAGGATCAGCGCGCCGCCCTGCGCAGCGGCCGGGTCGGATTCGTGTTTCAGGCCTTCCACCTGCTGCCCGGCCTGACCGCCCTTGAAAACGTCATGCTGCCCGCGGAGCTGGCCGGCGAGCGCCAGGCCCGCCCGCAGGCCGCTGCCGCCCTGGAACGGGTGGGCCTGGCCGATCGCACCGCCCACTACCCCGCCCAGCTGTCGGGCGGCGAGCAGCAGCGCGTGGCCCTGGCCCGGGCGTTCGTCAGCCGCCCGCAGATCCTGTTTGCCGATGAGCCCACCGGCAACCTCGATCATCACACCGGTGAGCAGGTCATTGATCTGCTGTTCGCCCTCAATCGCGACTACGGCACCACCCTGATCCTGGTCACCCACGACCATGCCGTCGCCGCGCGCTGCGCCCGGGTGCGCTACCTGCGCGATGGCGCGCTGGCCACGGAGGCCGGCTGATGCTGGCGCTGCGGCTGCTCTACCGGGACTGGCGCGGCGGCGAACTGCGCCTGCTGGCGCTGGCGCTGATCATTGCCGTGGCCGCCGTCACCGGCGTGTCGTGGCTGGCTGACCGGGTCGCCGGTGCCACCGAGGCCCGCGCCGCCGACCTGCTGGCCGCGGACCGGGCAGTGGAATACCCGCGCCACATCCCCGATGACTGGCAGGCCGACGCCGAATCCCGGGGCCTGACCACGGCGCGCACGGCGGTCTTCCCCACCGTGGTCCTCAATGACGCCGCCAGCCGGCTGGTCTCGGCCAAGGCCGTCAGTGACCGCTATCCCCTGCGCGGCAGCTTGCGCATCCAGCCCCGGGCGGGGGCTGAAGAGGTCGTCCCCGATGGCATTCCCGCCCCGGGCACGGCCTGGATCGAGTCGCGCCTGCTGGGGCTGCTGGATGTCTCGGTGGGCGATACCCTCGAAATCGGCGCCCAGACCCTGGAGGTGGCAGGGATCCTCAGTTTTGAGCCCGACCGCGGTCAGGGCTTTGGCGGGCTGGCGCCGCGGCTGATGTTCAACCACGCCGATCTGGCCGCCACCGAGCTGATCGGCGAGGGCAGCCGGGTCCGGCATAAACTGCTGCTTGCGGGTCCCCGCCCGGCGCTCGACGGGTTCACCGATCAGCTGGTGGCCCGCGAGGGCAATGCCGTGGAGATCGAGCGACCCAGCGAGCAGGGCCGCGGCGCCTCGGAGATCATCGAGCAGGCTAAGCGCTTTCTGGGTCTGGCGGCACTGCTGACGGTGATCGTGGCCGGCGTGGCGGTGCTGCTGACCGTGCGCCACTATGCCGAGCGCCAGATCACCGGCGTGGCCGTGATGCGCGCCATTGGCGCCACCCGGCGACAGGTGCTGGCGCTGATGATCGGCAAGCTGTTGTGGCTGGGACTGTTCGCCGGCGCCATTGGCGCCGGGCTGGGCTATCTGCTGCACCTGGGCATGCTGGCACTGGTGGCCGAGCTGCTCGACACCCGACTGCCGCCGGCGGGCTGGCAGCCGCTGGCCACCGGCTGGCTGACCGCTGCCGCGGCGCTGGTGGGGTTCGCCCTGCCCACCCTGGCGCGCCTGCGCAATGCCCCGCCCATGCGGGTGCTGCGCCAGGACCTGGGCAGCGGGCTGCTGGGCGCCGGCGTGCCGTTGCTGGCGGCGGCCGGCGTCATCATCGCGCTGATGGCCTGGCAGGCCGGCGATCCACGGGTGACGCTGAGTGTGCTGGGCGCGGTGACCGCCACCCTGGCCCTGCTGACCGCGGTGGCCGCGGCGGTGGTCTACGGCGCCCGGGCCTGGTCCCGGCGCGGTGGCAATCGACGCCTGCTGTGGCTGACCGGCTTCACCCGCCGGCCAGTGACCGCGGTCATCCAGATCGTGGCGGTGGGCGTGGGCCTGATGAGCCTCTTTTTGCTGGCGGTGGTGCGCAACGACCTGCTGAGCGCCTGGGAGAGCGAAATCCCCGCCGATGCCCCCAACCAGTTCCTGATCAACATCCAGCCCGATGAGCTGGACGGCGTCCGCTCGCGGCTGGCCGAGGCGCAGATCGACACGCGCTTCTACCCCATGGTTCGGGCGCGGCTGACCGGACTGAACGACGCGGCGGTACAGGCCGGCGACTACGACAGCGCCCAGGCCCGCCGCCTGGCGCGGCGCGAGTTCAACCTGTCGTGGACCACCGAGCTGCAGTCGGACAACCGCATCGTCGCCGGCGAGTGGTGGGGTGATGTCGACGACCCGTCGCCGCAGCTGTCCGTGGAAACCGATTTTGCCGAGGAAATCGGTGTCGAGCCGGGCGATCGCATGACCTTCAGCTCCGGCGGCCAGCGCGTCACCGCCCGGGTCACCAGCCTGCGCGAGGTGCGCTGGGAGAGCTTCAACGTCAACTTCTTCGTGCTGGCCTCGCCCGGGACCTTCGACGACCTGCCGGCGACCTGGCTGACCAGTTTTCATCTGCCGTCGGACCAGGGGCAGGTCCTCAACGACCTGGTCCGGACCTATCCCAGCGTGACACCGATCGATGTGAGCAGCGTGCTGCGCATCGTGCGCACCATCATCGATCAGGGATCGAGCGTGGTGGAGCTCATGGCCCTGCTGACCCTGGCGGCGGGCGTGCTGGTGCTGCTGGCGGCCCTGCAGATCACCGGCGAGCAGCGCCGCTTTGAGAGTGCCCTGCTGCGGGCCCTCGGCGCCAGCGGCCGACGCATCCGGCGCATGGCACGGCTGGAGTTCTGGCTGGTGGGCCTGGTGGCCGGCAGTCTGGCCGGCCTGGCCGCCACGGCCGCCGGCATGGTGGTCGCCGAGGTGCTGTTCAGCCTGGACTACCCGTTCCGGCCGCTGACCCTGGTGGTGGGCGCGCTGGTGGGACTGGTCACCGTCTGGGCTGCCGGCGCCCTGGGGGCGCGGCGCTACTATCGGGCGTCGCCGATGCGGTTATTGCGGGAAGGGGGATGAAACACCGCGCGGGGCGGTGGTGTGCCGCTTCCGTCCCCCTTCCCCGCGCTCACACGATGCGGGGCGCCTCGAGATCGCACGGTGAAAGGGGACGGAATCGGCAATCCCCGGATCCGGTGGCGCGCCCTGCATTGGCGATCCCGTTGCCCTGGATCGGGCGACCTCGGGACGCCGTGGTGTGTGGGATCCACTGCGTGAATCGCCCCGCGTCCCGCGCGAGCCCGATTCAGGGTAATGGGAGCGCCACCGCACACCACCACACCGACGAATGGAACGTACTGCCGCTCCCCCGAGCCCAATGGTGTAGAGCCGTACGAAGGGAAGCGATATGACACGACTGGACCACGCGTTCTCCGAGCAGGTCACCGACCCCGTGGCCTGGGATCGACTGCTGCACGCCATGATCGGGCGCATGACCGGCGGGATTTCGCCGACCGCCCTGCAGCTGGCCTTTTTTGACTGGGCCGGGCATCTCGCGCTCAATCCCGGCCGCCAGGGCGCGCTTCAGGAAAAGGCCCTGCGCAAGGCGCTGCGCCTTGCCGCCTATTCCGGACACTGCCTTGCCGATGATGAGCAGACCCGCTGTATCGAGCCACTGCCCGACGACCAGCGATTCGAGGCCCCGGCCTGGGGGAACTGGCCGTTTTCGTTCATCCACCAGGCATTCCTGCTCCAGCAGCAGTGGTGGCATGTGGCGACCACCGGGGTGCCGGGGGTGAATCCGCACCACGAGGAGGTGGTCAACTTCACCGTCCGGCAGATGCTGGATATGGTCTCGCCGTCGAATTTTCTGCCCACCAACCCGGAAGTCCTCGAGCGGACCGTCAACGAGCGCGGTGCCAACCTGCTCCGCGGCGGCTCGAACTGGCTTGAGGACGTGCAGCGCGAGCTCGCCGGGCGGCCGCAGGCAAGCGACGAGGATTATCAGGTCGGCCGCGATCTGGCCGTGACGCCGGGCAAGGTGGTCCATCGCAACGCGTTGATGGAGCTGATCCAGTACGAGCCCACCACCGATACGGTCCACCCCGAGCCGGTGCTGATCGTGCCAGCCTGGATCATGAAGTACTACATCCTTGACCTGCAGCCGGGCCGGTCACTGATCGAATACCTGGTCGGTCAGGGCCACACGGTGTTCGTGGTGTCGTGGAAAAACCCGGGGCCCGAGGACCGCGGCATGGGGATGGCCGACTATCGGCGTCTGGGCGTGAACGACCCGCTGGACGCGGTCAACCACATTGTCCCCGATCAGAAGGTGCACGGCGTGGGTTACTGCCTGGGCGGCACGCTGCTGACTCTGGCGGCGGCGGCCATGGCGCGTGACGGCGACGACCGGCTGGCCACACTGTCACTGCTGGCGACGCAGACCGACTTTACCGAGCCGGGTGAGCTGGATCTGTTCATCGACGAATCCCAGGTCTCTTTCCTCGAGGATGTGATGTGGGCCCGCGGCTACCTGGGCCGGGACCGCATGGCCGGCGCCTTCCACCTGCTGCGCTCCCAGGACCTGGTGTGGTCGCGGATGATACGCCACTACCTGATGGGCGAGCGCGATTCGACGTTTGATCTGATGGCCTGGAACGCCGACGCCACGCGCCTGCCCTATCGCATGCACAGCGAATACCTGCGCAGTCTGTTCCTGCATAACGATCTGGTGGAGGGCCGTTACGACATCGACGGGCAGCCGGTCTCCGTCGCCGACATCGATATCCCGATCTTCTCGGTGGCCACCCAGAAGGACCACATCGCCCCGTGGCATTCGGTGTACAAGATCACCCGCCTGGCGCGCACCGACGTGGCCTTCCTGCTGACCCGGGGCGGGCACAACGCCGGCATTGTCAGCGAGCCGGGTCATCCGCGCAGGCACTATCAGATCAGGCACTTCAAGCCGCTGGAGCCCACCTATCCGGCGGAGCGCTTCGAGCGCGAGACGCCGCAGCAGGAAGGCTCGTGGTGGCCGACCTGGCAGGACTGGCTGGCGCAGCGCTCAGGGCAGGCCGTGGCACCGCCGAGCCTCGGCGCGCCGAGTCAGGGCTACGCCCCGGATGTCGAGGCGCCGGGTGAGTATGTGTTGATGCCGTAACACCGCTGAGGCGGTGCGGTGGCGCTCCCATTGCCCTGAATCGGGCTCGCGCGGGACGCGGGGCGATTCACGCAGTGGATCCCACACACTACGGCGTCCCGAGGTCGCCCGATCCAGGGCAACGGGATCGCCAATGCAGGGCGCGCCACCGGATCCGGGGATTGCCGATTCCGTCCCCTTTCACCGTGCGATCTCGAGGCGCCCCGCATCGTGTGAGCGCGGGGAAAGGGGACGGAAGCGGCACCGCACTGTTGTGCCGTCTACCGCTCCTCCACCGGCAACCCGTCAAGCGCATCCGCCCAAGGCCACTGCGGGTCGCCGATGACCACAAAGTTGGGATTAAGCGTCGACGCCTTGGTGTTGTAGCGCAGCGGCGTGCCATCGGGGCGGATGACCGCGCCGCCGGCGGCCTCGACGATGCACTGGGCGGCCGCGCTGTCCCATTCCGAGGTGGGGCCGAAGCGCGGATAGCAGTCCGCCTCGCCCTCGGCGACCAGACAGAACTTGATGGAGCTGCCCATGGAGCGGGTCTGATAGGCGGGCAGACGCTGGAGCAGGGCCTCGACCTGCGGGTGGCGGTGCGAACGACTGACCACCAGGGTCAGGTCGGTGGGTGGGGTGCGCCGGGTCTGGATGGCGTGCTGACCGTCGGCGTCGTGGCGCCGCGCCCAGCCCAGGGCGGTTTCGCCGTCGCGGGCCGGGCGGTGGACGGCCTCCCACGTGCATTCAAGCACTGGCGCGTGGACCACGCCGAAGATGGGGCGGCCGGCCTCGATGAGGGCGATGTTGACGGTGAACTCGCCATTGCGCTTGACGAACTCGCGGGTGCCGTCCAGCGGGTCCACCAGCCAGTAGGTGGTCCAGCCCTGACGCTCGGCATAGTCGGGCAGGCCGCCCTCTTCGGAGACCACCGGGATGTCGGGGGTCAGCGCCTGCAGGCGTTCCGCGATCAGCTCGTGGGCGGCGTTGTCGGCGGTGGTCAGCGGCGAGTCGTCGGCCTTGGCCTGCACGTCGAAGCCGTTGGCGTAGATGCCAAGGATCGTGCGGCCCGCGGACTCGGCGATGGCGACGGCCTGTTCGGCCAGGCGGGGCAGTGTCTGAGTGTCCATGACGGCCCAATATACACGTCATTTGACACCGGCGAATCAGGGGACTAGCCTTCGACGTACAAGCCCTTTCGGGCGATGTCCCCTTAGCCATTTTCATTGATTTGACGGGCGATCCGTTCGACCGGCTCGATCTCGATCAGCGACCGATATCCCTTTGGAGGAATGCTCCGTGAGCGACAATATCGTCCACGTGTCCGACGCCAATTTTGAATCCGAAGTCGTCAATGCCGACCAGCCGGTCCTTGTGGACTACTGGGCGGAGTGGTGCGGCCCCTGCAAGATGATCGGCCCGATCCTCGAGGAGATTGCCGGTAGCTACGAGGGCAAGCTTCGAATCGCCAAGCTCAACATCGACGAGAATCCCGAGACCCCGCCTAAGTACGGGATCCGCGGCATTCCCACGCTGATGCTGTTCAAAAACGGCGGGGTCGAGGCCACCAAGGTGGGCGCCCTGTCGAAGGCGCAGCTCTCCGCGTTCATCGACAGCAACCTTTAACCTGCGGGACCCCCTCGGGGTGCGCCCCTCCCACCAAGGCAGCGGCCGTCCGTCGGGCGGCCCCTCAAGCAAAAATGAATCTCACCGAACTCAAGCATAAGCGCGCCGCCGAGCTTGTCGAGCTGGCGCAGTCCCTCGGCATCGAAAACATGGCCCGTTCGCGCAAGCAGGACGTTATCTTCTCCCTGCTCAAGGCGCACGCCAAAAAGGGCGAGGACATCTGGGGCGACGGCGTCCTCGAAATCCTCCAGGACGGCTTCGGCTTCCTGCGGACCGCCACCAGCTCCTACATGGCCGGGCCCGACGACATCTACGTCTCGCCCAGTCAGATCCGGCGCTTCAGCCTGCGCACCGGCGACACCATCTCGGGCAAGATCCGCCCGCCCAAGGATGGCGAGCGCTACTTCGCGCTGCTCAAGGTCGATCAGATCAACTTCGAGAAACCCGAATCGGCCAAGCACAAGGTCCTGTTCGAGAATCTCACGCCGCTGTTCCCCAAGGAGCGTATGACGCTGGAGCGCGGCAACGGGTCCACCGAGGACCTGACCGCCCGGGTGATCGATCTGAGCGCGCCCATCGGCAAGGGCCAGCGGGCGCTGATCGTCTCGCCGCCCAAGGCCGGCAAGACCATGCTGCTGCAGAACATCGCCCAATCCATCACCTCCAACAACCCCGAAGCCTACGTCATCGTCCTGCTCATCGATGAGCGCCCCGAAGAGGTGACCGAGATGGAGCGCACGGTGCGGGGCGAGGTGGTGTCGTCGACCTTCGACGAGCCGGCGAGCCGTCATGTGCAGGTGGCCGAGATGGTCATCGAAAAGGCCAAGCGCCTCGTTGAGCACAAGCGCGACGTGGTGATCATGCTCGACTCCATCACCCGGCTGGCGCGGGCCTACAACACCGTGGTGCCCAGCTCCGGCAAGGTGCTGACCGGTGGTGTCGACGCCAATGCCCTGCATCGCCCGAAGCGCTTTTTTGGTGCCGCGCGCAACATCGAGGAAGGCGGCAGCCTGAGCATCATCGCCACCTCGCTGATCGAGACCGGCTCGCGCATGGACGATGTCATCTACGAGGAGTTCAAGGGCACCGGCAACATGGAGGTGCACCTGGACCGGCGCATCGCCGAGAAGCGCATCTACCCGGCGATCAACATCAACCGCTCCGGCACCCGCCGCGAAGAGCTGCTGATGACCCCGGACGAACTCCAGAAGGTCTGGATCCTGCGCAAACTGCTGCATCCGATGGATGAGCTGGCCGCCATCGAGTTCCTGCTCGACAAGCTCAAGGACACCAAGACCAACAACGAGTTCTTCCAGGCCATGAAGCGCTAGAAAGCGCTAGTCAGCCGCGGGCTGGCGCTCCCAGACTTCAAAGTCCATCGCCCAGGCATGCTCGGCATCCGCCGGGTGATGGGTGAGTGCGGTCCGGGTCCATTCCGGGCCCTCGAACACCGGCAGCCAGGTATCACCCTCCAGCTCGGTGCGCACCCGAGTCAGCTCGATGCGATCGGCCCGCGGCAGGAACGCCGCATAGATGTCGGCCCCGCCGATCACCATCAGCTCGGGCACATCCCCGGCCGCCGCGATGGCGGCTTCCACCGAATGCACCGCCTCGACCCCGTCCGCCGACCAGTCCGGCTGGCGGGTCATGACGATGTTCTGACGGCGCGGCAGCGGCCGGCCGATGGAGGCGTAGTTGCGGCGGCCCATGACGATCGGCTTGCCCCGCGTCAGCGCCACGAAATGGCGCATGTCATCGGGCAGCCGCCAGGGCAGGTCGTTGTTCCGGCCGATGACACGGTTTTCGGTCATGGCGACCACCAGGGTTATCTGCATGGCTGAACGCTCCTAGACGGCGATGGGCGCGGCAATGCGCGGGTGCGACTGATAGCCGGAGACGTGGATGTCCTCGAAGCGGAAGTCGAAGAGATCATCCACCGCCGGGTTGAGCTCGAGGGTGGGCAGCGGCAGCGGCTCGCGGGCGAGCTGCGTGTCGGCCTGCTCGAGATGATTCAGGTAGAGATGCGCGTCCCCCAGGGTATGGATGAACGACCCGGGCCTGAGCCCGGTGACCTGCGCCACCATGTGGGTGAGCAGCGCGTAGGAGGCGATGTTGAACGGCACGCCCAGGAACAGATCCGCGCTGCGCTGATAGAGCTGGCAGGACAGCCGCCCCTCGGCCACATAGAACTGGAACAGCACATGGCAGGGCGGCAGCCCCATGCGATCCACCTCGGCCGGGTTCCAGGCGGTGACGATATGCCGGCGCGAGTCGGGGTTGTGCCGGATCTGCTCGACCACCCGGGCGATCTGGTCGATCTGACCGCCATCGGGGGTCGGCCACGAGCGCCACTGCACGCCATAGATCGGGCCGAGATCGCCGTTGGCGTCGGCCCACTCGTCCCAGATATGGACATCGTTGTCCTTGAGATAGCGGATGTTGCTCTCGCCCGCCAGAAACCACAGCAGCTCGTGGATGATGGCGCGCAGGTGCAGCTTTTTGGTGGTCACCATGGGAAAGCCGTCGGCCAGGTCAAAGCGCATCTGCCCGCCAAACACCGAGCGCGTGCCCACGCCGGTGCGGTCGGATTTTTCGACACCGTGGTCGCGGACGTGGCGGAGGAGGTCGAGATACTGCTGCATGGCGGTGATAGGCTCCGGGTTGGGCTAGGACGAGGGGGAGGCGGCCGGGCGGCGCCAGGCCCAGGCCAGCAGTGCGAGGCCGGCGATGATCATGGGCAGGGACAGGAGCTGGCCCATGGTCAGCCACCCGCCCCACAGATAACCGATGTGCGCATCGGGCAGGCGGATGAACTCCACCGCCAGCCGGGCAAGACCGTAGCCGGCCAGGAACAGCCCGGTGACCGCCCCCATGGGCCGCGGCCGGCGCGAGTAAATCCAGACCACCGCAAACAGCACCAGTCCCTCCAGGGCCAACTCATAGAGCTGCGAGGGATGCCGGGGCTCGGGGCCGAGCGGTGGGTAGACCATGCCCCAGGGCAGGGTGGTGGGCGCGCCCCAGAGTTCGCCGTTAATGAAATTGCCGAACCGCCCGGCGGCGAGTCCCGGCGGGATCAGCGGCGCGACGAAGTCCCCCAGCGCCAGCGGCGCGATGCGGTGGCGCCAGGCATAGACCGCCATCATCACGATGACCCCGATCAGCCCGCCGTGAAAGGCCATGCCGCCTTCCCACAGGCGCAGCAGCGACAGCGGATCGGCCAGCAGATCGCCGCCGCTGTAGAAAAGCGCATAGCCCATGCGCCCGCCGACGACCACGCCAATGGCGCCGAACAGCAGCAGGTCGTCCATCTGCGCCGGGGCGACGGGGCTGTCGGGGCGGTTCGCGCGACGCCGGCCCAGCCACCAGGCCAGACCAAAGCCGATGGCATACATCACCCCATACCAGTGGATATCCAGCGGCCCCAGCGAGATGGCGATCGGATCGATGGCGGGATAACGGATCATGGGCGCATTGTGACCCAGCCGGCGGCAATGGCAAAGGCGCCGGGTGTCCCGCGGCCAAGGCGTCAGCTAGACTGCCGGTCTGATGATTGATTGAACCAGGGAGGCTTGGGTGCGGCATTCGAAACGGGCAATGGGCAGGGCGCTGGCGCTGGGTGGGCTGATCGCCGCGGCCATCGCCGGCAGCGGCATGGCGCTGGCGCAGACCACCGCCTATGTCACCGACGCCCTCGAGATCACCCTGCGCAGCGGCCAGGGCAATGACTACCGCATCCTGCGCCTGCTCGAGTCCGGCGAACAGCTGGAGGTACTGCAGCGCGGCGAGACCTGGACCCGGGTGCGCGCCGGCAACGACGAGGGCTGGGTGCGCAGCGTCTACCTGGATGCCGAGCCCGGCGCCGCCGCGCGGCTTGAGCAGGCGGTGAGCGAGCGCGACGCGCTGCGCGACGAAAACCGTGACCTGAGCGAACAGGTCGCCGCCCTCGAGTCGCAGGTCGAGAATCTGAGCAGCGAGAACGAGCGGCTGCGCGAGGACAACCAGCGCATGACCGAGCGCCTGCAGGAGGCCGACGAGGGCCTGCAGCTGGCCGACGAAAACCAGGCCCTGCGCAAGGAAGTCCTCGATCTTGAGCGCCAGGTCAACGACCTGAGCCGCGAGGCCAACCGAGCCGCCGATCAGGAAAGCCGCGACTGGTTCATCGCCGGGGCCGGGGTGATCGTCTTTGGCATGCTGCTGGGCATTCTCGTCACCCGCATCCGCTGGCGGCGGCGCAGCAACTGGAGCGAGCTCTAGGGGGCGCCGATCATGACCGACCGCCTTGACGCCTGGGTGGACTGGTTCCGTCAGAGCTCGCCGTTCATCCACGCGCACCGGGGCCGCACGTTCGTCATCAGCGTCGGCGGTGAAGCCCTCAGCGAGGGCACCGCGGCGGCGCTGGTCCACGATCTGGCGTTGCTCAACGGCCTGGGGATCCGCCTGGTGCTGGTGCCCGGCGCCCGCCCGCAGGTCGAGGAACGGCTCAACGCCCGCGGCGCGGCCATCCGCTACGCCAACGGCCTGCGCGTGACCGACGCCGAAGCGCTGGATGCGGTGGTGGACGCCGTGGGCAGCGTGCGTCTGGCCATCGAGGCGCTGTTCTCAATGGGCCTCGCCAACTCGCCCATGGCGGGACTGCGACTGCAGGTGGCGAGTGGCAACTTCGTCACCGCCCGGCCGCTGGGGGTGCGTGCGGGGGTCGATCATCTGCACACCGGTGAGGTGCGGCGCATTGATACCGCCGCCGTGCGCCAGCGCCTGGATGACGGTGCGGTCGTGCTGATGAGCCCGCTGGGCGTCTCCCCTACCGGCGAGCAGTTCAACCTGTATGCCGAGGATGTGGCGGTGGCGGCGGCCCGGGGGCTGCAGGCCGACAAGTTGCTGTTCCTGCACGAGGGCGAGGGGCTGATGAATGCCGACGGCACGCCACTCGGGGAACTGACCCTGGACGAGGCCCGCGAGCGCTTCGAGGCCGCCCCGGCCGATGCCGGGCCGCTTCACGCCCAGGTCAATCGGGCGATCGCCGCGTGTCGGGGTGGGGTGCCGCGGGTGCATCTGCTGCCCCGCCAGCGTGACGGCGCCCTGCTGGGGGAGCTGTTCTCACGCGATGGCGTGGGCACACTGATCATGCCCCAGGCCTTTGAGCGCCTGCGCGCCGCCGGCATCAACGACATCAGCGGGATCCTGGCGCTGATCGCGCCGCTGGAGGCGGACGGCACCCTGGTGCGGCGCACCCGCGAGCGGCTGGAGACCGAGATCGACGATTTCACCGTGATGGATCGCGAGGGCACGGTGGTGGCCTGCGCGGCACTGCACCGCATTGACGGGACGAGCGCCGCCGAGATCGCCTGCCTGGTGGTGCACCAGGACTATCGCGACGGCCACCGCGGCCGCCAGCTGCTTGCCCGCCTTGAGCGGGATGCCCTGGCGGCGGGCTGTGACCGGCTGTTCGTGCTGACCACCCGCACCGCGCACTGGTTTCGGGAACAGGGCTTTGCGCCGACGGCGACCGAGTCGCTGCCGGCGGAGCGGCGCGCGTTCTACAACCTGGGCCGGGGCTCCAAGGTGCTGGTCAAGGCCCTCGCCTAGCGCTGCGCCACCCGCTCGGCCAGGGGCGTGAGGCGCACATTGGCCACCCGCTGGCTGAGCTGGTTGGTGGTGATCATGGCGCGCACTTCCCTGACGTAATCCCAGCCACGCTGCGAGTACTTCTCGAGCCCGCCGGTCATCTCCGTCGGCGTCATCGCACGACCCGCCGCCCGCGCCCGGGCGCGCAGCGAGCGGAACCGGGCATAGGCGTCGTGGGTGTTGAGGTTGTTCAGGTAGCTGCGCACCGAGGCGCGCAGGTTGGTGAACCGCCGCACAAAGTGATCCGCGTCAGCGGCGGCGTCGCGCGGTGTCATGCCCTGGCTGGCATCCCAGGTCCACTCGCCGAACAGGTTATTGCCCTGGCGGGCGAAGCGCGACGTGCCCCAGCCGCTTTCCTTGGCCGCCTGCGCCAGGGCCAGGGCCGGCGGCACGGTGTTGACCCGGGATTTCAGAGCGGCTGCAGTGGCATCGGCCAGTGGATCCCCCTCGACCCCGTACTCGTCGGCGAGCCGGCCCAGGATCTCGCGCCGGCGCTCGTCCGGCAGGCCCGACTGCGCGGCCCGGGCCAGATCCTCGCGCTGTGCCTCGATGCGGGCGTTTTCCGCCAGCACCAGCGGCAGCAGGGTGCGAAAGAACAGCGACTTTTTGGTGTCGGTGACGGTCTCGGCCAGATCCGGGGGGAAGGCCTGGACGCTGACCGGTGGCACCTGCTGCGCCGGCCAGCCATAGCCATAACCGGTGAAGGCGCGCTCAAGCGCCACCGCGGTGCGGGTTTCGATGGGCTGCAGCGGAGGCACCTCGCCATCGCTGTTGGCCACATCCGGCCAGCTCAGCCATGCCAGCGCCACGCCGAACAGTGCGGCGGTCAGCGGCAGGGCATCGATTAGGGCGCGCCCCCGACTGACGAAGGTGGGGGCGTTATCGGTTGCTGGGGTCATCCTGCTTTTCCATTTCGAGGATATGCTGCCACTGCGCCTCGGTGACCGGCATCACGGACAGGCGGTTGCCGCGCTGGACGAGCCGCATGTCGGCGAGTGCCGGGTCGGCCTTGAGCTCGGCCAGCGAAATCAGCCGGTCGAGGTGGCGCACATAGCGCACATCCACCATCAGCCAGCGCGGGTTGTCGGGGTCACTCTTGGGGTCGTAGTACTTTTCGTCGGGGTCAAAGGCGGTGTGGTCCGGGTACGCCCCGCTCACCACCTCCATCACACCGACGATGCCCGGCACCTTGGTGTTGGAGTGATAGAAAAACGCGAGATCGCCGGGCTGGAACTGATCGCGGAACAGGTTGCGGACCTGATAGTTGCGGATGCCGTCCCAGTGCTCGACCCCGTCCGGCTCGGCGGCGAGGTGATCGATGCCATAGACATCCGGTTCCGATTTCATGAGCCAGTAAGCCATTGCTGCGTCCATCCGCAATGTTCAACGTTTAATCGCACATGCTACCAGACATGCACCGTGCGATCCGTGACGACCCGATCGAGGCGCTGGTCCCACCGGTCATGGGGGATGGCCGGGTGCTGCTGGCAGGCATAGGCCAGGCCCACCCGCAGCGGGCGCCGGCACCGGCCGCGCCCCGCCAGTGTGCGGTCGTAAAAGCCGCCGCCCATGCCCAGCCGATGGCCGGCGGCATCAAAGCCCACCAACGGCATGACCAGCAGGTCGAGTCCGGCCAGCCGGCGCTGCGGGGCCCCGGCGCGGGGCGGGATCGGCAGGCCGAAGCGGCCGCGTTGCAGGGGGGCGCCGGGCCGATGGCGGCGGAAGGCCAAATCCCCGTTGGATGAGCGGATCACCGGCAGATAGACGCGCTTGCCGGCCCGGGTGGCGGCCGCGATCAGGGGGCGGGTGTCGATTTCGCCGTCCGCGGGCCAGTAGATGCCGATGTGCCGGGCGCGCTGCCACCGGTCGAGGGCGGTCAGCCGCCGGGTGGCCAGCGCGGCGGCCCGGCGGGCGGCCCGGCCGCGGAGGCGACGGCGTCGGGCCCGCAACCGGCGGCGCAGGTCCGACTTGGTGTCAGGGTGGGTCCCCATCATGCCGTTCGGGCAACGCCCTTGAACCCTTTGGTTCAGGTCGGGGAGGTCGAATGACGTCTTAGGCTTTCCGCTCGTGGCGGACCTGCACACCAACGGCATTACGCCACCTCCCCTGAGGCGCATGATTGTAGGGTCAAGAATGCAAAAGCCCGGTGTCGAACATCACAGGAACCCAAGACCCAGTTTGCCTACCGGGTCGGGCCGCGTCTAGCGCCGGCGCAGTTCGGCGGGGATGTCGACATCGGCCAGGTAGTCGCTGATGCGGGCGTCCAGCGCCTGCAACCGCTCGGCCGTTGCGGTGTCGTGGTGGACCTGGCTCTGCGCCTCGAGCAGCTCATGCATGAGGTTGAGCGCGGCCATGATGGCGATGCGATCGGTGCCCACCACCCGGCCGCTGTCGCGGATCTCGCGCATGCGGGCATCAAGCTGCCGGGCCGATTCATGCAGGTCGGCCTGCTGTTCGGGCGGGGCGGCGACCATGAAGTCGCGATCGAGAATGCTGACCTTGACCGGCTCGCTCATCCGTCCTGCTCCAGGGTCTTGAGGCGGCTGATCATGGCCTCGATGCGGGCGCGGGCGGTCTCGTTTTTCTCGAGCAGGGCGGCGCGCTCGGCATTGAGGGACTCCTGGGCGCGCAGCAGCACGCGGTTCTCGTCGCGCAGCTGCTCGCAGAGCTGAATCAGGCGCTCCACGCGGCGCTCGAGTTGTGCTGCCTGTTCGCTAACGGAATCAACCACTTGTCCCATCCTTTTAGACTGCCGCTGAGTCTAGCAGCAATGCTAGACTGATGCCCATGAATGAATCCGAACGCTATACCGATGTGGTCGCGGCGCTGGCGGGCGTCGAGGCCGAGGTTTCCGCCGCCGAGGCGCAGGGCATGCTCTGCGGTCTTTTCTGCAGCACCGAAACGCCCGAGCCGGCGCAGTGGATCGCTCAGGTGCTCGATGGCCTGTCGCCCAAGGGCGAGCCGGCCCGCGAGGTGCTCGAGGCGCTGAGCGCGCTCTATCAGGACACCCGCGACCGGCTGGAGAACGACAGCCTCGAGTTTGAGCCGCTGCTGCCCGATGACGACGCGCCCCTCAGCGACCGCGCCACCGCCCTTGGCCACTGGTGCGAGGGGTTTCTGTTTGGCATCGGGGTGGCGGGCAGCCACGACCCGGCCAAGCTGCCGCGCGAGGCCAACGAGGTGATCAGCGACCTCACCGAGATCGCCCGCATCGACCCCGAGGCCGAGCTGGACGAGGACAACGAGATCGCCTACACCGAGCTGGTGGAGTATCTGCGCGCGGCCACCCTGCTGGTGCGCGAGCACACCGCACTGCCCTCCTCGGCCCAGCCGGCGGTCGGCGGGGATCGCGCCGACCCCGATGTGCTGCATTGAGCGGAGCCGCCCACGCCATGGATGCCACTGAATACGCCCGCCGCCGCGACGCCCTGATCAGCCGCATGGGCGATGACGCCATCGCCGTGATCGCCGGGGCCGGCGAGTGCCCCCGCAACCGCGACGTGGACTATCCATTCCGCCAGTCGAGCGACTTCCGCTATCTGACCGGCTTCATCGAGCCCGATGCCGTGGCGGTGTTGGCCCCGGGACGGGCCGAGGGCGCGTTCATCCTGTTTTCGCGCGAACGCGACCCGCTGCGCGAGACCTGGGAGGGCCGCACCATTGGCCAGGCCGCCGCGCAGTCCGAATACGGCGCCGATGCCGCCTACCCCATCGAGGAACTCGACGCGATGATGCCCGGGCTGCTGGCCGACCGGCGCTCGCTGGTCGGTGACCTGGGGGCCGATGAGACGTTTGATCAGCGGCTGATCGCCTGGCTGAGTCAGGCCCGCGCGCAGATGGGTGAGCGCGCCCCGCAGGCGGTGGAGGCACTGGCTCCGCTGCTGCATGCCGAGCGGCTGATCAAGTCCGCGGCCGAGGTTGAGCAGATGCGCGCCGCCGCCCGGATCTCGGCGGACGCCCACACCCGGCTCATGGCCACGGTAGAGCCCGGGATGATGGAGTATCAGGTCGAGGCGGAACTGCTCTACGACTTTCGCCGTCACAACGGCGAGCCGGCGTACCCGATCATCGCCGGTGGTGGCGCCAACGCCTGCGTGCTGCACTACATCGCCAACCAGGACGCGCTGCGTGACGGCGACCTGCTGCTGGTGGATGCCGGGGTGGAGCTCGCGGGCTATGCCGCCGACATCACCCGCACGCTACCGGTCAACGGCCGCTTCAGCGCCGAGCAGCGCGCCGTCTACGAGGTGGTGCTGGCCGCCCAGCAGGCGGCCCTCGAGCGGGTGGGCCCGGGCGAGTCATTCAATGCCGCCCACCAGGCCGCCACCCGGGTCCTGGTCGAGGGCATGGTGGACCTGGGTCTTCTGACCGGCGATGTTGACGCGCTGATCGACCCGGGAGACTACCGGCGCTATTTCATGCACCGCACTGGCCACTGGCTGGGCATGGACGTGCATGATGTCGGGCCCTATAAAGTGGACGGCGACTGGCGCACCCTGCAACCGGGCATGGTGGTCACGGTTGAGCCGGGGCTCTACATCCCGCCGGGCAGTCCGGTGGACACCCGCTGGCAGGGCATTGGTGTGAGAATCGAGGACGACTGTGTGGTCACCGACAGTGGCCACGACAACCTGACCGCGGCGGTGCCGAAGACCGTCGAGGCGATTGAGGCGGCCATGGCCCATGACAACGGATGACACCTTTGATGTGCTGATCGCCGGTGGCGGCCTGGTGGGCGCCAGCCTGGCAGTGGCCCTGCGTGACAGCGGCCGGTCGGTGGCGGTGATCGAGCCGGTACCGGCCAAAGCCGACGGACAGCCGAGCTTTGACGAGCGCCACACCGCGCTGGCGCCCACGTCACGGCGGTTCTTCACCCACCTGGGGTTGTGGCCCGCCATCGAGGCCGGTGCCGAGCCCATCCGCCGCATCCACGTCTCCGACCGTGGCCATGGCGGCTTCACCCGCCTGACCGCCGAGGCCGAGGGGCTGCCGGCGCTGGGGCATGTCGCCCCCAACCGGGTGCTGGGACAGGCGCTGCGCCCGGCGATGGCCGCCGCCGCCACGGTTCGCTGCCCCGCCCGTATCATCGACACGTACCCCCAGTACGCCGGCGACGGCAGTGACCAGCCCGCCCGCCTGGTGGGCCGTCGGGTGCGCATTGCCGATGACCGGGGTGAACACACCCTGACGACACGGCTGCTGGTGGTGGCGGATGGCATGCGCTCGACGACCCGCGCGGCGCTGGGGATCGACACCCGCGAGCGCGATTATGGCCAGAGTGCGATCATCGCCAATGTGCGGGCCGAACGGGCCCACAACGGCATGGCCTATGAGCGATTCACGCCCGAAGGGCCGCTGGCGGTGCTGCCGGCCGCCGACGGGGCGGTTTCGATTGTCTGGCCGCTGCCCACCGAGACCGCCGAGTGGATGGCTCACGAGGCCAGTGACGCGACCTTCCTGGCGCGCCTGCAGGCGGCCTTCGGCTGGCGTCTGGGCCGGCTGGAGGCGGTGGGCAGCCGGGCGCTCTACCCGCTGACCGCGGTCACCGCCACCGACTTCGCCGCCGACCGCGCGGTGGTGCTCGGCAATGCCGCGCACGCCCTGCACCCGGTGGGTGGCCAGGGCCTGAACCTGGCGCTGCGCGATGTCGCGGCCCTGGTCGAGGCCCTGCGCGAGGCCCCCGACCCCGGCGATGCCGATGTGCTGAGCCCCTATGCCCGCTCCCGCGAGGGCGATTACCGGCGCACCTATGCCTTCACCGACGGGCTGGTGCGGCTTTTCAGCAATGACTGGCCGCCACTGGCGGCGATCCGCAATATCGGCCTGACCGCGCTGGACCTGTTCCCCCCGGCCCGGCGGCTGCTACTCAAACAGGGGACCGGAGCGGCCGGCGATGTCCCGCCGCTGTGTCAGGACTAAGAGGCGATCATCATGAGCGAGATTCCTGCCGACCTGCGGTATGCCAGCAGCCACGAATGGGTGCGCGATGATGGCGACGGCATGGTCACCGTCGGCATCACCGATCACGCCCAGGCCGAACTCGGGGACCTGGTGTTCATCCAGCTGCCCGGCGAGGAAGGCGCCGTCGAGGCCGGTGCGGCCTGCGCCGTGGTGGAGTCGGTGAAGGCCGCCTCGGACATCTACGCTCCGCTGGATGGCGAGATCGTCGCCACCCACGACGAATTGGCGGACGACCCCGAGCAGGTCAACACCGACCCCTATGGCGAGGGGTGGCTGTTCCGCCTGCGCGTGGTGGACCAGGCCGCGCTGGATGAACTGCTGGACGCCGACGGCTATGCTGAGCTGATCGACGAGGCGGGATAACCGAAACACCATGACCACGGACGGCCACAACCCCCCTTCCCTGCTCGAGCGGGCCCGGGCCTGGCGCGATGCCGACCCTGACCCGCAGACCCGGGCCGAACTGGACGCCCGCATCCAGCGCGGTGACGTGCGCGACTGCTTTGACCCGCCGCTTGGCTTTGGCACCGCGGGGCTGCGGGGCCTGGCGGGCCCCGGCCCGGCGCATATGAACCACCGCCTGATCCAGCGGGTGACCGCGGTGCTGGCGGACCTGCTGCGCGCCGAAGTGCCCGACGCCGCCGAGCGCGGCGTGGTGATTGGTTATGACGCCCGCCACGGCTCGGCAGCGCTGGCGGAAACCGCAGCGCAGACCATTGCCGGGGCCGGGCTTGGGGTCCATGTGTTTGACACCTATGCGCCGACACCGCTGGTGGCGTTCGCTGCGCTTGAGCTGCAGACCGCCGCCGGGCTGGTGCTGACCGCCAGCCATAACCCGCCGGAGTATCTGGGCTATAAGGCCTATGGCGCGCGGGGGGTACAGATCGTCTCGCCCACTGACGAGCGCATCGCCCAGGCCCTGGATGCCCTGCCTGCTGGGGTCGAGATCCCGCAGATCACCGCGGCTGAAGCCGAAACCAGCGAGGTCTGCCCCTACTGGCGGGTGCACGGCGATGCCCTGCGCGCTGCCTACCGGCAGGCCGTCGCCCGGCCCGTGGCCGACCCCACTCCGCCGCTGCGGGTGGCCTATAGCGCGATGCACGGGGTGGCCGGTGATCTGGTCCGCGGCGTGCTGGCCGATCAGGGCGGGATTGACCTGGTGGAGGTCGAGGCCCAGGCCGCGCCCGATGGCGACTTCCCCACTGTGCGCTTTCCCAACCCGGAGGAGCCCGGGGCGCTGGATCAGCTGACTGCCCGGGCCGCGGCCGTCGATGCGGATGTGGCGCTTGCCACCGACCCCGATGGCGACCGGCTGGCCGTGGCCCTGCCCGACGAGCACGGCGACTGGCAGGTGCTGATGGGGGATCAGACCGGCGCGTTAATGGGGGATTACCTGATGCGCCGGGCCGACTCGGCCCGCGGCTTTGTCATGAACACCGTGGTCAGCTCGCGCCTGCTGGGTCGTCTGGCCGCCCACCATGGCGTGGGCTACGAGCAGACGCTGACCGGGTTCAAGTGGTTGTGGAAGCGGGCGCTGGAACGTGAGCAGGACGGCGATCACCTGCTGTTCGCCTACGAGGATGCCATCGGCTTCTGCCCCACCCGGCGGGTGCGCGACAAGGACGGCATCGCCACGGCGGCGGTGGTCACCGAAATGGCCCGCGTCGCCAAGGCCGCCGGGACCACGCTGTATGCCCAGCTGCAGGCGCTGTACCGCCGCCATGGGCTGTCAGTGAACCGCCAGGTCAGCCTGAAGCTGAGCGGCGATGACGCCCGCGAGCGCATGAACGGCCACCTGCAGGCCCTGCGCCGCGAGCCGCCGGCCGCAGTGGCCGGCCTGGCGGTGGAGCGCTTGCACGACTATTGGGCCGCCGAGCGTTATGCCCCCGACGGCCGCGATGCCGAGCCCATTCCGCTGCCGGCATCGGATCTGATTCAGCTGGATCTGGCCGGCGGATGCCACGTCAGCATCCGGCCGAGCGGCACCGAGCCCAAGCTCAAGATCTATCTGGAGTATCTGGGCGCGCCGGGCAGCGACGATCTGGCCGCCGAGCAGGCGCAGGCGGTGGAGCGGTTGGAAGAAATTGCCACCGATCTGGAAAGTATGCTGACTGATCAGACCTGATAGTAGTCCCGGTACCAGTCCACAAAGCGGCGTACCCCGGTCTCCACCGGGGTTGAGGGCTGATAGCCGACGGCGTCCTTGAGGTCGTCGGCACTCGCCCAGGTGTCGGGCACGTCGCCGGGCTGGAGGGGGCGCATCTGCATCTCGGCGCGTCGGCCGAGGCACTCCTCGAGGACGCGGATGTAGTCGAGCAGCTGCACCGGCTGGTTATTGCCGATATTGAACAGCCGCCAGGGCGCGGCGCTGGTGGCCGGGTCGGGGGCGTTGCTGTCCCAGTCCGGATTGCCGGTGGCCGGCTGGTGGCAGGCGCGGATCACGCCCTCGGCAATATCCTCGACAAAGGTGAAGTCGCGCTGGTGGTGGCCGTGGTTGAACACCTCGATGGGCTCGCCGGCGAGGATCTTGCGGGTGAACAGGAACAGCGCCATGTCCGGTCGGCCCCAGGGGCCATAGACGGTAAAGAACCGCAGCCCGGTGCAGGGCAGGCCAAAGAGGTGCGCGTAGCTGTGGCTCATCAGCTCGTTGGCGCGCTTGGTCGCGCCGTAGATGGCCAGCGGATGGTCGGCCGGCTCATGCTCGGTGAACGGCATGTGGGTGTTGGCGCCATAGACTGAACTGGTGGAGGCATAGACCAGGTGCCCGACGCCGGTGTGCCGACAGCCCTCGAGCACGTTGACGAACCCGGTGACGTTGCTGTCGACATAGGCCTGGGGGTTGTCCAGCGAGTAGCGCACCCCCGCCTGGGCGGCCAGGTTGATGACCCGATCGAAGCCCTCGCGTTCGAACAGCGCCCGCATGGCCGGCGCATCGGCCAGATCCAGCCGCTCAAACCGGAAACCGCCGGGCCCGTCGTCCTCATGGGCCATCAGACGCGCCAGGCGTGCCTTTTTAAGGCTGACATCGTAGTAATCGTTGAGGTTGTCGAGCCCCACCACGGTGTCGCCGCGGGCGAGTAGCTGTTCGCAGGTGTGATAGCCGATGAATCCCGCGGCGCCGGTGACAAGAATCTTCATGGCCGAAACGATACCCGGTGACGGTCGCAGTCGCCAGTGAGGGCTGGCGGGCCGAGGGTGGGGGTTGTTATACCGCCCGTCGGTGGGCATATTCGTGTCTCAACCTGTTCACGGATTGAACGCGGAGGGGGATCACGCGTGAAACGCTGGTATGCCATCTACTGTAAACCGCGCGAGGATGAGCGCGCCGAACTGCACCTCGACCATCAGGCGTTCGAGGTATTCCGGCCCAAGCACCGTGTTCGGCGCAAGCGCCGGGGGGCGATGACGACCCTCATTGAGTCGCTGTTCCCGCGCTATCTGTTCATCCACCTTGATGACGTCAGCCAGAACTGGGCGCCCATCCGCTCGACCCGGGGCGTCGCTGGCATGGTCCGCTGGGGCGATCACGTCCCGCCGGTCCCGGAACCCGTCATCGACTGTCTGCGCCGCAATGTCGATGAAGTGGGCTGTATCCCGACACCCCAGGCCGACTATCAGAAAGGTGATCGGCTGGTGATCCAGGAAGGGGCGTTCGCGGGTCACCAGGGGCTGTTCTATGGCCGGCGTGGTGAGGATCGGGTCATGCTGCTGCTTGAGGTCATGAAACAGCCGCAGACCATGGTCTTCCCCGAGGCGTCGCTGGCGCGGGGTTAGCATCCCATCGGTAGGGGAGCTCCAGGGCCAGGCGTTTCCTGGATCAGACGCTCCCGGCGTAGAAGTGCGGCGCCGAGGTGGACTCCGCCTACGCGCGTTGCCTTCTAGCATTGGCGGGGTAGCCCTTTGATCCGAGCCTATGAATGCGTTCACACTCTGGTTTGTCGCCTCAAAAATCGATGAGCGCGACTTGGCGGTAGCGTGCCTGACTACCTCCTCTTTCTCAGAAAAGCAATTAAAAAACAGTGACTAACAAGACCACTTCGCTCGACGATGCGTTGCCCCTGCGGGCGCTTCAGGCGCTTGAGTCCGATCCCAACCTGAGCCAGCGCGCCCTGGCCCGCGAGCTGGGTGTAAGCCTGGGCAGGACGAACTATTGCCTGCACGCGCTGATGGACAAGGGTCTGGTCAAGCTCCAGAACTTCCAGCACAACCCGCGCAAGATGCGCTACGCCTATCTGCTCACGCCCGAAGGCATCGAGGAGAAAACCCGCATGACCTGGCGGTTCCTGCGCCGCAAGGAGGCGGAGTACGAGGCGCTGCAGGCTGAGATCGCGGAGTTGCGCCGGCGCGTGGCTGCAGATCCCGAGTGGAGTTAATCCCGTGAATCTACCAACGCATCCTCGCATCGCCGTGATCGGCCTTGGCTACGTCGGCCTGCCGCTGGCGGCGGCGTTCTCGCAGGCCTATCCCGTGGTGGGTTTTGATGTCGATGCACGCCGCATCGCCGAGCTGGAAGCGGGCCGGGACCGGACCGAAGAGCTGGATGCCGACGAGCTGGCGACCGCCGCTGGGAACGGTCTGCGCTACACCAGTGACCTTGAGGCGCTGCGCGACTGCAATGTGTTCGTGGTCACCGTCCCCACGCCCATCGACGCCAGTCGCCGACCGGACCTCACCCCGCTGCTGAAGGCCAGTGAAACGGTGGGTCAGATCATCCAGGCCGGCGCCGTGGTCATTTATGAATCCACCGTCTACCCCGGCGCCACCGAGGAAGACTGCATCCCGGTGATCGAGCGGGTATCGGAGCTGACCTATCGCGAGGACTTTAATGCCGGCTACAGCCCCGAGCGGATCAACCCCGGCGACAAGGCCCATCGGGTGGCGGATATCGTGAAGGTGACCAGTGGCTCCTCGCCGGCCGTCGCTGATTTTGTAGATGGGCTATATGCCCGGGTGATCACCGCCGGCACCCACAAGGCGCCGAGCATTGCCGTGGCCGAGGCCGCCAAGGTGATCGAGAACACCCAGCGGGACGTGAACATCGCGCTTGTGAATGAGCTGGCGATCCTGTTCAACCGCCTGGGGCTGGATACCCAGGCCGTGCTCGAGGCCGCCGGCACCAAGTGGAACTTCCTGCCCTTCCGGCCGGGGCTGGTGGGCGGCCACTGCATCGGCGTGGACCCCTACTACCTCACCCACAAGGCCCAGGCCGTCGGCCATCACCCGGAAATGATCCTTGCCGGCCGGCGACTCAACGACGGCATGGGCGCGCATGTGGCGCATGAAGTGGTGAAGGGATTGATCAAGCGGGGCGTGTGCATCCCTGATGCGCGCATCCTCGTGCTGGGCCTGGCGTTCAAGGAAGACACCCCGGACCTGCGCAACACCCGTGTGATCGACATTATTCGGGAGCTGGAGGACTACGGGGCGAGCGTGGTCGTGCACGATCCCGTGGTGGATGCGGAAGAGGCGAAGGCTGAGTTTGGGGTGACGCTGGTGGATGAAGAGGCACTGGCACGCGATGGCGGTTATGACGCGGCGATCCTGACGGTGGCGCACCGTGCGTTGGTTGAGCGCGGTGCCGCGGGGATCCGGGAGTGGCTGAAGCCTGATGGGTACCTTTTTGATGTGAAGTACGCGTTGGCGGTGAATGATGTGGATGGGCGGTTGTAGTCTAGCGCAGACACGGTATCTGTTGATGGAAAACTTCCTTTGTTCGGACAGCGAATCCCGAATCCTCGCCGGATCACTGGAGTACAACTGAACATGCGAGACTGGCTGAATAATAGTTTTGGTTATGAGCTCAGTCTCAACCCGATCGATTGGTCCGGCGTGTCCGGAGTTGCGGATATCCTGATGGTCTTCATTAATATCTTCCTGCTGGCCACCGTCTGGCATGGTATCCGCAATATCCGGGAAACCCGGAAGAGCCGCGATGCCGACATGATGCATCTCGTATTGGAGCAGATGAACACCCTTAAGCCCGCGATTCGGACATTGAAAGAAAAGCAGCGCCATGCCGTGATTGACTGGGATCAGGACGAGGAAGCTTGCCAAAAAGCTCACGAGATCAGCGTTGGTCTTCAGCGGGTTGGCTATCTCGGTGTTACTGGAATGATTAACAAGCGCCATCTGATTGAGATGTGGGGGCCTACATTTGTCGAACAGTGGAAGCAGATCGAGCCGTATGTCCGGCGGGTTCGCGTCCAGAATAAAGAGCCGGCCGACCTAGCGGCAGGAGCTTTCTCGCGAAAGGACTTAGAGCGATTTGCGGGGATGAGTTCGAAGTATCTGAAGCGGAGATATCCCGCCGTTTCGAGGAAATTCAATATCAGTTAATCATGAGTTTTTACGAGATTATGAAGGGCCTGAAGCCCCGTGCTAAAACACGGCTAACAGTTTCGCATCACAGACAACGCCAGTGCTTTTAATGATCCGTTGCTCTATAAAAACCATTAACGCCTACGTGGCGCCAGTCTTGTCGGCTTCACCCAAAATCCTAGAGCTGCCACTACATCAGGGCGGGTAACTGGACCGCCTACCTTATCCCGTTTCTACCGCGCCAACACCGAAATGTTCTTTTCAGTCCGCTAAGGGTGAACATCTACGCCGTCAGCAAGACTGCCAATGTGCTCGTAGCTCACATCTATCCCTATCTCTATCGGCTACCCACCACCAGGCTGCGGTTCTTCTACCGTCTACAACCCCCGGGGCTGGCCGGACATGGCGGTGTTCCTGTTCAGCCAGAAACACCCTGCCGGGGAGCCGACCGACCTGTTCAGCCGCGGCAACCATCGGTAGGACTTCACCTATAAGGATGACATCTTCTATAGAACGCCGCAGAGCATGGACGACCCGGTGGAGTACAACCGCGGCTCGTACAGCGCCGTACCGAACTCGGGAACCAGCGCCGAGCCCTATTGGATGTACAACCTGAGCGCCCACTAACCAACAATGACTATGAGATACATCTATGTCCTCTAGGCTAAGCTGGGAAGGCGGGAGGGGCGGTAGCAAAAGAACCCGCTGCTGCTGAGGCTGGCGGACGTCCCGGACACCTACGCCGATGTCGCCGACCTCAAGGCCGACATGAGCTACGAGCCCACCACCCCGATGGAGAACACCGTGGCGAACTTCTTGGATTGGTACTTGCAATATTACGGAATCTCGACTTGATGGATACTTGGCGCAAAGCCCTGGCCCTGCTCAGCCCGAAAGAGAAACGCCGCGGCGGCCTTGTCCTTGGTATGGTCGTTGTCATGGCCATACTGGAAACGGCCGGCGTGGCTTCTGTCATGCCGTTTCTCAGTGTGCTGGGTAACCCCGAAGTGGTGAAGGCCAACCCGGTGCTCAGTACCGCCTACGAGGTCATGGGCTTTACCTCAGTGGACGCCTTCATCTTAGCGCTGGGAATGGCGGCCTTCGGGCTTATCCTGTTCTCCGCCTTCTTCCGCTCGCTTACGCACTACGCAATGAACCGCTTCATTGAGATGCGCCGCCACAGCATCGGCAAGCGGCTGCTGGAGACCTACCTGCGCCAGCCCTACGCCTTCTTTCTCGACCGCCACAGCGGCGACATGGCCAAGAACATCCTCTCGGAAGTGGACCAGCTCGTGCAGCAGGTTTTCCGCCCAGGCATGCAGATGGTCGCCTACAGTGTGGTCATCCTCGCTTTGGTCATCCTGCTCATCGTCGTGGATCCTTGGCTGGCGCTGGGCGTGGCCATAGTAATCGGCGGCATGTATACGCTCATATTCGGCGCGGTGCGCGGTGTCCTCGGCCGGGTGGGTTACGACCGCGCCCGAGCCAACCAGGAGCGCTTTACCGCTGCCAGTGAGGCCCTCGGCGGTATCAAGGACATCAAGCTCCTCGGCCGCGAACACGCCTACCTCTACCGGTTCGAAGGTCCCTCCAGCCGCCAAGCCCGCCATCAGGCCACCAACCAAACGCTCGGTGAGATCCCCAAGTTCGTCATCGAGGCAGTCGGTTTCGGCGGCGTGATCGCGCTTACGCTGGTGCTGCTGGCCAGCAAAGGTGGCACCGACAGCAACGCCTTGGGCGACATCCTGCCCATCCTCGGGCTCTACGCCTTCGTCGGTTACCGCATGCTGCCCGCCGCCCAGCGCATCTATACCGGCATGGCCAAACTGCGCTTCGGTGCCGGCGCTGTGGACAACGCCTACAACGATCTGCACCAGCGCGCCGCCCTGGCCGAACTATACAAGCGCGCCCCGCAGCCGCTGGAGCCTAAGCAGAAAATCGCCCTGCAGAACATCCACTACACCTACCCGAATGCTGAGCGCCCGGCCCTGCAGGGGATCGATCTGGAGATCTCCGTGGGCACCTCCGTGGGCATCATCGGCACCTCGGGTGCCGGCAAGACCACCCTGGTGGACGTGCTCCTGGGCCTGTTGCGCCCAAGCGAAGGCGCCATTGTGGTCGACGGCCAGCCAATCACCGATCATAACCTGCGCGCCTGGCAGCAAGCGTTGGGATATGTGCCGCAGGATATCTTCTTGACCGACTCCACAGTGGCCGAAAACATCGCCCTGGGGGTGCCGCCCGAGCAGATCGACCACGACCGGGTGGAACGCTGTGTCCGCATGGCCCAGGTGCACGAGTTCATCGTCAACGACATGCCGCAGGGCTACAGCACTGTAGTTGGGGAGCGTGGTGTGCGCCTTTCTGGGGGGCAGCGTCAGCGGATCGGTATTGCGCGGGCCTTGTATCACGATCCACCTGTCCTTGTGCTTGACGAAGCGACAAGCGCTCTCGACAAAGAAACCGAAGCCGCGGTCATGGACGCGGTGAAGGCGCTAGCAGATCTCAAGACCATCGTTGTTATTGCACACCGACTTTCCACTGTCTCGGAGAGTAACCGGATAGTAACGTTGGCGCGCGGGAGCGTGAAAAATATAGAAAGGGTTGAACATGACGATAGTATCCCACCGGCATAAATATATCTTTCTCAAGACTCGAAAAACTGCAGGTACGAGTGTCGAGGCATTGCTGGCCAAATATGCAGGACCTGACGACATACTAGCAATTAGCCACGATGTTACTGACAATACAACACTCAGCACTCAAAATACGGAGACGGCGCGTCATTCAGTCGGCATTTCCGGCGCTCGGCGATACGTAATACGGGCGTTGCAGCAGAAGCGCATAACTGCAACGCTCGGTTTCCATCAACACATGACGGCTAAAGAAGTTAAGGAGGCTGTGAGGCCAGATATATGGAATAATTACACAAAAATGACCATTGAGCGAAATCCATATGATCGCCTTATTAGTTTTTGGCGGTGGCGAACGGGCTGGTTCCAGCTTGATATTCCTTTTGAAAGCTTCGCTTTGTCAGCTCTTTCCGCAAACCCGTGGAATAGGGTAAAGAATAAGTCGCACGGATTTTCTAATAGGCCCTTTTACAAGTTTCCTACAAACAAATCAATTTGTGTCGATCACGTGATCCCTTATGAAAATCTTGAGTCAGGTCTAGAGAAAGTGGCAGCCATCGTTGGAATCCCGGAAGGTGAGGTGTCGAAAGGCATTCCTACATTCAAAGGCTCCGGATCACGCTACGACTTAGAACAATATTACACTGACAAAGTGAGATCTGTCGCCGAAAAAAAGTTCGCTTTTGAGGCTGAGGTTTTTGACTACAAATATTCTTATTAAATTAAATTTTCCAAAAAGACCTAAATCAAGTGAAATCGCTACCGCGATGACATTCCGAGGAAATAATGAAGCGCCTTATTAAGAAGATATTCTCTTTGTTTGGTCTCGATATCTGTTGCGACCTGAGTGATCATGTACCTCCGAGGAGCTATGCTTTATTCCCTCATGGGAGTGGTTGCCTCGCCATCAGGATACCTGTACCTAGTTGGAAGGCGCCATGAGCGCGCATTCCCAACCGCCGATAGTCGCGCTCTCACGAATAGAACGGCTTGTTGTGATCTCCCACAAGCGTCACGACAGCCTATCAGATGGACATATAGCAGTTCGGGGTGGGTTTGCAAAAATAACGTCAGAATTTTCCAGGCACGTCAAAAAAATGGTGCTTTGTGTCCCTGTTGGGGCGGAGCCGGAAACATCGGAAGTTGCGACCTATTCGGGGAATGTCTCCCTTAGCCTTTTGCCAACATATGGCGGTCATCTTGGCTTCATTCGGAAATTCTTCTCTATCAGCCGCAATTTGTGGCGGGAGATAGGGAAGGCCGACCTTGTTTACGCGATGGCTCCCAACAATATGGGCATTCTCGGCCTGGCGCTGGCGCGAGTGCGTAGAAAGCCGGTTTTCTTGAGTATCGACACGGATCGAGCCGGGAAGGCTCGTTCGGCTGGTGGTTACCGTGGGCGCGCAAAGGCGTGGGTTGTTGAAAAGACTATTTATGCTTTGCTTCGTAACTTGGGTGGCAGTCGGCCCGCCTTTGTTACAGGTGACGATTTTCTCGGGCCTCAGCCCCATTGGCGACAGTGGATTAAAACGACAGTCACCTCTTCCGAAATCCCGAGTTACCGGCCTCCCGAGCCTGGCAGGATCCTTCGAGTAGTGTTTGCGGGGCGGCTCAGCCCGGAGAAGAACATCGAGTGCCTGATCGAGGCTGCAGCGCTTCTGGAGAAAGAGGATTATCAGCTTTCGGTGCAGATTGTTGGCCACGGACCCCAGCGAGATACATTGGAGAAGCTCGTGGCGGAACGCAGGACCGAATGCGTGACCTTCCGGGGTGCTGTGCCTAATGCCGAACTCAGAGAAACCCGGTTTTTGGAAGCAGACATGCTCGTGCTTCCATCTAAGGAAGAGCGCCAAGGTAAAGTGCTTTTGGAGGCAATGGCCTGTTCGGTTCCAGTTATTGCAGCGCGAGCTGGAGGAATTCCAAGCGTCATCAATCATGGCTTTAATGGCCTGCTTTTTGATCCCGGTTCTCCCGGTGAACTTGCGAGCGGGATCCGTGATGTTGCCGAGAAGTCGACACTCAGGGCTTACTTGGCAGAGAATGGCTACAGATTTGCGCTTGATAACGCTCTCGATCAAAGTGTCAGCGATATTATGGCTGATGTTTCTGATTTTTATGGGTTCCGGTCTGAAGCGAATAAGATCGATTCGTAACGTGACGGTTGACAACAGTACTCGCCCAATAGCTCTTTTCATCCCCGCGTTGAATGGCGGTGGCGCGCAGCGGGTAATTGTTAACCTAGCGAACGGTTTGGTCGATTTGTCGGAACGCCCGGTCCACTTGGTGCTGGTGCGCGCGGAGGGCGAGTTTTTGGATGACCTGCGCCCTGAAGTTGACATACGAAGCCTAGATAAGAAACGCACTTTGGCAGCCATCCCGGCCCTTGCTAACTATTTGCGTTCGGAGCGCCCCGCCGTTCTTATGGCCCGCATGAGTTATGTGAATATCGCTGGGTCCATTGCGTGGATGATGGCTGGGCGCCCTTGCCGGCTGGTGCTCTCCGAGGCCACTGTGGTGCGCGCGCCCGAAGGTTCGCGGTTTCAGCGGATAAGGCAAGCGCTGGTTCTAAAGACAATGCGGGCCATTTATCCTCGTTCGGATTGCGTGGTGGCGAATTCGGAGGCAACAGCGCAATCCATGGCTGTACATGGAATGGTTTCGGACTACCCCACCCTTGTTATCGCCAACCCAGTGTTAGGGTCCGAAGCAGACCGGAGTAACGATTTCTCGTCCCCTTTTGGTGGATTTAGATCCGACCGCAAGCTTATCTGCGCCATCGGGAGGTTGGCGGAACTAAAGGGGTTTGATTGCCTGTTGGAGGCCTTTTCGAAGCTGGATAGCCAAGAGGCCGACTTGGTAATCCTTGGAGAAGGCCCTCTCCGTGGAAAGCTACAGGAGCAAGCGAGGGAGCTTGGTATTGGCGAGCGAGTACATTTTCCGGGGTTTGTAATTGACCCTATGCACGTGTTGGAGCACTCGTCACTCTTTGTGCTCTCTTCTCGGTGGGAGGGGTTCGGGAATGTGCTTGTCGAGGCTCTGGCTACCGGAGTGCCGGTGGTCTCCACGGATTGTCCGGGCGCCCCTAGGGCGTTGCTTCGCGATGGAGCGTTGGGGCATTTGGTACCGGTGGATGAGCCGGATGCGCTGGCCGAAGCCATTACTGAAGCACTGCATTCGCCGCGAGGTACGCGCGAAGCTCGGCAGGAACGGGCGCGCGATTTCGCGGCCCCGGCGATCGCTCGGCAATATTTGGAAGAAGCCTTCGGTCTCGAAGTGAGTCCATCGAGACCGAGATCGTGACGGAAGATCAGTGAGCAGATGAAAGTCCTCCATGTAATTGCGGGCCTGAGCCAGGGCGGCGCGGAACGGCAGTTGGCGAACCTGGTGTCGGTCTATCCGGAGGAGTCCGCCGTTTTCTCGCTCAAGCAGCCGGGGGTGATGGCGGACGAGATACGGAAGGCGGGTGCTCCCATCTACACGGGGGGGGTGCGTCGAAGCGTTTCGCCCACCTGGATACCGGCGCTACGTGGGGCCATACGAGAACTCCGGCCCGATGTAGTGATGGGATGGATGTATCACGGCAATCTGGCGGCGTCTCTCACACAGCGGCTGGGGCACCGTGGGCCGGTCGTCTGGAATGTGCGCCATTCGGTGCATGACATGCGCCGGGAGAAGGTGAGCACTCGCTGGGTAATCCGGGCCGGTGCTTGGTTGGCCCGATCGCCCGCTCGCGTTATCTACAACAGCGAAACCGCTGCCGAACAGCATGAACGCTTTGGGTATCCCTCCGCCAAGAGGGTGGTACTGCCCAATGGCTTTGACCTTGCGCGCTTCAAGCCCGACCCGGATGCCCGAAATGCCCGCCGAGCCGGGCTCGGGGTGACTCCCGAGCGGTTTCTGCTGGGCGTCGTTGGGCGTGCCCACCCGATGAAGAACCATCTTGGATGGCTGAAGGCGTTGCGGATGCTGGTGGATGAGGGGCTGCTCGTGCATTGCGTAATGGCAGGCACCGGGGTGGCAGAGCCCGACGGGCCGGTGGCGACGGCCGTGCGGGAAGCAGCTCTGGAATCTAACGTCACGCTTCTCGCGCCTACGGATGCTCCCGAATCACTCTATCCTGCCCTCGACCTCCTGGTGATGCCCTCGCTGTGGGGCGAGGGGTTTCCGAATGTCGTGGGTGAGGCGATGGCTTGTGGTGTACCAGCACTGGTTACGAATGTGGGAGATGCCTGGAGAGTCGTTGGTAATACGGGATTCGTATGTAGAAGTGGAGCAACCGACACGTTGTCTCGGCGAGTGACAGAGATTGTGCAGCTGGGGCACGAGGAGTTGGGGCGTTACGGGCAGTGCGCACGGAGAAGGATGGTTAAGTATTACGGGCTTGATTCGATTGCCGAATGGTACCGTAAAACGCTCGTCGGAGTGCTTGGAGCCTGAGTCTTTCTTTGCCATCCGTCCGCTGTTTGACGACATGGTAAGGGCTATTTCCTTCTCATAAGGAGTCTTATGGACCAGCCAAATATCCATATCGCCGATGTCCCGAGGAACCAAGTCATTGTGGGCCTTGTTGTGGTTTGTTCGGTGGTGGGAAGCTGGGTGGTCCGGCTGCCCGAAGCAAGCGTAATCCCAGTGTCTGTTTTCTTGGTGGCTGTGGTAGCCGTGCCAGCAACGGTGGCCACCGGCAGGCGGTTGAGCTGGTTTCGAACTGAGGCTGGGTTTGGTTTTTACTTTATAGTCTTGGCACTTCTGTTGCCTTTGCTAGCCTTAGGAGCATATGGCCCGGCATATTCGTCTTCGCGTGCCATGGTGGTAGCGGAAGCTGGCGCCTAACCGGTGGCGTGAATGCGAATACAGTTGGGCTTTATGCGTTTGTGTTTGTGGTATGGGCGGTTTTATCAAGGGTGCAGCACGAAGAGCAAGCATGGTCTGCGAAGATGCTTGAAGTCTTGGCTCTTTTGGTCTTATTCTTGTCCTTCTCGCGAGGTTCTTGGGCGGCGGTATTCGTTTTCTATTTTTCTCATTATTTTTTGAGTTTTTCTTGGTCGAACCTTCTTCGGCCAAAGAAAAAAACTATTTTCATTTCCGGGTTTTTTCTATTAGGAGCATTGGTGGCTGGTTCTTTGATCGGCTCCGGTGCTATGAAACCCGAGAGTGAACTAGTAGATTACCTCGATTCTAGAATTGAAGTTGGTGAACCGCTCAGTGATAAAAATCTCCAAGGTAGGTTAGCGGGTTGGAAAGTCATGTGGGAGGGTTTTGTCAGTTCTCCGGTGGTCGGTGCTTTTGGTTGGTACGGGGCTACAGATGTCCTAACGGAGGCCAGAAGCAGGACAGAGCATATTGCCTCATCGCCGCACAACTTGCACTTGCGCTTGCTGTCCGAAGTCGGACTTTTGGGTTATTTTGCGGTCATTGTAGTGCCCCTCGTTGTGATGGTGTTGAGCCTGCAGTTAGCCTATCGCCATGGGGCACGGGACACCCACAATCCGATCTGGGCGAAAAAAACTGGGCTGGTGTTGTTCTCGGCAATCTTGTCCTTCTTTTTTGTTAGAGAGGCTTTTGAAGATAGTTATCTAGTTAGAGTGCTTGGGTTTGAGACTATCTTCGCACTTTTTCTTTTTGCGTGCGTTTTCATGTTTGCGGAAAAGCTGGGCTCTGCCACTACGGGGTCGGGGGCCGAAGGACCGTCCCAGGATGAAGGTCTGCATTCCCATCCCCCACTGTCAGACTACTTGTCGCCTCGGTTTTGTATCTGTCGGGTCCCACATGATTGCGATCTGGCGTAATCCGTCGGCGCGGGCACTTCTGTTCGCCCTATTACCGTTTGTCTTCGCCTTCGGGGTGGGGACAAGTAACTTCGGGGCAGCCACGCGACATCGGGCCAAGCTGGTTGGTGCGATCATTATGCTCGTCGCGCCACGCCTGCCCCAGCTCGTACTGGCCAAAAAGTCTGACAAGCCATTTAGCGATCATCGTTTGGTCACTGTGGATGGCTGACTACGTAGCGCCTGAGCCCGGGCTGTGCCCTCGGGTTGCGATCACCAACTCAACGACTGAGTACGTCGTCCGCTTTCGGTTGCCTTTGCTTAACGCGCTGCGTGAGGGCGGCTACGATCCGGTAGCGGTAGCGCCATCGGATGCATACGTTGGCGACCTCCACTCAGCCGGGTTCAGTCATTTTCCGCTCCGCCTGCAGGGCGCGAGCACGGGTCTGGTGACCGAGCTGACGGCGTTGCGGGACCTGTACCACGCCTACCGCCAGATCAATCCCGCCCTCGCGCTGCATTTCACACCAAAAGTCGATATCTACGGTGGACTGGTCGCCCGCCGTCTCAGAATCCCCTTCATCAACAACCTTTCGGGCATGGGGACAGCCATCACCCGCGGCGGATGGCTGGGCGCATTGGTGAACGGGCTACTGCGATCATCCCAGGGCAGGGCCGCTCATGTGTTCGTGCAGAACAAGGATGATCGTGACCATGTCCTTGATCGCAATATCGCACAGTCTCATCGGCTATCGGTGCTGCCCGGCTCAGGCATCGATCTGAACGCATTCCCCTTCACGCCGCTGGCGTCGACCGCCCCACCAGCAAGACCCGTCCACTTCGTGATGATCGCCCGGCTCGTTGCTGAGAAAGGCGTTAATGAGTTCATGGAGGCGGCAAAGGCAGCTCATGCCCAAAGCTCGGACATTGTCTTTTCAATTGCGGGTGATGTGCCGAGCGGACACTCTGGCACTGTTTCTGAATCCGCTCTGCAGGCTTGGTCTGCATCACCCGTCATGAGTTGGCTCGGCAAGGTAGACGACGTGAGGCCATTGATCAGCGATGCTGACTGCGTCGTCCTACCGTCATATCGCGAAGGCACCCCCCACGTTCTTCTGGAGGCAGCCGCCATGGGCCGACCGATCATCGCGGCGGATAGCGTTGGCACGCGTGAGCCGCTGATTGACGGGCAGACCGGGCTGCTCTGTGAGCCGCGCGACTCGGACGATCTCGCTGACAAGATGCTTGAAATGCTCCATCTGGGACCCGCCCGCCGTGCGGAGATGGGGCAGGCGGGTCGCCGTTTGATGGAGCAATATTATGATGTCCGCCTCGTCGTTGATGCGTACATGGATAAAATCCGCCAGATCCTTGGTTAGCCAAAAAACCCCTACCTGGCAAGGATTACCCTGATGTCGAACTTACTAGCAGGCTCCGGTAAGCGCTCTCTGCCGAGTGGGCCAATGACACGGCGCCCGGCATGGCTATCGCTGATCTGGTGGCTCGGTGGGGCCGTTTTAATGCTTGCGCTGGGCAGCGGCGTCGCGTGGGGAATACCGAGCCAGGATGATATGTGGCGCGCCCAGTTGCTGATTGCTGGCTGTCTTGGGGCCTATGGGATCACCGTCACGACCGCACGGCGGATGGAGCGAGTCGATATTGGTATTTTCCATCCCTTTGTCGGGGTGGCGATCACCATGGCGGCCTTTGGTGGCGTTGCGGTGGCGCTGCTATTTGCCCGCACGTATTACTCGCGAAGCTTTCTGCTGACTGCCGCCGTGGTCACGGCGGTTTGGCTTGTTATTGGCCGCGCGCTCAGGCATCGCTATTTCAAGCCGGTATTGGCTGTTGAGCCGGGCGCTCTGCCGGCATCGGTGCAGGCGGTCGCTGACGCCCGCTATGTACGACTGGATGAGCCTTCAATGAGCGGCATCCGGGTAGATGGTGTGGTTGGCCATCTGGATACTGACGACCCCCGGTGGCAGCGGTTTCATGCGGACTGTCAGGTCCGTGGTGTACCCGTCCATAACGGCCCGCAGGTTAGTGAGCAGCTGACGGGGCGAGTATCTCTGGAGTATCTGCAGTCAGGCCATCTCGCCAGTTTCAAGCCGCATCCGATCTACATGGCCATCAAACGGGGTATGGACCTACTGATCGTGCTTGCGTCGAGCCCACTCACCCTCCCGGTTGTCTGCCTCGCCGCAGTGGCGATCAAGTGCGATTCGCCGGGGCCTTTGTTCTTTATGCAGTCGCGTATCGGTCAGGGGGGAAAGCGTTTTCCCATGGTCAAGTTCCGCAGCATGCGGGTGGATGCCGATCGGGCCGGCCCACGGTTTGCCCGGGCGGCAGATGAACGTATCACCCGGGTGGGGCATTTCATTCGTCGGACCCGCATCGATGAGCTGCCCCAGTTCTGGAATGTCCTCAAAGGCGAAATGAGCGTCATCGGGCCGCGTCCGGAACAGGTTGCGTTTGTTGAGTCGTTTGAAGCGTCAATCCCCTTCTACGCCTATCGCCACCTGGTCAAACCGGGGATCACTGGCTGGGCTCAGGTCACTCACGGGTATGTCGACTCGGAAGACGAGACCCGGGATAAGCTTGAGTATGACCTCTATTACGCCAAGCACTGCTCAATCTGGCTGGACCTGGTGATCGTGATCCGGACGTTTCGCACGATTATCACGGGCGACGGCGCGCGATAGCGCCATTGATCCGGACATTGGGCCGGGCGGCACTGCTGACGCCCTGCGAGCGCCGCGAATGACTGCACCGGCCACGTCAATTGCGCTGTGAAATCCCCACTAGTACCGCGGTCATGAACGCAAAGGTCATCACCCCGATGTTGTGGTTGAAATTGACCTGCGTGAGACCGGTGGCCATCGCGCCAAGGGTGAACATCATCCCGGCGGTGTGGAGTGCGAGGTGTGGCGACTCATGACTTCCGCTGGAACTGGTCTGACTCGTTGCCCCGCGAGGGGAACGGACAAACGCGTTGATCGGGCTTAAATACAATCCTAGTAGAATGAATATTCCGATGATGCCCCTTTTTGCCCAGACGTTGAGCCACTCGTTATGGGCATGCGTGTATTCAGCCGCACGCTCAGTGATGATGCCCGCCTCGCCCAATCGCGCCAGCCCCGCCTGATACCCCGTTTCGCCCCACCCGACCCAGGGCCGTTCGCTGATCAGGTGAGCGGCCCCTCTCCACATTTCGAACCGATTACCGGTATTCGTTCTGCGCTCGGTATCCTCAAGGTATAGATGCACCTCATTCACCGCCGAATCCACCCGCCATTCCACGCCTGTGGCCGGGATGAAATACGCCGTCGTTACAATCACCGCTAGGGCGAATGGACCGATGAGCAGATAGAGCCGGGCTTTTCTGAGCTGCACCGCCGCCCAGAGGCCGACAAGCAGGGCGGGGCCGAGCGCAAGCCAGGCTCCCCGTGTGCCGGACACGAATGACGCTGTCAGGCCACCCAGCGCACCCAAGCCCATGAGAAGGGTCAAGAGGACGCGGCGACGGCGGGTGCGACGCAGGCGGTCGGGATTGGTGGTTGGTGGCTGCAGGCTCCACAGCATGCCGGCCAGGCACATCAGCCCGATCAGCATGGCCGCGTTGCCGAACTGAATGACCTGCGCGAAGCCGTTGGCACGCTGCTGGCCTTCAATGAGTTTCTGGGTGATGGCCAGTCCACCCGCGCCAATGCCGCCCACCGCCAGCCCCAACCACAAGGCACCCTGCTGGATACGCGCCCGGGCGAAGACGCTCAGGCAGAACGCGGCGAGCAGAAAGCGGCTGGGTCGGTCGAACTCGCGCACGCCTTCGCCGCGCAGGGCCGCGTCACCCATCCAGAAGAGCGCGTAGAGGATCATGAACGCGATCACCGCCTTGACGGCACCCGGCAGGGGCGGGTGTTGTGCCCAGGTGCGACGATTGGCGACGAGGTGGGTGATCGCCGCGATGAGCAGTGCCACCGCGCCGATGGAATAGCCATCCGGCACGGTCAGTGCCAGCGCCGGGAACAGGAACACCGCCGCGGTGATGAACTGCTCGCTGCGGGTGAGGGGTGCTGTCGGCGTCGGCGTCGGTGGGTTGGATGTGTTGGTGGTGGTCAACTTGTGAGTCCGATCGTCGCTAATAACCGCGTAATGTACCGACATTAGGGCTGTTACACATCTTTTGGGAACATGGCCGGTCATCGGATTGGCCAGCCTGTTGCCCGCAGCGGCGGTTAGAAAAGCGCCTCAATATCCTGCGGCTGCCATTTTGAGCGCTCAGCGACCCTGAACTCGAGATCGAGTGCAGCGAGAACAGCGAGGATCGACGAAAGCCTCGAGGGCTTTGCACCATTCTCGATGATGGATATCGTTTCCTGCCGCAACCCGGCACGCTCCGCCACAAAGGCTTGTGTCCAGCCACGCTGCTTGCGTGCTGCAACACATAAAGCCTTAATACGAACACGGTATCCAATGAAGCCCGGCAGGGCAGGCAACAAGCAAGGAGGTCTGATGGCCCTATCAAACAAAGGAATCCAGCTCGGCCTCAATCCCGGTGAACGGCTGCGGGATCGGTTTTGCACGGTCGATCCGCATATCAGTCTGGCGGACAGCTTGATAGCGGATCGCCGCGCCGAAGTCGCTCGGGAAGAGGCCTCGCCATAATTTCCGCAGCGCCGGCTTGATTGGTCACACTGCCACCAGCAATCGATCAATCATCCCCTCCGCTTCTCGGGCATACGGCCCACCGAACAGATTCGCGTGATTGAGGATGTGGTAGAGCTGATAGAGCTCGCGGCGGACGGGATATCCCGCATCCAGCGGCCACACCGTCTCGTAGGCCGAGTACGCCGCCGCCGGTAGTCGGCCGAAGAGCTCGGACATCGCCAAGTCACTCTCCCGATCGCCAAAGTACACCGCCGGGTCATAGAGCACCGGTGCGCCCGTCCCGTCAAACGCGACATTCCCCGACCAGAGATCACCATGCAGCAGTGAGGTGCGCGGGGTGTAGTCGCTGAAAAATGCCCCTAACCGTTCCGCCAGCGCCTCGCCGCGATCCTGCAGGCGCCCGCCAAAGCCATTGCGACGTGCGAGGTCGAGCTGAAACCGCAGTCGATGCTCGCGGTAGAACGCCACCCAGTCGCGCTCCCAGGGATTGACCTGATGGGTGTCGCCGATGGTGTTGTCGCGATCCCAGCCGTACTGGTTGGTCGTCACCGCATGCATGTTCGCCAACGCGTGGCCCAGCGCGGTTGTATCCCCACGCGGATGCAGGTCGATCCACTCCATCACCGCATAACTGCGATTGCCCGCGACGCCGATAGTCAGTGGTCGCGGCACGCGCGGACCTTCGGCTGCCGAGGCCATGGCCGCCAACCCTGCCGTCTCGGCCTCGAACATCCACAGCCGATCGGCGCGGTTGAGCTTGACGAACCAACGTACCGTCGGCCCCTCCAGCCGATAGGCGGCATTGATGTCGCCACCACCAACCGGTGTACGCCGCATGGGCGCGGGCGCATGACCGGATGCCTCGGCGATGGCCTGCTCAATGCGGGCCCAGCAGTCGTCGTTCATTTCATGCCCCGTGACGTGTCGCTGGTGTTGAATCGCGCACCATCCTCGCTGTCACTGCGATTCGCATCAATGCGTTGCCGAGCGCGGCAACGGCGACTACCTTGAACGGAACAATAGTCACCAAGCGGTGCATGAGGATGGATGGCGGTTCCATAACGCTCTCCAAGGCCAGGGCACATATCCATGAGCTGGCGGACCGTGCCGAACGGGGTGAGTCGGTGACGATCACTCGGCACGGACGGCCAGTTGTCCGACTGGTCCCCGTCGAAGTCGAACGCCGGCCCATTAATGCCGACAGGCTGCGCGCGTTGACTGATCAGATGCCGATGGCTGAAGAGGAATTCGGTTTGTTCATGCGTCGGGCGCGGGAGGGTGAACGTTTTTAGCGTCGATCAGCTCAGCATGAGCGCACGATTCCCCTTTTGCTAGACTCCTTCCGATGAAAGTCCTCATCACCGGCGCGGCCGGCTATATTGGCTCCCATGCCGCGCTGGCCCTCCTTGACGCCGGTCACGAGGTGATCGGTCTGGACAGCTTCGTCAACGGCTCGCCGACGGCGCTCGAGCGGGTCGAGGCACTGAGCGGTCGGCCTCTGACCGTGGTCGAGGCGGATATCCGTGACGAGCAACGCCTTGCGGCCCTGCTCGCCGGCGGTGATGCCGATGGCAGGGGTCCGGTGGATGCCGTCATGCACTTCGCCGGTCTCAAGGCCGTGGGTGAGAGCACCGAAAAGCCCCTCGCCTATTACGATAACAACGTCGGCGGAACCCTCGCCCTGGCCCGCGCGATGGCGGGGGCTGGCGTGCGGCGGCTGATCTTCAGCTCATCGGCGACGGTCTACGGCGATCCCGCCCACGTCCCCATCCCCGAAACCGCCCCGGTGGGTGAGCCCGCCAACCCCTATGGCACCTCCAAAGCGATGATCGAGCGCATCCTGATGGATCTGGCCGCCGCCGATCCGCGCTGGTCCGTGGCGCTGCTGCGCTATTTCAATCCGGTGGGCGCCCACCCGAGCGGTCGCATCGGCGAGGATCCCCAGGGCCATCCCAATAACCTCGTGCCCTTCATCAGCCAGGTCGCCGTCGGCCGGCGTGAAGCGCTGTCGATCTTTGGGGACGACTATGCCACCGCTGATGGGACCGGCGTGCGGGACTACATCCATGTCCTCGACCTGGTCCAGGGGCATCTGGCCGCCCTGAAACCCCTCATGGCCCAGACCGGCGCCCGGGTCTGGAATCTCGGCACCGGCCGTGGCTACTCGGTGCGGGAAGTGGTCGCGGCCTTTGAGCGCGCCTCGGGTCAGACGATCCCCACGCATGTCTCACCGCGCCGGCCTGGCGACATTGCCGAGTGCTATGCCGATCCCACCCGCGCCCGTGAGGAGCTCGGCTGGCAGGCTGAGCGCGGCCTGGACGCCATGATGGCGGATGCCTGGCGTTGGCAGCGGGATAACCCCAACGGCTATCGCGACGCCGGCGAAGAGGAGGGCGCAGCCCCATGAAAATCCTCATCACCGGCGGTGCCGGCTTCATTGGGTCGGCGCTGATCCGGCAACTCCGCGGCCGGGGGCGGGCCGAGGTGGTCAACGTCGATGCGCTTACCTATGCCGGCAACCCCGAGTCCCTCCCGGGCCTTCAACACGATCCCGGGTATCGGTTCGAGCGGGTGGATATCCGCGATCGCGAGGCCCTCGAACGGGTCTTTCGCGAACATCGCCCGGATGCGGTGATGCACCTCGCCGCCGAGAGCCATGTGGACCGCTCGATCCTCGGCCCCGGCGTGTTTGTCGACACCAACGTGGTCGGCACCCAGAACCTGCTCGATACCGCCCGCGCTTACTGGGAGGGGCTCGACGACCGCCCCGAGGCCAGTGGCTCGAGCCCGCGCGAGCGCTTCCGCCTGCATCACATCTCGACGGATGAGGTCTTCGGGGATCTGCCACCCGACGCGCCGGCGTTCACCGAGGCGACGCCCTACGCACCGAGCTCGCCCTACGCCGCTAGCAAGGCCGCGAGCGACCATCTGGTCCGCGCCTGGCACCGCACTTATGGCCTGCCGGTGGTGATCACCAACTGCTCGAACAATTACGGGCCCTACCAGCTTCCGGAAAAGCTCATCCCGCTGATGATCCTGAACGCGCTTGCCGGCAAGCCCCTGCCGGTCTACGGCGACGGGGGACAGATCCGTGACTGGCTGCATGTCGACGATCACGCCGAGGCACTATGGGCGGTCCTACAGCACGGCAAGATCGGTCGCACCTACAACATTGGTGGGGACGCCGAGCGCACCAACCTGCAGGTGGTGGAGGCGCTGTGCGAGACGCTCGAGACGATCCAGCCCACGGACACCGCCAGCGGCTATCGCGCCCTCATCACCTCGGTCACCGATCGACCCGGTCATGACCGGCGCTATGCGATCGACAGTCGCCGCATTCAGCACGAGCTCGGCTGGCGGCCGGCCCACACCTTCGAGCAGGGCCTGCGCGAGACCGTTCAGTGGTATCTGGACCATCCGGAATGGGTCGCCCGCGTTCAGTCGGGTGCCTACCGTGAGTGGATTGAGGCCAACTATGCGGACCGTTAGGTCGATGTGGGTCGCTAAAGGCTGACTCGCCCGGTACAATATCCTGTACAGATAAGGAGGCGGTGATGGACGCGATCAGCTACACAAAAGTGAGGGCTAATCTAGCCGGCACAATGGATCAGGTGTGTGAGGACCACTCGCCGGTCACAATCACACGAAGCCGTGCGTCGTCGGTGGTCATGATGTCGCTTGAGGACTATGAGTCGTTGCAGGAGACGGCCTGGCTCCTTCGCTCGCCGGCCAATGCCCGTCGACTACTTGAATCGGTTGCTGAGCTGGAAGCGGGTGGTGGTGAAGTGCATCCGCTGGCTGAATGAAGATCTGCTTTTCGACGAATGCCTGGGATGATTATCTGTTCTGGCAGAGCACTGACCGTCGAATGCTGAAACGCATTAATGCCCTGATCAAAGCCACTGCCCGAGAACCCTTCAGTGGATCCGGAAAGCCCGAGCCTCTCAGGCATGCGCTTGCCGGTTATTGGTCGCGACGTATCAACCAAGAGCATCGAATGGTTTATCGCTGTGCGGATGAGGTGCTGCTGATCGCACAACTGCGCCATCACTACTAAGGGGTACGCCATGAGAATCGCTCTAACGATTGCTGTACTGCTCACGTTGCTACTGGGAGGAATCGCCATGGCGTCTACGGCCACCGCCGGCACGGACTGGCTTGATCACGACATGCGCCGGCTGCACTCGAGCGAAGTCGTCAACGTGCAGGACCTTGCCGCGGATGCGCCAGCGGTGCTGTTGGTCAATACCGCCAGTCACTGCGGCTTTACCGGTCAGTTCGAGGGATTGGAGGCGCTGCATCAGGCCTATGCCGATCGTGGGCTCAAGGTGATCGGGTTCTCGTCGGATTCCTTCAATCAGGAGGCGGATGACGAGGCGGCCGCCGCGGAGACCTGCTTTGTGAACTTTGGGGTGAGCTTCGACATGATGGCGACCGTGCCCGTCCGCGGTGGTGATGCCCATCCGGTGTTCGCCGAACTGGCGCGTCAGTCCCGCGCCCCGCGCTGGAACTTCAACAAGTACCTGGTCAATCCCGACGGCGAGGTGGTCGAGGTGTTCGGGGCGATGACCCGACCTGGCTCGGATAAGGTCAAGCGCGCAATCGAGCGGTTGTTGTAGACGGGAGGTTCGCTCGGTCGCCCGTGGCCGCGATACCCTTAACCTTATGACTGAAACCGACGACCAATCGAATCACCCGAGCGTCGCCTTTGGGCTGTGGCGCGAGCGCCGGGATGAAATCGGCGACGGCGTCGCCTATCAACGGCGGATGCGCGCAGAGTAGCGCAGGGATAGCGTGTGTTCCTTTTCACAAAACTCGCCGGCGCGCTTTTAAAGCCGCTCAGCCTGGTCGTGATCGCCCTGCTGGTGGGGCTTTTGATGGCCGCGTTCACGCGCTTCCGGCGTACCGGTCTGGCGCTGATGGGGGTGACAACGTTGGCGCTCGCCTTGATCAGTTGGTGGCCGGTGTCGAACAGCCTGATGGCGCCGCTGGAAGGCGTGTATACGCCCATTGAGGTGAGCGCACCCGACGGAGCCGTGGGCCAGGTAATGCCCAGCGACGTCGCAGCCATCGTGGTGCTGGGCGGCGGCGCCGTGGATGATCCCTCGCTCCCGTTGAGCGCGCAGCTCTCGGCGACATCCCTGCAGCGACTCATCGAGGGCATTCGGCTGTGGCGGATGCGGCCCGATGCCTTGCTGGTGACCAGCGGCGCCCTGCCGCGCGGCCGGTCCCAGGCCGCTATCGCCGCGGATATGGCCGTGGCGCTGGGCGTGCCGCGGGGGCAGATCCGGATGCTGCCGGCGGCGCGGAATACCGAGGAGGAGGCGGCGGCTTATGCCGAATGGGTGAGTGCCCGCGACGGCAACACCGCGGGCTTTCGTCAGCCTGTGGTGGTCAGCTCGGCGAGTCATCTGCCGCGGGCCATCGCCGCGTTTGATCACGAAGGCATTGAACCACGACCGGCCCCGACCGCCCATCGGGCCATCCCACAGCAGTTCGCCCGCCCGGGTGACTTCGCGCCGAGCGCCGATGACCTGCGCACCACCGAGGCCGCCTGGCATGAGTATCTGGGCCGGATGTGGGCGTGGCTGCGGGGAGGGAAATAGATGGATCGGTGCGGATGCGTATGTTCTGGCTAGACGAATCAGAAAGAGCCTTCAATGAAAGATTGGCAGGTACAGGAAGCAAAGGCGCGCTTCGCCGATTTAATACGTGCGGCAGGCGACTCCCCTCAGGAGATCACATACCACGGCAAACCGATCGCGGTTGTGATGTCGCGGGACGCCTACGATCACCTCACCGCCCCTCGTGAATCGCTGGTTGACTTCATGCGGCGATCCCCGATCTACGGCGCAGAGGATATCGAGTTTGAGCGGCGAGACAGCTTGCCGCGTGAGGTCGATCTTTGAGTTATCTGATAGATACTAATGTCATCTCCGAGCTCCCGGGGGGCGGCTCGCAGCGGCTGCAAAGCGTCCCTTGCCCGTCATTGACAGCTTGCTTGCTGCCACTGCGCTAACGCCGAAACCACCAGATAACTACTGACACCACGATGCTGACGATGATCGAGGTGGTGATCGGGAAGTAGCCGGTGAATCCCTCGCGGCGGATCACGATATCCCCCGGCAGCCGACCGAGGCCGAGTTTGCTGATCACCGGCCAGAGCAGACCGATGATCAGAATCGCGATACCGAGGGTGATCAGGGCCTTTTGCATGCCGCTCAGGCGGCGGTGAAACGCTGCACGCCGGTGTCGGTGCCGACGAGCAGTTCATCCGCCGGACGGGCGGCGAACAGGCCATTGGTGACCACGCCGGCGATGTTATTGAGCGCGCGCTCCAGCGCAATGGGCTCGGCGCAGTCCAGACCCTGCACATCGAGGATGACGTTGCCGTTGTCGGTGGTGAACCCCTCACGCAGCGTGGGCCGCCCGCCGTGTTTGAGCAGTTGCCGGCCGACGTAGGAGCGGGCCATGGGGACCACTTCCACGGGCAGTGGGAAGTCGCCGAGCGCGCGCACCCATTTGCTTTCATCGACAATGCAGACGAACCGCCGGGCGATGGCGGCGATGACTTTCTCGCGGGTCAGCGCGCCGCCGCCGCCCTTGATCATCTGCAGGTGGCGGGAGATCTCGTCGGCGCCGTCCACGTAAATGCTCAGTTCGCTGACGCTGTTGGCGTCGCGGACTTCGATGCCGTGGTTGCGCAGGCGCTCGGCGCTGGCCTCGGAAGCGGCGACGGCGGCCTCGATCCGGGTGTCGCTGGCGGCGAGGGCGTCGATGAACTGATCGACGGTGGAGCCGCTGCCCACGCCAATCACACTGCCGGGCTCGATGCGCTCGACGGCGGCTTCGGCGGCGGCGCGTTTCTGGGTGTCGACGCTCATGGCTTGTCTCTCCTGTACACTGTCGCCCTTTGGGGCAAATTCCCGGTCGGGCATGCAATCCTATCTTCAACGTATTCTGACAGCGAGCGTCTACGATGTCGCTGAGCAGACGCCGCTTGTCACTGCCACCAACCTGTCGCGGCGCCTGGATAACAATATCCTGCTCAAACGCGAGGACATGCAGCCGGTGTTCTCGTTCAAGATCCGCGGGGCGTACAACAAGATCGCGAGCCTGAGCCAGGCCGAGCGGGACAAAGGTGTGATCTGCTCGTCCGCCGGCAATCACGCGCAGGGGGTGGCGATCTCGGCGCAGAAGCTTGGCATCAAGGCGACCATCGTCATGCCCCGGACCACGCCGAGCATCAAGGTGGACGCGGTGCGCAACTTTGGCGGTCGGGTGGTGCTGCATGGCGATAACTACGATGCCGCCAAGGCCCATGCCGCCAAGCTGATCGAGGAGCGCGGGCTGACGTTCATCCCGCCCTATGATGACCCGGACGTGATCGCGGGGCAGGGCACGGTGGGCATGGAGATCCTCAGCCAGCATCCCCAGCCCATTGATGCGGTGTTCGTGCCGGTGGGCGGTGGCGGTCTGATCGCCGGGATTGCGGCGTATATCAAGCAGTTGCGCCCGGATATCCGCATCATCGCGGTGGAGCCCGAGGACGCGCCGACGCTCGAGCGGGCGATGGCCGCGGGCGAGCGGGTCACGCTGGATCAGGTGGGCATCTTCGCCGACGGCGTAGCCGTGCGCCAGATCGGTGAGGAGACGTTCCGGATCGCCCGCGAGCTGGTGGATGAGTGCATGCTGGTGAGCACCGATGAGATCTGCGCCGGCATCAAGGACATCTTCGAGGACACCCGCACGGTGATGGAGCCGGCCGGTGCGCTGGCGGTGGCGGGGATCAAGAAGTACATCGAGCAGCGCGGTGTGACCGGCCAGACGCTGGTGGGCATCAACTGTGGCGCCAACATGAACTTCTCACGCCTGGGGCATGTGGCGGAGCGCGCCGAGCTGGGCGAGCATCGCGAGGCGGTGCTGGCGGTGACGATCCCGGAGCGGCCGGGGAGTTTTCGTGAGTTCTGCGAGACCATCGGCAACCGCGCCATCACTGAGTTCAACTATCGCTTCGCGCACGCCGATGAGGCGCATGTATTCGCTGGGATCGGCCTGAATGATGGCCTGGCTGAGCGCGACGAGGTGGTTGAGGCGCTGCGGGCGAAGGGCTATCCGGTGCTGGATCTGACCGATGATGAGATGTCGAAGGTGCATGTGCGGCACATGGTGGGTGGCCGCGGGCATAACGTCGATCACGAGGTGCTCTATCAGGTGCGCTTTCCGGAGCGCCCCGGCGCGCTGCTGAACTTTCTCAAGCGCCTGGGACGGCGCTGGAATATCTCGCTGTTCCATTACCGCAACCATGGCGCGGACTATGGCCGGGTGCTGGTGGGGATCCAGGTGCCGCCCGAGCAGCGGGAGAAGTTTGAGGAAAGCCTCGACAAGCTGGGCTATCCGTATCGGAATGAGTCGGATAATCCGGCGTATGGGTTATTCCTGAGCTAGCGTGACGCGTCGGGCGCTCTCAGTCCGCGCAGTCGATGCACAGCGTCGCGGCGGGATCCACCTCAAGCCGCCGCGGGTTGATGAGCTCGCCGCAGCGCAGGCACTCGCCGTAGGTGCCGTCATCGCAGCGTTGCAGGGCGGAGGTGATGTGCGTGAGCGTGAGTTGCGCGCGCTCGTTGGTGGCCTCGGCCATTGCCTGCTGTTGAAGGGCGTCCATGCGCGATAGCCGCCCCACGCGGGTCTGATCCAGCTCCACGGTCGCCCGCGAGTCGTCGCGAGCCTGCGCCTGTCCTTCGATTTCAGCACGCATCTCGTGCAGCCGCTGCCGGAAGTGGGGGATGTCGATGTCTTCGTCCATGGGAGGACGGTAGCACGCGGGGGCAGGGCCCGGGGCCAGGCCGGGTGCCCAGGCCTGGGCTGGGCTCCTGGGTTTTGTAGGGTCTTCCGGAGACGAATTGACGCACTCCGTCCTCCGTTTACAGTGACGACAGAGCGCGTCAGGACGATCGCAACGACCCATGCGCTCCAGCGGCCCCGAAACGCGGATGAGCGGCGGTTATTCCAGGCACTCCCGCTGCCCATGGCGTGACGTGTGACGTCGAGCGTAATAACGATCTCCGTCGCGCGTCACTTCGTGTCCCGAAGACCCCACAACGCCCTTCCTCCCTTACCCGCATCCGCCGCCCGCTCGTCTCCCGCTCATCGCCCGGCACAGGCCACGAATCGGTCAGCGCCACATGGCCCGACGGCCGGTGCCCCTCTCCGCCGCGCGATATGGTGAACTGAGCGTCAAGCCTCATCCCGGCAAGGAATCGCCCAATGATCAAGACCTTCGCCTCGCCCCGCCTGCGGATGATCTGGTGGGGGCGGCCATCCCATTCCACGCCAGCAAACCTCGCCACCGTGCTGCGTCGTGATCTGGCGCTCCTCCACGCCGCCACTGACGCGGAGGATCTGCAACAGGCCTGCGGCAGGCGCCTGCAGCCCATGATTGATGAGTCGATCCCGTTCGACACCCCCGACCCCGACCCCGATCCCGACCCCAACGACCATCACGACCGCTATACCCTGCGTGTGGGCTATGGCTGGTGGCTGCTCTTTCGCTTTACCGCCGGCGAGGCCCACGGCGTCGCCCTCGACGAGGCGCCGGGCCCATGAATCCGCAGGATGAGTGGGAAGCCCCGATGCCGCCCGGCGACGTGCTCGGCCATGAGTTCATGATCGCGCGTGGCCTGAAGCCCGCGTCCCTGGCCCGGGCGCTGCGGGTGCCGGTTAACCGCATCACTGATATCCTCGCCGGCAAACGCCGCATCACGGCCCCGACCGCCCTGCTGCTCGCGGACTACTTCGAGACCTCGCCGGAATTCTGGCTGCGGCTTCAGATGGACTATGACCTGCGTCTGGCCCGGCGTAACCGCCGGCAGCACTCGGCGTTCAAGACCATGATGAACAGCAGTCGGGCGCCGTGATTTGTCCTTCAAGTTGGGTTTCTGGTAGAACATGACCCCAACATCTTGTGGAGAAATCATGAGCGCATCGTCACCCTGCATCAGCATCTGCGAAGTCGATAATGGCCGCTGCATCGGCTGCGGACGCACCGAGACCGAGATCGTTGAATGGCGCGACTATCCCGAAGACAAGCGCCTGGCCATCATGGATCGGCTCGAGCGCGAGGCCGCCAATGGCGGCTGGCTCGCCGATGATGCCTTCAGCACCGCAACCCGCCCCGGCGCGGCGCGAAGCTCAACCCCGCGAAGCTCAACCCCGAATGCCTGATCATGAGCCCAAGCGCTGTCCCCGTTGCGGCAACGACTTCGAGTGCCGGCTGGGCACGATCCACCGCTGCCAGTGTGTCGACATTACCCTGAGCGATGATATGCGCGAGGCGGTGGCCGCTGCGTATGATGACTGCCTGTGTCGCACCTGCCTGCTGGCGCTGTCGCGTGACGACACTCCGGCGGTTTCCCGCTACCATGCAGTGGCCCAAGGATTGAGGAGACGCTAGTCGTGACTGCCATGATCGAGGACCGGGACGCCGCCGTCGCTCAGGTGCAGGGGCTGATCCGGGACATTCCCGACTTCCCCAAGCCGGGAATCCTTTTCAAGGACATCACGCCGCTGCTCGGCGATGCCGAGGGCTTTAAAACGGCCGTGGATCTGCTGGCGCAGGACCTGCAGGGTCCGGTGCCGGAGTACATCGTCGGCACTGAGTCACGCGGGTTCATCTTTGGCGCCGCGCTTGCGTACCGCATTGGCGCCGGCTTCATCCCTGTGCGCAAGCCCGGCAAGCTGCCGTCCGACGTCTACGCCTGCGAGTATCAGCTTGAATACGGCACCGACGCGCTTGAGGTGCATCGCGATGCACTGGGTCAGGGCGCCCGCACGCTGATCGTGGACGATCTGCTGGCCACCGGGGGAACGGCTCGGGCCACCGGGGATCTGCTGCGTCGCCTGGGGGCGGAGATGCTCGGCTACAGCTTCATCATCGAGCTGGGTTTTCTCAACGCCCGCGAACACATGACCGACGCGCCGGTGCACTCGCTGATCCAGTATTGAAGCGAGATGGATAGTTGAATATCCTCCTACGGGACTTTTGGATATTCAGGGATCCACTCTATGGCCGCCAGGCAAAGAGTCTATTCACCGCACACCCGTGAGGCGGTCGCGCTACTGGGCCGGCTTGTGCGCACCGGCCGGATCGAGCGGCGCATGACCGCATCCGATGTATCCGAGCGCGCAGGCATTACCCGTGTGACGCTGCGGCGCATTGAAAACGGTGACCCGGGCACGGATATCGGGCTTTATTTCGAGGCCGCCACCATTGTGGGTGTGCCGCTTTTCAGTGCGAGCCCGGCAGAGCTGCGGCGCGCCAACCGTGAAGCCGCGGATCGACTGACGCTCCTGCCACGTCATGCCCACTCCCCCAGAGTGGATGATGATTTCTAGCGCCGAGCAGCCGCTGGGCGCCTACGTCTGGATCTGGCTGCCGGAGCGGACAGAGCCGGTCAGCGGATCAGCCGTCGCCGCGCCAGGGCCGCGCTGATCCAGTAGCTGCCCACCGCATAGCCCAGGATCACCGCCAGATGCAGCACCGGTGCGTCGACGGCCGTGCCGGTCATCAGCGGGCGCACCAGCATGACCACATGCGCGAGCGGCAGGAACTGCGCGCCGATGCCCACCGCATCGGGCAGCCCCGATAGCGGAAAGAACACGCCCGAGAGCAGCAGCATCGGCGTCATCACCAATGTGAAGTAGTACAGGAAGAAATCGTAGCTCGGCGAAATCGCGGTGACGATCATCGCGATGCCGGCAAACGAAAACCCCGCGAGCAGGATCACCGGCAGCACCAGCAGCGCCTCGGGCCCGGCGACCAGACCCAGCACGGCGGCGACCAGGACGATGGCGCTGGCGTTGATCAGCGCCTTGGTGGCCGCCCAGGCGATCTCGCCCAGCACCACATCATCGACGTTCATCGGCGCGGCGAGCATCGCCGCCCAGGTCTGCTGTTGGGTGAGCCGGGTGTAGGCGGAGTAGAGCGCCTCGAAGGTGGCGCCGGTCATCGCCGCTGAGCAGACGATGCCGCTCGCCAGGAACACCATATAGGGCATGGACTCGACTTCGCCGACGAACTGCCCCAGTCCATAACCGAGTGCCAGCAGATACAGCACCGGCTCGCCGAAGTTGCCCAGCAGCGAGGGCAGCATGAGCTTGCGCCAGACCCGCAGGTTGCGCAGCCACACGGCAATGAACCGGCCACTGAGCTGTGGGCCGGTTTTCAGATGATCCGCAACACTCGCACTCATTAGTCGCGGAGCTCCCGTCCGGTCAGGCGCAGAAAGACATCCTCGAGGCTCGCCGGCCGGTAGAGATACCCCGGCCCGATCAGTGCCTCGATGCGCTGGATCAACGCCTCGCGATCCTGGCCGTAGATCAGCACCGTCTCGCCCACCGGCTCCACCCGGAATCCCGCCGCGGTCAGCGGCTCGAGGCCGCTGCCGACGCCGGCATGACCGCGCACCTCGGCGTCGATGTCGCCGGCGGCGTTCATCCGCCCCATCCACTGCATGGCCTGATCGCCGCGCAGTTCCACCACATGCGGCTCGATGTGCGCGGCGATCAGCGCCGAGGGACTGTCGCAGGCGACGATGCGGCCGTGATCGATGATCGCGGCGCGGTCGCAGAGCCGCTCGGCCTCTTCCATGTAATGGGTGGTCAGCAGCAGGGTGCGGCCCTGGCGGCGCAGCGTGTGCATGCGCTCCCAGATATGCTGGCGGGCCTGGGGGTCAAGGCCGGTACTGGGCTCGTCCAGGGCGAGCAGCTCCGGGTCGTTGACCAGGGCCCGGGCAAGCGTCAGGCGGCGCTTCATGCCACCGGACAGCCCCTGGATGGGGTCATCGGCCCGCTCGGTCAGCTCGGCGAAGGCAAGGAGCGAATCCATCCGCGCCTCCACCACCTTACGCCGTGCGCCATAATAGGCGCCGTAGGTGATGAGGTTTTCGCGCACACTGAAGTCGGGGTCGAGGTTGTCGAACTGGGGCACGATGCCGGCGCGCTCGCGCATGGCCCGGGCCCGCTTCGGGATGGGCTCGCCGAGCACGGTCACCTCGCCGCTGCTGGGGGGTGTGAGCCCCAGCAGCATGCGCAGTGTGGTGGTCTTGCCGGCACCGTTCGGCCCCAGCAGCGCAAAGCACTCACCCGCCTCGATGGTCAGGTCAATGCCATCCACCACCGTCGTCGTGCCGTAGGTCCGGGTCAGCCCCCGAGCCGTCACCGCCGCCATCAGGCCGCTGTCGCCTCCGACTTGTGGGCGTTGTGGTCCTGCCCCAGCACCAGGTAGAAGGCGGGCAGCACGAACAGCGTGAAGAGCGTGCCGATGCCAAGCCCCGTGGCGATGGTCAGACCGATCTGGAAGCGGCTGACCGCGCCCGCGCCGGTGGCGATGAGCAGCGGCACCATGGCCATGATCAGCGCCAGCGAGGTCATGATGATCGGCCGCAGGCGGATGGTGGCCGCCTGTTCAACCGCCGCGCGCTTGCCGAGGCCCTGCTTGATCTGCAGGTTGTTGGCGAACTCCACGATCAGGATGCCGTTCTTGGCGACGACACCGATCAGCGTGATCAGCCCCACCTGGGTGTAGATGTTCACCGTGGCGAAGCCAAGGGTGATGAACGCCAGCGCCCCGGCAATACTGAGCGGCACCGAGACCAGGATGATCGCCGGATCGCGCCAGCTTTCGAACTGTGCGGCGAGCACCAGATAGATCACCAGCATCGACAGGAAGAACGTCAGCACCAGCGCGCCGCCCTGATCGGCGAACTGCCGCGACTGGCCGGTGTAGTCGACGTTATAGCTTGCCGGCAGGACCTGATCGGCGGTGGTCGCGAGGTAGTTGAGTGCATCCCCCAGCGGCACGCCCGGCGCCGGGATCCCCTCAAGCGTCACCGAGTTGAGCTGCTGGAACTGGTTGCGTGAGCTTGGGACCACCGATTCCTTGAGGGTCACCAGGCTTGAGAGTGGCACCGATTCGCCCTGGGGGGTCTCGATGTAGTATTCCTCGAGCATCGCCGCATTGGCCCGGAACGGGCGATCAACCTGGGGGATGACCTTGTAGCTGCGCCCGTCCAGATTGAAGCGGTTGACGTAGCCGCCACCGAGCATCCCCGACAGGCTGCTGCCGAGCTGCTCCATGCTGATGCCCATGTCGGCGGCCTTGTCGCGGTTGACCTCGACCGTGGTCAGCGGTCGGTCGAACTCCACGGACTTGCGCAGGAACAGGAAGTTGCCGCTGCCCATGGCCTGGCCGATGAAATCGGTGGCGACGTTATCCAGCGCCTCGTAGCCGGCCGAGGTGGTCAGCACGAACTGCACGGGCAGCCCGCCGCCCGAGCCCGGCAGACTCGGCCGCGGGAACACCGCGGTGTCGAGCCCCGGGTTGGGCGTGAACTTGGCGGTCACCTCCTGCTGCACCTCGGTCTGGCTGCGCTCGCGCTCGCTGGTGGGCACCATCTTGACGCCGCCGAACACCGTATCCGGCGACAGGCCGCCGAGGATCATGAACGTCTCGCTGTACTCGGGGATGCTCTCCGCTTCGGTCTGGTAGCGCTCGGCGAACGTCGCCAGATAATCGAAAGTGGCGGTGCGCGGTGCGGTGCCCTGGAAGAACAGGATGCTCTGATCCTCGGTGGGCGCCAGCTCGCTCTGGCTGGTGGTGAACATGAAGTAGTTCGAGGCCAGCACGATCACGCCGAACACGATGAGCACGCTCTTGGTGTCGAGCAGGCTGTGCAGGCTGCGCTGATAGGCGGCGGCCAGGCCGTTGAACATGCGCTCGACGAACTGCTCAAACCGCCCCGCCTTGCCGCCGGGCTTGAGCACGGCGGCCGAGACCATGGGCGAGAAGGTCAGCGCGATGATGCCCGAGATGAGCACCGACCCGGCCAGGGTGAAGGCGAACTCGGTGAACAGCGTTCCGATCAGCCCGCCCATGAAGCCGATGGGCGCGTAGACCGCGAGCAGGGTCGTGGTCATGGCGATGATGGGCACGGCCAGTTCGCGCGCGCCCATAATGGCGGCATCGACGTTGGAGTAGCCTTCCTCGATATGGCGGTGGATGTTCTCGACAACGATGATCGCGTCGTCCACCACCAGCCCGATGGCGAGCACCATGGACAGCAGCGTGAGCAGGTTCAGCGAATAGCCCAGCGCGATCATGATGGTGGCCGCGCCCACCAGCGACAGCGGCACCGCCAGCGACGGCACGATGGCCGCGCGGATCGAGCCGATGGTCAGGAAGATCACCACGAGCACGATCAGCACCGCCTCGGCGATGGTCTTGAACACCTCGTTGATGGAGTCTTCGATGAACTTGCTCGCGTCATACGGCAGCGCGAGCTGCATGTCCTGCGGTAGCTGACTGCGCAGGTTGGGCATCGTCTGCTGGACTTCGCCGGCCACATCCAGCGGGTTGGCGCCGGGAGCCTGCTCGACGGCGATGAACACCGAGGGCTGGCCCTTGTACCAGGCCGCCGAGGCATAGGTCTCGGAGCCGAAGTCCGTATCGGCCACATCATCAAGGCGCACCACGGTGCCGTTCTCTTCGCGGATCACCAGGCGCTGGAAGGCGTCGGGATCGCTCACATCGGTGGTCACCGACAGGTTGATGCGGGTGTACGGCCCCTTGGTGTTGCCAATGCCGGCCTGGTAGTTGTTGGCACGCAGCACGTCGCGGACTTCGCTGGCGGTGACGTTGAGCGCCGCCATGCGCTGCGGGTCGAGCCAGATGCGCATGGCCGGCGAGCGCCCGAACACCCGGGCCTTGGCCACCCCGTCCAGCGCCTGGACCTGGGGCTGGATGACGCGGTTCACGAAATCGGTGATCTCGGGGATCTTGACCGACTCGCTGTAGATCGCCAGATACATGAGCGCCGTCTGATCGCCGGTGCTCGACTCGATCACCGGGTCCTGGGCGTCGGCGGGCAGCACATTGCGCTGGCTGGCCACCTTGGCCTGTATCTCGGAGACCGCCGCGTTGGCGTCGTAGTTGAGGGCCATGTTCACCTCGATGGTGGACTGGCCCTGGCGGCTTTCCGAGGTGATGTAGTCGATGCCACCGGCCTCGGCGATGGCCTGCTGCAGCGGCTGGGTGATGAAGCCCTGCACCAGCTCGCTGTCGGCGCCCGGGAAGGTGGTGGTGACGGTGACCACCGTGTTCTCGGTGGACGGGTACTGGCGCACCTCGAGTAGGTCCAGCGAGCGCACACCGGCCAGCAGGATCAGCAGGCTGATCACCGTCGCCAGCACCGGGCGATGGATGAAGATGTCGGTGAATTTCATCGACCGGTCACCTCGTCCGGATTCAGCGTGACGGTGTCATCAATGGTGACCGGCTGGCCGGGGCGGACCTTGACCAGCCCGGCGGCCACCACGCGATCGCCCTTGTCGAGGCCACTGGTGACCTCGACCCGGCCATCGCGCACCTCGCCGGTCTCAATCTGCACGCGCTCGGCCACCAGACCGTTGTCGTTCTGATTGATGCGCAGCACGAAATCGCCATAGGTGTTAAAGCTTACCGCCGTGCGCGGGATGGTGAGCAGCGTGCGCTCCATGGGCTCGAGCACCGTCACCTCGGCGAACATGCCGGGTCGCAGTCGCCCGTCGGGATTGTCCAGCGTGGCGCGCACCGACACGGCGCGGGTGTTCTCGCGGATGGCGCTGTCGATGGCGGTGATGGTCCCGTTGAAGGTGTCCTCGAAGGCGCTGGTGTTCACCTCGATGGACTGGCCCTGCTCGAGGTCGGTGAGAAACCGCTCGGGCAGGGTGAAGTCGGCATAGATCGGGTCGAGCCGCTGGATCTCGACAATGTCACTGCCGGGGGCCAGATACTGGCCGACGCTGACCGTGCGCAGACCGAGAATGCCCGGGAAGGGCGCGCGGATGGTCTTCTGCGCCAGTCGCGCCTGCTGGGTGTCCACGGCCGCGGTGGCGCTGTCGAGCCGGGCCCGCGCTTCGTCGAACTCGGACTGGGAGATGGCCTGCTGGGGGAGCAGATCCTCGGCGCGGTTGAACGCGATGCGGGCCAGCTCGGCCTCGGCCTGAAGGCCCTGCAGCTCGGCCTCGTCAACATCGGTGTCCAGGGCGACCAGCACATCATTGGTGTCGACGCGCTCACCCGAGTCGAAGTTGAGCGACTCGATGGTGCCGGCCACCTCGGTGCTCACGGCGACGCGATCCACGGCGGTCAGGCTGCCGACGCTGCTGCGCTCGCCCTGCCACTGCTCGCTGGCGACCGTGGTCGCGGTGATGTTGGCCGGACGCGGGCCGCCCGGGCCGCCACCCTGCGTCTGGACAAAGTATTTGTAGCCGAAGATGCCACCAAAGATTCCGCCCAGCAGGAGAAGGGCGATAAGCAGACGGATAAAAACTTTCATGACTGACCGACAAGCTGTTGGCGTAAAAGTTGTGATTGTATCAGGACTCCCCGCGGACTTAGCCTGTTCCTGACAACAACAGGCTAAGGGAGAGGGGATCATGATTCGCTCGATCCTGCTTTATCTGCACAAGGACGGCCACGAGGCCAATCACGTCGCCGCCGCGGCGGCCCTGGCAAGCGCCCATGAGGCCCACCTGACCGGCCTGGCGGTGGCCGAGCCGCTGGCCGCCCATGCCGAATACCTGCCGCCCGAGGCGCTGGATCGCTACCGCGAGGCCTGGCAGACCCGTAACGCCGGGCTGGCGGCGATCTTTGAGTCCCAGGTGGCGCATCAGGCGCTCAGCACCGAATGGCGCTCGGTGGAGGATCTGCGCGTTGACCGCAGCACCGTGGATGTCGTCGCCCAGCAGGCGCGCTATTCCGATCTGCTGGTGCTGGGCCAGGTCGACCCGGATCGGCCCGCCGACCTGGTGCCGGCCGATCTGCCCGGCCAGGCGGCGGTCATGGCCGGGCGTCCGGTGCTGGCGCTGCCCTATGCCTGGCAGCGGCGTCCGGTGGGGCATCGGGTGATCGTCGGCTGGGATGGCGGTCGCGAATCGGCCCGGGCGGTCAGTGATGCCCTGCCCCTGCTGTGCCGGGCCGACGAGGTGCAGGTGGCAGTGATCGGCACCGAGGCGCCGGGCCTGCGCGGGGCGGGGACCGATCTGCCCGGGGCCGATGTCGCCGCCTACCTGGCCCGGCACGGTGTGCGGGTGACCGCGACCCACCAGGGCAGTGTCGACATCCCCGTGGCCGACGCCCTGCTGTCGGCGGCCGCCGACGCTGATGCCGATCTGCTGGTGATGGGGGCGTACGGGCGCTCGCGGTTCCGGGAGATGGTCATGGGCGGGACCACCCGCCGGATCCTGGGCGAAATGACCCTGCCGGTGCTGCTCTCGCACTGACGCGGCGTCAGCGTCAGCCAAGCACGGTGGCGGCGGTGCTGAGGGCCAGGAACACCAGCACCGCCCCGGTCAGCCGCTCGATCCAGACCTGCCGGCGCCGCAGCCAGGCGGCACCGCCGCTGGCGGACAGACCCGTCGCCACCAGCGCATACCAGCCGGCATCGACCACGGTGGCGGTGCCGGCCAGCAGGGCGACGGTCGGCGCACCGGCGCCGGGCGTGACGAACTGGCTGAACAGGGCCAGAAAGAACACCGCGATCTTGGGGTTGAGCAGCGCCATGGTCAGGCCATCGCGGGCCGCCGCCACGCCGCGCCCGGGCATGACATCGGCGGGGGCGGGCTCGGCACCCGCTTCGGCGGCCGGGTGGCCCGCGCGCATGGCACTGGCCCCCAGCCACAGCAGATAGCCGGCACCCGCTAGGGTGATCGCGCTGTGCAGGGTCTCATGGGTGGCGATGACTGCCGCCAGCCCCAGCGCCGTCGCCAGGGCATAGACGCCGACGCCCAGGCCGTGACTGACGGCGGTGATCAGCCCCGCGCCGCGTCCGCGGTTGACCGTGTTGCGGATGACCAGCGCCAGGCTGGGGCCCGGTGACACGGCGCCGAGCACGCAGATGGCAAGCAGTGACAGCCAGGCGCTGACGGTCATGGGGCCGCCGGCGGAGTCAGTCCCTCTGGGCGGTCATGGTCAGCGAAACCGAATCGGCGAAGCGCAGGGCGTGGGGCTTGTCGACCTCGACCTCGGCATACTGCACCGCCGTGTGCGCCATGATCAGCTCGACCAGATCGTTGACCAGCTTTTCGAGCAGCAGAAACCGGTTGTCCTCGATATGAGCGATGATCTGCTTGGTGATGGTCTTATAGTCCAGTGCCTCGTCCACCACATCACCGCGCGCGGCGGCGAGGGCGTCGTAGTCGATGCGCAGGTTGACGACCACATCCTGGCGCTTGCGCTGCTCCTCGTCGTTGAAGCCGACGAACGTGCGCAGCCGCAGGTCCTTGACCCGGATGCGCGACAGGGGCCGCTGGATACCGCCGCTCATGCCGGCCGGCGACGGATGAGCTGGAGGAATTCGTTGCGCGCCGAGACCGACTCGCGGAATGTGCCGAGCATCACCGAGGAGCTCATCTCCGCGTTCTGCTTACTCACCCCGCGCATCATCATGCACATGTGCTGGGCGTCCATCTGCACGGCCACGCCGCGCGCCTGGGTGACCTGCTGGATGGCCTCGGCCACCTCGCGGGCGAGGTTTTCCTGTATCTGCAGGCGGCGGGCGTACATGTCGACGACGCGGGCGATCTTCGACAGGCCGATGACCCGGCCGTCGGGGATGTAACCGACCTGGGCGTGGCCGAAGAAGGGCAGGACGTGATGCTCGCAGAGCGAGTAGAATTCGATGTCACGAACAATGACCATTTCGTCATTGTCGGATTCGAACATTGCACCGTTGACCAGCTCGTCGAGCGACTGGTGATAGCCCTGGGTGAGGTATTCCATGGCCCGGGCCGCGCGATAGGGCGTCTTCTCCAGGCCGCCACGGCTCGGGTCCTCACCCAGGCCCGTGATGATCTGCTCGAAATGGTGGTCGAGATCCGGATTCATCAACGATCTCCGTTGGAATGAAAGTCTTGGGGTTGTAACGGCGGGTCGGACAGAACTTTTACACAGATGTTTCAGAAATTCGAGCGATAGGGCACCGATAGATGCGATTGATGGCGTTAATGAGGTGGCTGCCCTGGCGCTGGGTGGTGCGCCGGGCGGCCCGATCGCAGGGGTTCATGGACCCGCTGGCGGTGATGGCGCGGCTGCGGCGCTTCGGCCAGCCCTCGGAGGTGGCCGAGCCCATCGAGCTGCTGCGCGCCGGGATGATCTTTCATGCCCGGGGACTGATCAACACGCGGGTCATCCAGCACAACCTGGACTGGATCTGGCCGTACTGGATCGAGCAGCAGTTCGACCCGCACAGCCCGGCGTTTCTGCCCCGGGCGTTCAGCATCACCCACGTCAATCTCACCCACCGCAACTGGACCGCGGTGGGCCGGCCGGACTGCGCCGCGCTGCCCATCATTGACCCGCGCGGGCTGGTGACACCGCTCATCGACGGCGGCTCGGTGGATGCCTGGGTGCGGGGGGCCGATGGCGAGTGGCTGATCCCCTCGCGTCTGCCCGCCGTCGATCAGCGGCTGGACCGCGGCGACGATGACCTGAGCGTGACCACCACCGCCGAGACCGGCGGCCTGCAACTGGCCAGCCGCGCCCGGGTGGTGGCCGCCGGCGATGGCCATCGCCTGGAGTGTCGCTACACCGCCACCGCCGCGGCGGGTGGGCGCCTGGCGCTGGCGCTGCGCCCCTATAACCCCGAGGGCATCAGCTTTATCCAGCGGCTTGACCAGGCACCGGGCGAGTCGCCGGCGGCCGCGTGGCAGTGGCGGGTGTTTGACGAGCAGCACGTGATGCAGCCGGCGCGGCTCGACTTTGACACCCGCCCCGAGCGCATCGATACCTCGGATTACGAATCAGGGGATGTCGCCCAGCGGCTTGCCGGTGAGCCTGCCGATGGCGGTGATGCGGGCGTCACCCCCGCGCGTCTCGACTGCGACACCGGGCTGCTGACCGCTGCGGCGCAGTTCGATCTGGCGCCCGGGGAGTCGCGCAGCGTGACCCTGTCGGTGCCGCTGCCCGAGCCCGCCGATCCGGTGGGCCCGGCCTCGTGGGCCGAGGCGCTGGCCCCGGCGGCGCAACTGGATGTGCCGGATGCGGACTATCAGGCGCTCTACGACACGGCGCTGCGCACGCTGCTGCTGCACTCCGTCGAAGACATCTACCCGGGGCCCTATACCTATAAGCGCTTCTGGTTCAGGGATGCGGCGTTCATCATCCATGGGCTGTTCAACGCCGGGCTGCTCGAGCGCGGGCGCCGCTCGCTGGCCCGCTTTCCGGGGCGCCAGACCCGCGCCACCGGCTATTTCCACAGCCAGGAGGGCGAGTGGGATTCCAATGGTCAGGCGCTCTGGATCATCGCCCGCCACCACGCCCTCACCGGCGAGTGGCCGCCGGGCGCGGACCGCGATGAGTGGCTGCGGGTGATCCGGCGCGGTGTCCAGTGGGTGGCGCGCAAGCGGCTGCCAGCGGACAGCGACCGGCCCGAGGCCGGGTTGCTGCCGGCCGGCTTCAGCGCCGAGCATCTCGGCCCCAACGACTATTACTACTGGGACGATCAGTGGGCGCATGGCGGTCTGCGGGCGGTGGCCGAGCGGCTGCGCGCCGACGGCGAACCGGCGCTGGCCGATTGGGTGGACGACGAGGCGGCTGATCTGGCGGCGAGCCTCGAGCGGGCCTACGCCGCCGATGGCGAGCGACTGGGCCGGCCGGTGATGCCGGCCTCGCCCCGGCGGCGCATGGATGCCGGGGCGATTGGCTCGATTGCCGCGGGGTTTCCGCTGCAGACCCTGGCCGCGGACGATGCCCGCCTGCTGGGCACGGTCGGGTATCTGCTGGATGCGCATCGCGTCAATGGCGGCTTTTTCCAGGAAATGATCCACTCCGGCGTCAATGCCTATCTGACCCTGCACCTGGCCCAGGTGCTGCTGCGGGCCGGCGACGCCGATGGCCTCGCATTGATGGATGCGGTGGCCCGGCTGGCGAGCCCCACCGGGCAGTGGCCCGAAGCCATCCACCCGCGCACCGATGGCGGCTGCATGGGGGATGGCCAGCACGTCTGGGCGGCGGCCGAATGGGTGTCGATGATGCGCAACGCGTTCGTCCGCGAGGAAGGCGATGGCCTGGTACTCGGCGCCGGTGTCCAGCCGCGCTGGCTGGCCGCGCGGACCGGGTTCGGTTTCGGTCCCACGCCCACGGCGTTCGGCAGCGTCCGGGTGCGCTTTGAACCAACGCCCGAGGGGCATCGTGTCGACTGGCGGATCGATGGCCCCGGGCCGGCCTGGATCCGCCTGGCGGTGCCGGGACAGCCGCCGATCGACCGCGCCGGCCACTGCCGGTCGCTGGAAATGCCGGAGGCACCGGTATGAACATCGTCATGATGACCAACACCTACACTCCGCATGTCGGTGGCGTGGCCCGGTCCGTCTCGGCCCTCACCGAGGGGTGCCGCGACCGCGGGCACCGGGTGCTGGTGGTGGCGCCGGTGTTCCCCGATACCCCGGCGGACGAGCCCGATGTGGTGCGCATCCCCGCCATCCAGAACTTCAATGGCAGTGACTTTTCGGTGGTGCTGCCGGTGCCGGGTAAGCTCGATGAGGCCCTGGATGCCTTCGAGCCCGACATCATTCATGCCCACCACCCGTTCCTGATCGGCTCCACCGCCCTGCGCGTGGCGGCACGACGGGCCTGCCCGCTGGTGTTCACCCATCACACGCTCTACGAGGCCTACACCCACTACGTCCCCGGCGATTCCACGGCGCTCAAGCGGTTTGTCGTCGAGCTGTCCACGAGCTATGCCAACAGCGCCGATCAGGTGTTCGCTCCCAGCGAGAGCGTGGCGGATCTGCTGCGCGAGCGCGGGGTGGAGTCGCCGCTGGCGGTGGTGCCCACCGGCATCGACCGGGCGGCGTTCAGCGGCGGTGACGCCCACGCCGGCCGCCAGCGTCTGGGCATTGATCCGCAGGCGCGGGTCATCGGCCATGTCGGCCGGCTGGCCGAGGAGAAGAACCTGGATTATCTGGCCCGGGCGCTGGTCGAGGCCGCCCGGCAGGACCCGGCGGTGATCTGCCTGGTGGTGGGCGACGGGCCCGCCGGCGCCGACATTGATGCCCGCTTTGCCGCCGCCGGCCTGGCCGATCGGCTGGTGCGCCCCGGCGCGCTGGCCCTGCCGGCGCTGGCCGATGCCTATGCCGCGATGGATGTGTTCGGCTTTGCCTCGTTCACCGAAACCCAGGGCCTGGTGCTGGCCGAGGCCATGACCGCCGGCGTGCCGGTGGTGGCGCTGGATGCATCGGGTGCACGCGAGGTGGTGAAGGGGGATAATGGCCGATTACTGGATGACGATGCCCCGCCGGCGGCGTTTGCCGAGGCGCTGCTGGGCATGCTGTCCCTGAGCGGAGCGGCCCGGGCGCGGATGCGTCAGGCGCTGGCCGAAACGGCGGATGCGTATTCGCTGTCAAGCTGTGTCGACCGGGCGCTGGCGCTCTACGCGGGTTGTCGGGCCGAGCGGCCCGACCGGCCCGTGGCGTTCCGTGACGAGGCGCGCGCGGCCTGGCAGCGGAGCCTGCGCCGTGTGCACGCGGAATGGACCGTGATCCGCGGCATGGCGCGGGCGGCCGGCAAGGCGCTGGGGCCGGATAACGACCCCGACGAACTTTTCTGAGATAACAAGAGGATCAAGGGTATGAGCCGTATTCTGGTGGTTTATTACAGCACCTGGGGGCATGTCGAGACGATGGCCGGTGCCATTGCCGAGGGCGCGCGATCGGTGGAGGGCGCCGAGGTGGTCGTCAAGCGGGTGCCCGAGCTCATGCCCGAGGACGTGGCCCGGGCGGCCGGCGCCAAGCTCGATCAGGCCGCGCCGCTGGCAAGCCCGGATGAGCTGGCCGACTACGATGCCATCCTGTTCGGGACCCCGACGCGGTTTGGCAACATGGCCGCGCAGATGCGCAACTTCCTCGATCAGACCGGGTCGTTGTGGGCCAGCGGCAAGCTGATCGGCAAGGTGGGCAGCGTTTTCGCCAGCACCGGCAGCCAGCATGGCGGTCAGGAGACCACGCTGACCTCGTTCCACACGACGCTGTTCCACCAGGGCATGGTGGTGGTGGGTGTGCCCTACTCCTGCCCGGCGCTGACCACCATGGACGAGATCACCGGCGGCACGCCCTACGGCGCGACCACGCTTTCCGATGGCGATGGCAGCCGCCAGCCGAGTGACAACGAACTCGAGATCGCCCGTTTTCAGGGGCGCCATGTGGCGGAAATCGCCGGGCGTCTCGCGACTTAGGAGCCAGTGCAATGGGATTGCTCGTAGACGGCGTCTGGCACGACCAGTGGTATGACACCGAATCCACCGGCGGGCGCTTCGAGCGGCCCGAGACGGTGTTCCGCAACCCGATCGATCCGCAGGGCGATCACCCGCCGGAATCGGGCCGCTATCACCTGTATGTGTCGCTGGCCTGCCCGTGGGCGCACCGGGCGCTGATCGTCCGCCGGTTGAAGGGCCTCGAGCCGCATATCGGGGTCTCGGTGGTGCATCCCTACATGGGCAGCGGCGGCTGGCATTTCGATGACAGCTACCCCGGGGCCACCGCCGATGCGCTGTTCGGCCTCGAGTATCTGCATCAGATCTATCAGAAGGCCGATCCGCACTACACCGGCCGGGTCACGGTGCCGGCGCTCTGGGACCGGCAGCGTGAAACGCTGGTCAACAACGAGTCGGCGGATCTGGTGCGTATTTTCAACCACGCCTTCAATGATCTGCCGGGGGTGGCCGACGATCTGGATCTCTACCCCGCCGATCGGGCCGAGACCATCGACGCCCTTAACGCGCAGGTCTATCACGCCGTCAACAATGGCGTGTACAAGGCGGGTTTCGCCACCGCCCAGACGGCCTATGAACAGGCCGTGGGCGAGCTTTTTGCCGCCCTCGACGAGCTCGAGGCCCGGCTGGGCGATCAGCGCTACCTGGCCGGCGACGCCATCACCGAGGCCGACTGGCGGCTGTTCACCACGCTGGTGCGCTTTGACCCGGTGTATGTCGGGCACTTCAAGTGCAATATCCGCCGCATCGACGACTATCCGCACCTCAGTGGCTATCTGCGCGATCTCTATCAGCAGCCGGGGATCGCCGGGACGGTGAGCATTGATCACATCAAGCGCCACTATTACACCAGCCACCCGATGATCAATCCCACCGGCATCATCCCGGCCGGTCCGGTGATCGACCTGGACGCGCCGCATGGCCGTTGAGTCCAGCGCCCGCGAGACCAGTCAGGCCCGCCTGCCGACGCGCTGGGGGACGTTCCGCATCCACGGTTTTCAGGCCGATAACGGCGGCGAGCATGTGGCGCTGGTGATGGGGGATCCTGCCGCGGCCGAGGCGCCGCTGGTGCGCGTACACTCGGAGTGCCTGACCGGCGATGCCCTGTTCAGCCAGCGCTGTGACTGTGGCCCCCAGCTTGAGGCGGCCATGCAGCGGATCGGCGAGGCCGGCGAGGGCGTGCTGGTGTACCTGCGCCAGGAGGGCCGGGGCATCGGCCTGCTCAACAAGATCCGCGCCTATGGCGTTCAGGATGAGGCCGGCGCGGATACCGTCGAGGCCAACGAGGTGCTGGGCTTTGCTGCCGATGCCCGCGATTATGGCGTGGCCGCCTCCATGCTGGGCGCGCTGGGCGTGACAGCGGTGCGGCTGATGACCAACAACCCGGCCAAGGTCGAGGGCCTTGAGGCCGCCGGCATGCGGGTGATCGAGCGACTGCCGCTGCTGGCCGGGCGCAATCCCCACAATCACGCCTATCTCGAGACCAAGGCGGCCAAGTTCGGGCATCACTTCGAGCCATGAACCTCCGGTCGTATCTCCTTGCCCTGGCGGCGGCGCTGGTCGTCGGCACCTGGATGCTGAGCGGCCGGATCGGCGAGCGTGCCGATGCGCCGTCCGCTGAGCGTGATGCCGGGGCGGCGGCGCCGGTCATGGACGTGGCGGTCACCGAGCTTGAGGCCGAGCGCGTCGAGCGCTTTCTCGAGAGCCAGGGTGATACCGTGGCTGACCGCGATGTCCAGTTGCGTGCTGAAACCGGTGGCCAGGTGGCGGCGGTGCAGGTCGAAGCCGGTGACACCGTCGCCCCGGGGGATCCCATCGTCGAGCTGGCGATGGGTGATCGCGAAGCCCGCCGTACCGAGGCACAGGCCCGGGTTGACCAGGCCGAGGCGGATTTCGAGGCTGCCCGGCAGCTCTCGGGCGATGGCTTTCAGTCGCAGATCGCCGTCACCGAGGCGCGCGCGGCGCTGGAATCGGCCCGCGCCCGGCGCGCCGCCATCGAAGAGGAAATCGACAACACCCGCATCACGGCACCCATCGCCGGTCAGGTGGAATCGCGTGGTGTGGACACCGGCGACTATCTGGCCGCCGGCGAGCAGGTGGTGCGGATCATCGATGTCGACCCGCTGGTCGCCATCGGCCATGTCGCCCAGCAGTCCATCCGCCAGGTCGAAACCGGGCGCGAGGTGCGCATCGAGCTGGCCACCGGCGACACCCTGATCGGCACGGTGCGGCGTATCGGCAACGCCGCCGAGGCGGGCTCGCGTACCTTTCGGGTCGAGGTCGAGGCGGCCAACCCCGACGGTCTGCCGGCGGGCGTCAGCGCCACGCTGCGCATCCCGCTGGGGACGGTGCGCGCGCATTTCCTGAGTCCGGCCTGGCTGGCGCTGGCGGCGTCGGGCGAGGTCGGCGTGAAGACCGTCGACGACGCCGATCAGGTGGCCTTTGCCCCGGTGGATATCGTGCGCACCGAGCGCGACGGCGTCTGGGTGACCGGGCTGCCGGATCGGGTGCGCCTGATCACCGTGGGCCAGGGCTTTGTCCGCCCCGGCGACACCGTGAACCCGGTCCCGGCCAACGCCTCCGCCAACGGCGGCTGAACCGATGCGCGCGCTGATTGATGCCGCGTTAAGCCGCAGCCGCTCGGTCACGCTGGTCCTGCTGCTGATTGTGGTCATGGGGGCCGTGGCCTACCAGACCATCCCCAAGGAGGCGGAGCCCGACGTCAACATCCCGGTGGTCTACGTCTCGATGGCCTACGAGGGGATCTCGCCCGAGGACGCCGAGCGGCTGCTGGTGCGCCCCATGGAGCGCGAGCTCGCGGGCATCGAGGGGCTCGATCAGATCAAGGGGACCGCCACCGAGGGGTTCGCCTCGGTGCTGCTGGAATTCGATGCCGGCTTTGACGCCGACCGGGCCCTGGACGACGTGCGTGAGGGGGTGGATATCGCCCGCTCCGAGCTGCCCCAGGGTGCGGAGGAACCGCGTGTCGACGAGGTCAACGTGGCACTGTTTCCGGTGCTGACCGTCGCGCTGTCCGGCGCGGTCCCCGAGCGCGCGCTGATCGATACAGCCGAGGCCCTGCAGGACCGCATCGAATCGCTGCCCGGGGTGCTCGAGGCCGACATTGGTGGCAATCGCGAAGAGCTGCTCGAGGTATCGGTGGACGACCGGGTCATGCAGACCTATGACGTCTCCTACGCCGATCTGTTCGCCCGGGTGGAGCGCAACAACCGGCTGATCGCCGCGGGCGCACTGGACACCGGCGCCGGGCGGTTATCCGTGAAGGTCCCCGGGGTCATCCAGGACATGGACGACGTCCTCGGTCTGCCGGTCAAGGTGACCGATGATCGGGTGGTCACCTTCGGTGATGTGGCGAGCGTGCGGCGCACCTTCAAGGACGTCGACGAGTTCGCCCGGGTCAACGGTGAGCCGGCGGTCACGCTGGAGGTCTCCAAGCGGGTCGGCGCCAACATCATCGACGTCAACAACCGCATCCGCGGAATCGTCGCGGCCGAGCGCGACAACTGGCCGGCGGCCATGCAGGTGACCTATCTGCAGGATCGCTCCGAGGATATCCGCACCATGCTGCGGGATCTGCAGAACAACGTGCTGACCGCGGTGGTGCTGGTGATGATCGTGGTGGTGGCGGTCATGGGCTGGCGGCCGGCGCTGCTGGTGGGCCTGGCCATCCCGGGCTCGTTTCTGGCCGGCATTCTCGTGATCAATGCCATGGGCTACACGCTGAACATCGTCGTGCTGTTCAGCCTGATCCTGGTGGTGGGCATGCTGGTGGATGCGGCCATCGTGGTGGTGGAGCTTGCCGAGCGCCGCCTGGCCGAGGGGGCGTCGCCGCGTGAGGCCTATCGCTACGGCGCCTGGCGCATGAGCTGGCCGATCATCGCCGCAACGGTGACGACGCTGTCGGTGTTCGTGCCGCTGCTGTTCTGGGGTGGGCTGGTCGGTCAGTTCATGAAGTACTTGCCCATTACGGTGATCGTGACGCTGACCGCCTCGCTGGCGATGGCGCTGGTGTTCATCCCGGTGCTGGGTGGCTGGCTGGGCCGGCGCGAGGCGCATCCCGGCGGGCATCATCGCCGCATTGAGATCGCCGAGACGGGGGATCTTGACACCCTGGGCGGGGTGGCCGGCGGCTATCATCGGCTGCTGCGCGGGGCACTGCGCATGCCGGGCACGGTGCTGCTGGTGATTCTGGCGGTGGTGGTCTCGACGTGGATCGCCTATGGCCGCTTCGGCGTCGGCGTGGAGTTCTTCCCCGCCACCGAGCCCGACTATGCCCGCGTGCAGGTCCAGGCCCGGGGGGATCTGTCGATCCATGAAAAGGACGCGCTGGTGCAGACGGTGGAGGCGCGTCTGGCCGGGTTCGACGAGGTCGACTTCGCCTATGCCCGCACCTTCGCCGATCCCACCCGCACCGGCGGGCAGTCGCTGGCCCGCGATGCCATCGGCGTGGTGCAACTGGAATTCATCGACTGGACCCGGCGCCGACCGGCGACGGCGATCATTGAGGACATCCGCGCCGCGCTTGCCGATATCCCCGGCATCCGCATCCAGATCGCCGAGCAGACCCAGGGACCGGGTCAGGCGAAACCGGTGGAGCTGCAGGTCTCGGGCGATAAGGATCGGCTCGCGGCCGGGGTCGAGGCGCTGCGCGAGCGCATGCACCGGTTGGGGGGCTTTGCCGATGTCGAAGACAACCGCCCGCTGCCGGGCATCGAGTGGGCCCTGCGCGTGGACCGCGAACGGGCGGCCCGATACGACGCCGATGTCCAGCGCGTGGGCAATGCCGTGCAGTTGGTGACCAACGGGATACTGATCGCCGACTATCGCCCGGACGACGCCGATGACGAGGTGGACATCCGCGTGCGCTACCCGCTTGAGGATCGCAGCCTCGGCAGTCTGGGCGAGCTGCGGGTGCCGACGCGCCACGGCCAGGTCCCGGTGAGCCATTTCGTCGACTTTGAGCCCACCCCCCGGACCGGCACGCTGGAGCGGATCGACCGCCAGCGCGTGCTGACCGTCAATGCCGATGTCGAGGCGGGCCGGCTGGTGGATGACCGGGTCGCGGCGCTGCGCGCATCGATTGCCGAGGATCCGCTGCCGGCCGGCGTCAGCGTGGCGTTCAAGGGCGAGGACGAGGACCAGCGCGAGGCGCAGTCGTTCCTGTCGACGGCCTTTGTGGTGGCGATCGCGCTGATGTGCATCATCCTGCTCACGCAGTTCAATAGTCTCTATCAGACGCTGTTGGTGCTCTCGGCCATCGTGCTGTCCAGCGCCGGGGTGCTGCTGGGGCTGATGGTCACCCAGCGGCCGTTCGGCATTGTCATGGGCGGGGTGGGCGCAATCGCCCTGGCCGGCATTGTGGTGAACAACAACATCGTGCTCATCGACACCTACAATGGCCTGCGGGCCGACGGCCTGCCGGTGCGCGAGGCCATTCAGCGGACCGCCGTGCAGCGTCTGCGCCCGGTGCTGCTCACCTCGGTGACCACGGTGCTGGCGCTGATGCCCATGGTGCTCAAGCTCAACGTCGATCTGCTGGGCCGCCGCATCGAGTTCAACGCGCCGTCCACCCAGTGGTGGGCGGAGCTCTCGGCCACCATTGCCGGTGGCCTCACGTTTGCCACGGTGCTTACTCTGGTGCTGACGCCGTGTCTGCTGATGCTCGGGCATAATGTGCATCAGGCCGTATCCAACCGGGGGGTAGGCAGCCGATGAAACTGTTCACATCACCGACGTCGCCGTACGCCCGCCTGGTGCGGGTGACCCTGCTGGAAAAGCAGCTCCAGGACCGTGTGGACTATCGCTTCGTCGATCCCTGGGCGTCGCCGGCGGAACTGGTCGCGGTCAACACCCACTCGCGCGTCCCCACGCTGGTCATGCCCAGTGGTCAGGTGCTGTGCGAGGCGGCGGTGATCGCGCTGTTCCTCGAGCGCCGCTATCCCGAGCCGCGCCTGATGCCGCGCGATGCCGTGGAGTCGGTGCATGCGCGGCTGGGTCAGGCGATTGGCTGCATCGACAATAGGGCCGGGGTGATCACGGAGCGCCGCCATGGCGATCCCCACACTCCGCTGGCGCGGCGGCGCTTTGACGCCCTGGAGCGCGCCGCCAACGCATTGGCGGTGGGCATCGAGGAGCAGGCGCCGGCGGAGGATCCCGATCTTGGCGATCTGGCGACGGCGGTGGCCCTGGCCTGGGTGGATTTTCGCTTTGGCGGCGAGATCCCCTGGCGGGCGGCACAGCCGGCGGCCGGTGAGTGGCTGGCGCGCATGCTGGAGCGGCCCTCGTTCACGGCAACGCCGCCGCCGGCGGCCTGAAGGCGCCGGGATGGCATCCGCCCGTCAGCAGGCGTTCAGTGATGGCCTGAAGGCCGTCGCGCCCATGGTCGCCGCGATCGTTCCGTTCGGGGTGACCGCGGGGGTGGCGGGTCTGGACGCCGGGCTGGGCGCGGCGCTCACCCTGGGGATGTCGCTGATCGTGTTCGCCGGCGCCTCGCAGCTCGCGAGCATTCAGTTGATCGACGCCGGTGCCGCGGCGCCGCTGGTGGTGCTGACCGCGCTCATCATCAATCTGCGCATGCTGATGTACAGCGCCCATCTGGCGCCGCACTTCCGGCATGTGGGGGCGGGCAGTCGATCGCTGATGGCCTATATCCTCACCGATCAGGCCTATGCGCTGACCATCTCCCGGGTCATGACCCGCGGCGGCGAGCGCTTCAATCACTGGTTCTATTTTGGGGTGGCGCTGCCGCTGTGGGGGGTCTGGCAGCTTGCCACGGCCTTTGGCTACTGGGCGGGCACGGCGATGCCGCCGGCCTGGGAGCTGGGCTTTATCGTGCCGCTGATCTTTCTGGCGCTGCTGGTGATGTCCATCAGCAGCCGCCCCGGCGTCATCGCCGCGCTGGTGGCCGGCTCCCTGTCGGTGCTGGGGCGTGATCTGCCCGCGGGGCTGGGGCTGACGCTGGCGTCGCTCGCCGGGATCGTCGCCGGCGTCGTGGCCGAGGGGTGGCGTCGTGGTTGATCCGCTGTGGTGGATGGTGGCGGCGATCGGCGTCGGCACGTTCATCTGGCGCGGCGCCTTTCTGGTGTTCGGTCACGGGCTGCAGATGCCCGATCTGGTGCGTCGCGGCCTCAGCTATGTGCCGCCGGCGGTGTTCGCCGCGCTGGTCCTGCCGGGGCTGGTGCAGTGGCAGGGCGACGGCAGTGTCGACGCACCACGGCTGCTGGCCGGGTTGGTGGCCGGGGGAGTGGCCTGGAAAACCCGGGCCACCCTGCCGACCCTGATCCTGGGCATGATCGCGCTGTGGAGCCTGCGCGCGCTGCTCCCCGCCTAGCGGGCCCGGGGCAGTCCGTAGCGGCGGGCCTGGCGCTCGGCGAGCTGCTCGCGCAGGCCTGCAACCATCGACTGGCAGGCGCCGCTGCGATAGGCGCTGTGAATGATCTCGGCCTGGCGAAGGGCCGCTGCGGGGTCGATCTCTCGATTGCTGCGAATGGGCATGGTTGATCTCCTGGGCTATGGTGACGTTGTATTGGATTGTATGCTGTTCCCCGCAAGAGGTAATAATCCGAAACAGCATTTCATTAGTGATGGACAGGAACAGGTAAGCGATGGATCGGGCGGCGGAAATGCACATGTTCGTGCGGGCGGTGGATCGGGGCAGCTTTTCGTCGGCGGCCCGCGATCTCGACCTCACGCCGTCGGCGGTCAGCAAGCAGATCCGGCGTCTCGAGGACCGGCTGGGCGTGCGGCTTTTCAACCGCACCACCCGGCGGGTCAGCCTGACCGAGGTGGGGCATGCCTATTACGAGCGCTGCGCGCGGATCATCCAGGAGATCGAGGAGGCCGAAGAGGCGGTCACGGCGCTGAACGAGAACCCTCGGGGGACGTTGAGGGTGGCGGCCACGGTGGCCTTCGGCCGGGTCGAGGTGCTGCCCCGCATCCAGGACTTTCTCGAGCGCTATCCCGAGCTCAATATCGAGTTCGAGCTGACCGACCGCCAGGTAGACCTGATCGAGGAAGGCATCGATGTGGCCATCCAGTGGCGTGAGCAGATGGATGACCCGTCACTGATCGCCCGCCGGCTGTGCGTCAATCGCCGGATCATCTGCGCATCGCCGCACTACATCGAGCAGCACGGGGCGCCGGCGACGCCGGAGGAGTTGCTCTCACACAACTGCCTGACGCTCTACGAGGTCTCGCAGTTCAACGACTGGGCCTTTGAGGATCCGGTGCAGGGGTACCGGACCCTGCATGTCGGCGGGAACTTCCGCGCCAACACCGCCGACGCCCTGTACGAGGCGGCGCTGGCCGGGGTGGGTCTGGCGCGGCTGTCCACCTGGCTGGTGATGCCCGCCATCCGGCGCGGCGACCTGGTGCCGGTGCTGCCGCAGTATCCCCACGAGCGCTCGGCGTATTTTCTGCTCTATCCCCACCGCCGGCATCTGTCGCGCAAGGTCCGGGCGTTCGTCGACTTCCTCGTCGAGGTATTCACGCCGGTCCCGCCGTGGGAGCGCGAGGGCATTGAGTTTACCGAGGCGGAATGGCGCGAGCGCATCGAGCGCGGCTGATCAGGCTGGCGGCGCGGGCCCGTTCAGCAGGATGACGCCGATGTTGAGATACCCGGCGTAGGTGACCCACACCAGATAGGGCGCCAGCAGCCACGCCGCCGGCGGGTGCACCCGGCGAAAGCGCAGCATGGTCAGCGCGATGAGCGCCCAGAGCACCACCAGGTCCACGAGTGCCAGATCCGGGCGATGCCACTGAAAGAACAGGATGCTCCACAGGCCGTTGGCGCCCAGTTGGGCGATGAACGGGATGAGCACGGCAAGGCCCGCCAGCAGCCCGATCCGTCGCCAGACCTGCCAGGCCGCGGCGATCATCAGCCCATAGAGCAGCGTCCAGGCGATCGGAAAGAGCAGGTCCGGCGGGGTCATCGGCGGCTTGGCGAGCGCCGCGTACCAGGCCCCGGGCGGGCTGAGGATGCCGCCCATCGCGGTCACCACCACCAGCAGTGTCCAGCCGGCCAGGCCCCACCGGTCGCGGCGCCGGTCATCCATGGGCCGTGCGCCGGCCGCCGGCATTACCAGCTCCCCGTGTTGGCCATGGAGGCCCAGGGTTCCTGCGTGGGCAGCGCGTCGCCACTCTGCAGCAGCTCCACCGAGATGCCGTCGGGGGATTTGACGAACGCCATGTGCCCGTCGCGCGGCGGCCGGTTGATGGTCACGCCATTGTCCATGAGGTGTTGGCAGGTGGCGTAGATGTCGTCGACGCGATAGGCCAGATGACCGAAATTGCGGCCGCCGGTGTAGGTCTCCGGGTCCCAGTTGTAGGTCAGCTCGAGCATCGGCGCCCGATCGCTGGAGCGGGCCCGGTCACGGTCGGCCGGCGCGGCCAGGAAGATCAGGGTGAAACGCCCCTTTTCGCTGTCCTGACGGCTGATCTCCTCGAGGCCGAGCAGGTCGCAGTAAAACCGCAGCGACGCATCGACGTCACTGATTCGGACCATTGTGTGCAGATACTGCATCCATCCTCCGGCAACGGTATTGAATACCGCCATAGTAGCGTTTTCAGCGCCCGGTCGTCAGGGTCCGACGGACCGCGTCGTGCCAGCCCTCAACGATGTGTTCCCGGGCCTGGTGGGAAATGGCCGGCTTGAACCGATCATCCAGCGACCACTGCGACTCGAGGCTCTCCAGCGACTGGTACAGGCCGTGCTGCAGCCCGGCCAGATAGGCGGCACCCAGCGCGGTGGTCTCGATCACCTTCGGGCGCTCGACATCCAGCCCGGTCAGGTCCGCGAGCCGCTGCAGCAGCCAGTTGTTAGCCACCATGCCACCATCGACGCGCAGGGTGGCCTGCTTGGTCTGCGAGTCATCCGCCATGGCCTCGAGCAGGTCGCCGGTCTGCAGGCAGACTGAGTCCAGTGCCGCGTGGACGAACTCGGCGACACCGGTATTGCGGGTCAGGCCAAAGATCGCGCCCCGGGCGTTGGGATCCCACCACGGCGCGCCCAGACCGGTGAAGGCCGGCACCATGTACAGGCCCTCGGCCTCGGCATCATTGGCCAGGCCCTCGCTCTGCGAGGCGTGAGCGATGATGCCCAGCTCGTCGCGCAACCACTGGATGGCGGCCCCGGCGATGAAGATCGCGCCTTCGAGGGCATAGGTGGGTTGGCCGTTGATGCGATAGGCCGTGGTAGTCAGCATGCGGTTCTGCGACGGCACGGCGGTATCGCCGGTGTTCATCAGTGCAAAGCAGCCGGTGCCGTAGGTGCTCTTGATCATCCCCGGCCGGAAGCAGCACTGGCCGACCACCGCGGCGTGCTGGTCACCGGCGATGCCCTCGACGGGCAGGGCGCTGCCGAACAGCTCGGGGTCGGTGGTGCCGAAGTCATCGGCGCTGTCGAGCACCTCGGGGAGGATCGCGGCGGGAATGTCGAACAGGCTGAGCAGCTCGTCGTCCCAGGCCTGACGGTGGATGTTGAACAGCAGTGTGCGACTGGCGTTGGTGGCATCGGTGGCATGGCTGCGGCCGCCGGTCAGCCGCCAGAGCAGCCAGGTGTCGACGGTGCCGAAGGCCAGCTCGCCCTTCCGCGCCCGTTCCCGCGCACCGCGCACATTATCGAGGATCCAGGCGATCTTGGTGGCGGCGAAGTACGGATCGAGCAGCAGCCCGGTGCGCTCGGCGACCATCGCCTCGTGGCCGGCGGCCTTCAGTGCGGCGCAGCGCTCGGCGGTGCGGCGGTCCTGCCAGACAATGGCATTGTGCACCGGCTCGCCGGTGCGCCGGTCCCAGACGATGGTGGTCTCGCGCTGGTTGGTGATGCCGATGGTGCAGGCATGGACGCCGGCGGCCTTGGCCGCCTTGAGGGCCCGGCGGCTGGTATCGAGGGTGGTGTCGATCAGATCCTGGGGCTCGTGCTCCACCCAGCCGCTGTGCGGGTAGTGCTGGGAGAATTCCTCCTGGGCGGTCGCCACGATGTGGCCTTCGAGATCGAAAACGATGGCCCGTGAGCTGGTTGTCCCCTGATCAATGGCCAGTATGCCGTTATTATCGGCCATGCCGCTCTCCTCGATATGATTGCGCCTTTCTGATTAGGCGGTATGATCGAGTGCAGAAGAAAAATGTCAAGTTTGGTGCTCGAAACCGAACGGAGGAGGCGCGCGTTGATCGCGGCGGAGGATCTACCCATCGGGCTCAATGGCCGGCAACAGGCCATGCTCGATCTCGTCCAGGAGCAGGGGTTCGTCTCGGTGGAGGCGCTGGCGCAGCATTTTGCGGTGACGGCGCAGACCATCCGGCGCGACATCAACGCCCTGTGCGGGGCCGGCCTGCTGCGCCGCTACCACGGTGGGGCCGGGCTGCCCTCGAGCGTCGAGAATGTCCACTATCAGGCGCGTCGCATCCTGCTGCCCGAGGCCAAGGCGCGTATCGGCGCCGCCATTGCCGCGCGCATCCCGGACAAGGCGTCGGTGTTCATCACCCTGGGCACCACCACCGAGGCCGTGGCCCTGGCGCTCCGCCAGCATCACGGCCTGCGGGTCATCACCAATAACCTCAATGTGGCGAGCGCCATGGCTGACAGCCCCGACTGCGAGGTGATCGTGGCCGGCGGCGTGGTCCGCCAGCGCGACCGCGGCATCACCGGCGAGGCAACCATCGATTTCGTCAATCAGTTCAAGGTCGACTATGCGGTGCTGGGCATCTCCGGCATCGAGGCCGACGGCACGCTGCTGGATTTCGATTATCACGAGGTGCGCGTCATCCAGGCGATCCTGCGCAACGCGCGCTCGACCCTGCTGGGCGCGGATCACAGCAAGTTCGGCCGCAACGCGATGGTGCGGGTGGCGAGCCTGGGCGAGATCGATGAGCTGTACACCGATGCCGAGCCGCCGGCGTACGTGCGCCGGGTCATGAAAGAGAATGGCGGCCGTCTGGTGGTGACTGACGCATCCGCGGGCGCTGACGGCTCGCTTGACTCCGACCGGCGCAGTGGTATGTTTGAAACCGAACATTAAAAGGCGGCAGTATAGTCGTCCACATGGGAAACGGAGGAGAGGCACCTGTGGCTTCTGAAGGTCAGCAGACCGACCGCTACGACGTCGTCGTCGTCGGCGGCGGCATCAACGGGGCAGGCATAGCGCGCGACGCGGCAGGCCGCGGGCTGCGGGTACTGCTTGTCGAGCAGGGCGATCTCGCCAATTACACCTCGTCCGCCAGCACCAAGCTCGTGCACGGCGGGCTCCGCTATCTTGAGTATTACGAATTCCGGCTGGTGCAGAAGGCGCTGAAAGAGCGCGAAGTGCTGATGGGCATCGCCCCGCACATCATCTGGCCGCTGCGCTTCGTGATGCCGCACGTCAAGGAGCTGCGCCCGGCCTGGATGATCCGCATGGGCCTGTTCCTCTACGACCACCTCGGTGGCCGTAAGAAGCTGCCCGGTTCGAAAGGGCTCAATCTGCGCACCCACTACGCCGGCGAACCACTCAAGGATGGCGTCACCAAGGGCTTCATGTATTCCGACTGCTGGGTGCAGGACTCGCGCCTGGTGGTGCTCAACTGCATGGATGTCGAGCAGCGCGGCGGGACCGTGCTGCCGCGCACCCGCTGCACCGGCGCCGAACGTGGCGATGATGAGTGGAGTGTGCAGCTCACCGACACCGTGAACGGCGATGTTCGGAATGTTCGTTCACGTTCGGTTGTGAACGCCGCGGGGCCCTGGGTGGCCAAGTTCCTTGGCAACGCCATGGACATGAACGACGGCAAGGACGTGCATCTGGTCAAAGGCAGTCACATCGTCGTGCCCAAGATCTTCGAGCATGACGACTCTTACCTGTTCCAGAACACCGATGGCCGGGTCATCTTCGCCATCCCCTACGAGCAGGATTTCACCCTGATCGGCACCACCGACGTCGCCTACGAGGGCAACCCGGCCGAGGCCACCGCCAGCGACGACGAGATCCAGTATCTCTGCGATGCAGTCAACCGCTATTTCAAGGATCAGATCGCGCCCAAGGATGTGGTCTGGACCTACTCCGGCGTGCGGGCGCTGTATGACGAGTCGGACGAGGAAGACGTCTCGGCGGTCAGCCGCGACTACAGCCTTGATCTGGATGACAGACGTGCCCCGCTGCTGTCGGTCTTTGGCGGTAAGATCACCACCTACCGCACACTGGCGCGCCAGGCGGTGGATCAGGTGGCGCCGCTGCTGGGCGCGCCGATCACAGACTGGACCGGCGACGAGGCGCTGCCCGGTGGCGACATTCCGGACGGCGATTTCGAGCGCTACCTCGAGCGGCTGCGGCGCGAGCGCCCGTGGCTGCCCGAGGCGATGGCCTGGCGGCTGGTGCGCAACTACGGCACACAGGTCGAGACCATGCTGGGGGAGGCCCGGTCGCTGGATGACCTGGGCGAGCATTTCGGGTCCGACTGCTACGAGGCCGAGCTGCGCTACCTGGCCGAGCACGAATGGGCGATGACCGCCGAGGACGCCATCTGGCGGCGCAGCAAGCTGGGCCTGATGCTGGATGCCGATCAGCGCGAGCGGGTCAACGCCTGGTTTACGGGGCACGAGAAAAAGAGGGCAACTGCGTAATGAGTCTCGTCCTGGAGGGGGTTAATCGCACCGTTGGCGGTGAGGCGCATCTAAGGGATGTGAACCTCACCTTCCAGCGGGGCGAGTTCAATGTGCTGCTGGGCCTGACCGAGGCCGGCAAGACGACAATGATGCGGATCATGGCGGGGCTGGATCATCCCAATACCGGCCGGGTCCTCGAAGATGGCCACGAGGTCACCAAGGTCCCGGTGCGCAAGCGCTCGGTGGGGATGGTCTACCAGCAGTTCATCAATTACCCGTCACTGTCGGTCTACGACAACATCGCCTCGCCGCTCAAGCTGGCCGGCCTTTCCGCCGCCGAGATCGACCGGCGTGTGCGCACCGAGGCTGAGCGCCTGGGCATTGACCACCTCATCGACCGCCTGCCCTCGGAGCTCTCCGGTGGCCAGCAGCAGCGCTGCGCCATGGCCCGCGCATTGGTGCGCGACGCCAAGCTGGTGCTGCTCGACGAGCCGCTGGTCAACCTCGACTACAAGCTGCGTGAGGGCCTGCGTTCGGAGCTGCGCAATCTGTTCGCCGACCGTGACACCGTGGTGGTCTACGCGACCACGGAGCCCGAAGAGGCCCTGGTGCTGGGGGGCAAGACCACCGTGCTGCACGAAGGGCGCGTGATCCAGCATGGCGTGACCGCCGAGTGCTATCGCCATCCGGCGAGCACCACCGTCACCCAGGTGTTCGCCGACCCGCCGATGAACCTGATGCCCATCCAGGTCGACGACGGCCGGGTCAAGGTGGAGGGGCTGTTCGATCAGCCGCTGCCCGGGCAGATGAAGGACCTGGTGCCGGGGCGCTACACCATGGGCGTGCGTCCGCATCATCTGTACGCGACGCCGAATGACGACCGCATCACCATGCAGGGCGAGGTCGAAGTGGCGGAAGTGGCCGGGTCGGTCACTTATGTCCATCTCGCGGTCAACGGCCATGACTGGGTGGTCGAGGAGCGCGGCGTTCATGTGGTCCACCCCGGTGAGCGCTTCGATGTGCATGCCGACCTGAACCGGGCCTACGTATTCGACAGCGCGGACCAGCTCGTGGCCGCGCCGCAGCAGTAACGCGGGTAGATCAATGTCACGAATAGAACTCAATAATCTCGCCCACCAGTACGCGCCGGGCGGTGACTATGCCCTGCAGCCGATGCAGCATGTCTGGGAAGACGGGGGCGCCTACGCGCTGCTGGGGCCGTCGGGCTGCGGCAAGACGACGCTGCTCAACATCATCTCGGGGCTGGTCCAGCCGTCCGAGGGCAAGGTCATGTTCGGCGACCGCGATGTGACCAACCTGTCGCCGGAGCGTCGCAACATCGGCCAGGTTTTCCAGTTCCCGGTCATCTACGACACGATGACGGTGTTCGACAATCTGGCGTTTCCGTTGCGTAACCGGTCCATGGACGAGCACTACATCAACCAGCGGGTGACGCACATCGCTACCATGCTGGGCCTTGAGGACGTGCTCAAGCGCCGGGCCAACAACCTGACCGCCGATGCCAAGCAGAAGATCTCGCTGGGACGGGGGCTGGTGCGCGAAGACGTGGCGGCGGTGCTCTTTGACGAGCCGCTGACGGTGATCGACCCGCATCTGAAGTGGCAGCTGCGGCGCAAGCTCCGCGAAGTCCACGAGCAGCTCAATCTCACCCTCGTCTATGTGACCCATGACCAGACCGAGGCGCTGACGTTCGCTGACAAGGTCGTGGTGATGCTCGCCGGTCAGGTGCTCCAGGTGGGCACGCCGCAGGCGCTCTTCGAGCGGCCGGAGCACACCTTTGTCGGGTATTTCATCGGCAGCCCGGGCATGAACTTCATGGCCTGCTCGGTGGAGGGCAGCGAGGCCGTGGTCGGGGACGAGCGGATCGCCGTTGACCCGGCGATGGCCGAGGCCGCCCGTCTGGCCGGCGGCAATCTGCAGCTCGGCATCCGCCCCGAGCTGATCCGTCCGGCCGAGGGCGACGAGACCGGGCACCTGATCAAGGTCGACAAGGTCGAGGACCTGGGCGACTACATGCTCGTCACTGGGCATCTGGGTGAGCACGAGGTCCACGTCCGGCTGGATGAATCCGAAAAGATCGACAGCGACGGTCTGCGGGTGGTGTTCCCCGTCGACAACGCGCTGCTGTATGCCGACGACAAGCTCGTCGGTTAAGGGGAGGAAAAGTGGAAAAGCGCGAATACCAATGGGCGTGGCTGATGGTCCTGCCAGTGGTGCTGGTGGTGGCGTTCAGCGCCATCATGCCGCTGATGACCGTGGTCAACTACTCGCTGCAGGACATCTTCGGGCCCAATTCCCGGTTCTTTGTCGGCACCGCCTGGTTTACCGAAGTGCTGCGCGACCCGGCGCTGCATGGGGCACTCATCCGGCAGCTGCTGTTCTCGGCGGCGGTGCTGCTTATCCAGATTCCGCTGGGCGTGGGCCTTGCGCTGTGTCTGCCCAAAAAGGGACCATGGGTGTCGGTGTCGCTGGTGCTGCTGGCGCTGCCACTGCTGGTGCCGTGGAACGTGGTGGGCACGATCTGGCAGGTGTTCTCCCGCCCGGACGTGGGCTTTGCCGGCGTCATCCTCAACAGCATCGGCTTTGACTACAACTACACGGGCGACTCGCTGGACGCCTGGCTGACCGTCCTGGTCATGGACGTCTGGCACTGGACTTCGCTGGTCATCCTGCTGTGCTATGCCGGCCTGCAGGCGATTCCCGATGCGTTCTATCAGGCGGCCCGCATTGATGGCGCATCGCGCTGGGCGGTGTTCCGGTTCATCGAGCTGCCTAAGCTGAAGGGCGTGCTGCTGATCGCGATCCTGCTGCGCTTCATCTTCAGCTTCCGGATCTATGCCGAGCCGTTCGTGCTCACCGGCGGCGGTCCGGGCAACGCGACCACCTTCCTCAGTCAGAGCCTGACGACCATGGCCGTCGGCCAGTTTGATCTGGGACCGGCAGCGGCGTTCTCGCTGGTCTACTTCCTGATCATCCTGCTGTTCAGCTATGTGTTCTATCTGACCATTCTCAACATGGACCGGGAGGGCTAGGCCGTGGGTTCGAAACGACGCTATATCTTCCTGGCCGCCTGGCTGATCTTCCTGATGCTGCCGATCTACTGGCTGCTGATGATGTCGCTCAAGACCAACCAGGAAATCCTGTCGACTTTCACGCTGTGGCCGGAAAACCTGACGGTGGCTAACTATGTGAAGATCTTCACCGACCCCACCTGGTTCCCGGGGTACATCAATTCGACGCTGTATGTGGCGATGAACGTGGTGATATCGCTCACCGTGGCGCTGCCCGCCGCGTATGCGTTCAGCCGCTACAACTTCCTCGGTGACAAGCACCTGTTCTTCTGGCTGCTGACCAACATCATGGCGCCGCCGGCGGTGTTCCTGCTGCCGTTCTTCGAGCTCTACCAGAGTGTCGGGCTGTATGACACGCACATTGCGGTGGCGCTGGCCCATACCCTGTTCACGGTGCCACTGGCGGTCTGGATCCTTGAGGGGTTCATGTCCGGGGTGCCGAAGGAGATCGATGAAACCGCCTATCTGGATGGATACAGCTGGCCGCGCTTTTTCATCACCATCTTCCTGCCGCTGATCCGTTCCGGCGTGGGTGTGACGGCGTTCTTCTGCTTCATGTTCTCATGGGTCGAGCTGCTGCTGGCGCGGACCCTCACCTCCGTCGATGCGAAGCCGATCGCGGTCACCATGACGCGGACGGTCAGTGCCTCCGGGCTTGACTGGGGGCTGCTCGCGACGGCCGGTATTCTCACGCTCGTGCCTGGCGCCCTGGTGATCTGGTTCGTGCGCAAGCACATCGCCCGGGGCTTCGCCCTCGGCCGCGTGTAATCGGAGTTTGCAACGATGAACGAAGGAATCAGCTTCAATCTGTCCTGGATGGCCTGGACCCAGCCGGTGGCGATCTTTTTCATCGCCATAGCCGTGATGCTGGTGGTCTTTGGCGTCCTGCAGTTCGTGATGCCGACCTACGAGCGGCGGGGCTTCCTGCCAGTGCCGACGACCCGCGGGGATCGTCTGTTCATGAGCCTGCTGGGGGCGGCCTTCATCCATCTCATCTGGCTGGCGTTTTCGGACGCGAGCCTTTTGTTTGCCTCGGGCATTTCTGTGGTTTACGCCGCGGTGATGCTTCGATGGGGCTAGAAGTGGGCAAGCACTGGATTGGCCAGTGCCTCTGTCCTTGAGTAATGGGGTGATGACCCCTTCCTGGAGGAGAAAAGCATGACAGAGCAGAAAAACGCCATGCGTCCTTTGACTGCACTGGCCGTGGCTGCTGCCCTCGGTGTCGGCGGGCTGGGCAATGCCCAGGCGGCCACCGATGAGCAGATGGCTGTCGCCGAGCAGTATCTCGACGAGTTCCAGCCGTCGACACTGACCCGCGAAGAGCAGCTCGAGCAGCTCGAGTGGTTCATCGACGCGGCTGAGGACTTCCGTGGCATGGACGTGTCCGTGGTCTCCGAGACCATCGCCACCCATGAGTACGAGGCCAGTGTCCTGGCCGAGGCCTTTTCCGACATCACCGGCATCAACCTCACCCACAACCTGATCGGTGAGGGTGACGTGATCGAGGCGCTGCAGACCGAAATGCAGTCGGGTGAGAGCATTTACGATGGCTACATCAACGATGCTGACCTGATCGGTACCCACTACCGCTATGGTCAGGTGGTCTCGCTGACTGACTACATGGAAGGCGAGGGTGCCGATGTCACGTCGCCGTACCTGGATCTGGACGACTTCATCGGTCTGGATGCAGTGACCGCGCCGGACGGCAACATGTACCAGCTGCCGGACCAGCAGTTCGCCAACGTCTACTGGTTCCGCTATGACTGGTTCCAGCGCGAAGACCTTCAGGCGCAGTTCGAAGACATCTACGGCTATGAGCTGGGTGTGCCGGTGAACTGGTCCGCCTATGAGGACATCGCCGAGTTCTTTACCGAGAACGTGGGCCAGCTGGATGGTCGCGAGGTCTACGGCCACATGGACTACGGCAAGAAGGACCCGTCCCTCGGCTGGCGTTTCACTGACGCCTGGCTGTCGATGGCCGGTGCCGGTGACAAGGGCCTGCCCAACGGTCTGCCCGTTGACGAGTGGGGCATCCGTGTCGAGGACTGCCATCCGGTCGGTTCCGATGTGACCCGTGGTGGTGCCGTGAATGGCCCGGCCGCCGTCTATGCACTGACCAAGTACATCGACTGGCTGGGTGACTATGCACCGCCGTCCGCCTCGGGCATGACCTTCTCGGAGGCGGGCCCGGTCCCGGCCCAGGGTCAGATCGCCCAGCAGATCTTCTGGTACACGGCCTTCACCGCCTCCATGGTCGAAGAGGGCCTGCCGGTGGTGAACGAGGATGGCACGCCGAAGTGGCGCATGGCCCCCTCGCCCCACGGCCCGTACTGGGAAGAGGGCATGAAGGTCGGTTATCAGGACATCGGTTCCTGGACGTTCTTCAAGCATGCCGATCCGGAGGCCCGCAAGGCCGCCTGGCTGTATGCCCAGTTCGTGACCTCGAAGGTCGTGTCGCTGAAGAAGCTCAACGAGGGCCTCACCCCGATCCGCGAGTCGGACATCATGTCCGAGTCGATGACGGAGCGGGCACCGGAGCTCGGTGGTCTGGTTGAGTTCTATCGCAGCCCGGCGCGTGAGCTGTGGACGGATACCGGCACCAACGTGCCTGACTATCCGCGTCTGGCTCAGCTGTGGTGGTCCAACGTGGCCGCTGCCGTGACCGGTGAGGAGACCCCGCAGGGCGCCATGGATAACCTGGCGGCTGAGCAGGATCGCGTCATGGAGCGCCTCGAGCGGGCCGGTGTGCAGGAAGTCTGCGGACCGCGCCTGAACGAGGAGCGGACTGCCGAGTACTGGTTCAACCAGCCCGGCGCGCCGAAGCCTCCGCTGGAAAACGAGAAGCCGCAGGGCGAGACCGTGCCCTACGACGAGCTCGTTGCCGATTGGCGTGAGAGCATGTAATCCAGCGCATTCATTGCCTGGATGAACCAAAGGGGGCCTTCGGGCCCCCTTTTTTGTGCCCGGCCATCGTGATCGCTGCGTTTGACCGGCCCCCCGGGGGGAGGGGTACCGTAAGGCCATCACTTCGTAATGATCGAGGCCTTCATGCCCGCAGACACCTTCGACCTTGAGGTCACCGGCCTGAACTGTGGCAGCTGCGTCAATCGCGCCGAGCAGGCGATCCGTCGTGTCCCGGGTGTCGAGACAGCCAGTGTCAATCTGTCCACCGCCCGGGCCCATGTGGCCTTTGACGCCGGTCATGACCCCGCCGAGGGATTGAACCGGGTGGACAGTCAGCTTGATGACGCCGGCTATCCCGCCCGACACGAGTCCATTCAACTCGCACTGAGTGGCCTGACCTGCGGCGGTTGCGTGCGCACGGTCGAAAACGCCCTCAATGCCCTGCCGGGGGTGGTGAACGCCAGCATCAACCTCGGCATGGGCACGGCCGATGTCGAGGTGATCGCCGGCAGTCTCGACAGCGCTGATCTGATCAAGGCGGTGGAGGCGGCCGGCTATGGAGCCGAGCGGCGTGGTGACGCCGGCGACGAGGCGCCGGGCCAGGATGCGGCGGCACGCGAGCAGGCCGTGCTGCGCCGGCGTGTACTGACCGCCGCCGCCTTCGCGGTGCCGCTGGTGGCCATCGCCATGGGCCGGCACATCCCCGGGGGCGCCGCGTGGTTTGCCCAGTGGCTGCCCGAGCGCGCCTGGATTGCGGGGGAATGGCTGCTGGCGACGCCCATCGTCTTCTGGGCCGGCCGGGACTTTTTCCGCAAGGGGCTGACCGAGATGCGCCACCGGGCGCCGGCGATGAGCAGTCTGGTCATGATCGGTGCGGGCGCGGCCTATGGCTACTCGTTGCTCGCCCTGCTGGTGCCGGGAATGTTCCCGCCGGGGACCGCCGGCAGCTACTTCGAGGCCGCCGGCGTGATCATCACCCTGATCCTGGTGGGGCGCTACCTCGAGCAGATCGCCCGTGGCCGGACCTCGATGGCCATCAAGCGCCTGCTGGGCATGCAGGCACGCACCGCCCGCGTGGTGCGTGATGAGGGCCCCACCGAAGTGGACATCCATGCCGTGGCGCGTGGCGAGACAGTCATGATCCGGCCCGGCGAGCGCATTCCCGTGGACGCCCGGGTCAGCGAGGGTCAGTCACGCGTCGACGAGTCGATGATCAGTGGCGAGCCATTGCCGGTGGCCAAGTCCGAGGGTGATCGCCTGGTGGCCGGTACGGTCAATGGCCAGGGATCGCTGACCGCCACCGTCACCGAGGTGGGGGCCGATACGGTGCTGGCGCAGATCATCGGCATGGTCGAGAAAGCCCAGGCCGAAAAACCGCCGATCCAGCAGATGGCCGACCGGATCGCCGGGGTGTTCGTCCCCGTGGTGCTGGTGGTGGCGCTGTTGACCGCCGCCATCTGGCTGACCGTGGGCCCTGAGCCGGTGCTCTCCTATGCCTTCGTGGCCACGGTCAGCGTCCTGCTCATTGCCTGTCCCTGTGCCATGGGGCTCGCCACCCCCACCGCGGTCATGGTGGCCACCGGCAAGGGGGCCGAGAACGGTCTGCTGCTGCGGCGCGGGGCCGCCCTGGAATCACTGGCCCGCACCGATACCGTGGTCCTCGACAAGACCGGCACGCTGACCCTCGGCCGCCCGCAGGTAACCGATCAGATCGGCGCCACCGGCAGCGACGATGATGTGCTGACCCTCATGGCGGCAGTGGAATCCCACAGTGAGCATCCGCTGGCCGACGCGGTGGTGGCCGCCGCGCGCGAACGCGGCCTTGCCTGGCCCACCGCCACCGGGTTCGAGGCGGTGAGCGGCTATGGGGTGCACGCCCGGGTGGATGACCGCTATGTGCACATCGGCGCGGCGCACTACATGGAATGGCTGGGCGTTGACACGACGGCCGTGCAGACCGAGGTCGAGGCGCTGATGCAGGCGGCGAAGACTCCCGTCTATGCCGCCGTGGACGGTCAGCTGCTGGGGGTGGTCGCCATCGCCGATCCGCCGCGTCCCGAGAGCGCGGCGGTCATTGCCGCGCTGCGCGCCCAGGGCCTGCGGGTGGCGATGGTCACCGGTGACCAGGCGGCCACCGCCCATGCCTTGGCCGATCGGCTGGGGATCGATGAGGTCATGGCCGGCGTGCTGCCCGACGCCAAGGCCCGCGAGGTGCAGCGCCTGCAGGGCGAGGGCCGCCGGGTGACGTTCGTCGGCGATGGCATCAATGACGCCCCGGCGCTTGCCCGTGCGGATGTGGGCATCGCCATCGGCACCGGCACCGATGTGGCCATCGAGGCCGGCGACGCGGTGTTGATGCGGGCCGACCTCAACGGCCTGCTCAATGCCGTGGCGCTGGCCCGTCGCACGCATCGCACGATCAAGGGCAACTTTGTCTGGGCCTATGGCTACAACGTCCTGTTGATCCCGGTGGCGGCGGGACTGCTGTTTCCGTTCACCGGCTGGCTGTTGAACCCGATGGCCGCGGCGGCGGCCATGAGCCTGTCGAGCCTGTTCGTGCTCACCAATTCACTGCGCCTGCGCCGGTTCCGCCCGGCGTCGGCACCCACGCAGGCCGCGGCATGAACGATTCCGTCGAGCACTGTCATCTCGCCCTTGACCCGGCGGTCCGCGAGACCGCCCGCCAGCGGCTGGCCTCGATCCGCGGGCATATCGAGGGCATCGTCCGCATGCTCGAGCGCGAGGATGTCTACTGCGTGGACGTCCTGCGCCAGCTGAAGGCGGTGGACGGCGCGCTGGAGAAGGTGGGTGACACGGTCCTGCGCAGCCACCTCCACCACCACGTCACCAGCGCCCGCGAACGGGGCGATGCCGACGTGATCGTGGATGAGCTCATGGAGATCATGAAGTACCGGTCATAGCGGCAGCGAGACCCGGACGATGTCGCGGTCTTCGGCATCGGTGTGCTGCTCAAAGCCGAGCTGGCTGCAGAGCGCCAGCATGGGCTGGTTCTCGCGCAGCACATCACCCTCGATCTCGCCGATGCCGCGGTCCCGGGCGTAGTCGATGACATGCTCCATGAGCAGCCGGCCCAGCCCCTGCCGGGTCAGGTCGTGGCGCACGATGATCGAGTACTCGGCCTTTTCATCGTCCGGATCGGCATGGATGTGCACCGCGCCGTACATCTCGGCCTCGCCCGGCACCTTGTCGGCATCGGTGATGATGAGCGCCATTTCGCGGTTGTAGTCGATCTGCGTGAACCGCGCCGCGGCCATGTGGCTCATCTGCTTCATGGGGGCGAAGAAGCGCAGCCGGATCTGCTCGGGCGTCAGATGGGCGAACGCCCGGTGCAGGGCCGGCTCGTCCTCGGGGACGATGGGCCGCAGCAGGTACTCGGCGCCGTCGTCGGCCACCACGGTCTTCTCGAGCTGGCGCGGATAGGGCCGGATCGCCAGGCGCCGCGTGCCGGTGCCGTTCTCGCCGATGCGCACCCGGGCGTCCAGGGCCACCACCCCGTCCGCCGAGGCCAGCAGCGGGTTGATGTCCAGCTCCTTGACCCGCGAGATGTCGGCGGCGATCTGGGCGATGCGCGTCAGGGTGAGGGCGATGGCATCGAGATCCGCCGGCCGGCGGTCGCGATAGCCCTGTAGCTGGTCGTAGACCCGGGTGCGCTCGATCATGTCGTTGGCGAGTTTCATGTTGAGCGGCGGTAGCGCCAGCGACTGGTCCTTGATGACCTCGACCGCTGTGCCACCCTGACCGAACAGCACCACCGGGCCGAACTGCGCGTCCTCGGTAAACCCGGCGATCAGCTCCCACGCCCCGGCCCGCTTGACCATGGGCTGGACGCTGAAACCCTGCAGGTCGGCGTCCGGATAGGTCTCCGCCACGCGGCGGCGCATGGCCTCGGCGGCGCGATAGACCGCGTCGTGATCCTCAAGATCGAGGGCGACACCACCGACATCGCTTTTGTGCGTGATGTCCTTCGAGAGGATCTTGATGGCGGCCGGATACCCCAGCCGCTCGGCGGCATCCGCCGCCGCCTCCGGTGACTCGGCGACCTCCGTGGCGACCACCTCGACGCCAAACGCGGCCAGCAGCTGCTTGGCCTCGGGTTCACTGAGGATCTCGCGGTTCTCGGCGGCGGCCTGTTCCACCAGCCGGTTGGCCGTCTCGTAATCCGGCGTGAACAGCTCCGGCACCGACGGTGGCGTCTCGAGCAGCTGCTCCTGGTTGCGGCGGTAGGCCACCATGTGCATGAACGCCCGCACGGCGCCTTCCGGCGTTGTGTAGCTGGGGATGTCGGCTTCGGAGAAACGCCGGCGCGCGTTCTGCGCCGTATGCTCGCCGACCCAGCAGGTCAGCAGCTTGGGCTGTCTGTCGCGACGCCCGGGCTGCGACTGCTGGCGGCTCTGCTCGGCAATCACTGCCTCAGCGGCATCCATGCTGTCGGACACCGCCGTGGGGCAGTTGAGGACCAGAATGGCGTCGGCGGCGTCGCTATCCGCCAGCACCGCCAGGGAGTCGGCGTAGCGTTTGCCCGGGGCGTCACCGATGATGTCCACCGGGTTGCCGTGGGACCAGGTGGGTGGCAGCACCTCGTTGAGGGCCTGCACCGTGTGATCCGGCAGGGTGGCGAGCTTGCCTTCGTGGCCGATCAGCGCATCGGTGGCCAGTACGCCGATGCCCCCGCCGTTGGTCAGGATCGCCAGCCGGTCGCCGTTGGGTGTGCCGGTGGTGGCGAGGGTCTCGACGGCGGCGAACAGCTCGCCGAGGGTGTCCACCCGCAGCATGCCGGCGCGCCGGAAGGCCGCGTCATAGACCTTGTCCGAGCCGGCGAGGGCGCCGGTATGCGACGCCGCCGCCTGGGCGCTGGCCGCATGGCGCCCCGACTTGACCACGATCACCGGCTTCATGCGCGCCGCCGCCCGGGCGGCCGACATGAACTTGCGGGCGTCGGTGATCGCCTCGGCATAGAGCAGGATGGCCCGAGTGTTGGGGTCGCTGGCGAGATAGTCGATGGTATCGCCGAAGTCGACGTCGGCCATGTCGCCCAGCGAGATCATGTGCGAAAACCCGATCCCGCGACGCTCGGCCCAGTCGAGCACCGACGTGACGATCGCGCCGGACTGGGTGACGAAGGCGATGCGGCCCTCGGGGGGCGCCAGATGGGCGAAGCTGGCATTGAGGCCGAACCCGGGGACCAGAATGCCCAGGCAGTTGGGGCCGATGATGCGGGTCAGATGCGGGCGCGCGGCATCCAGCGCCTGCTGTCGCAGTTCCATGCCCTCGTCATCGTCGCCCTCGCCGAAGCCGGCGGTGATGACCACCACGCCGCGGGTGCCGCGTTCGGCCAGCTGGCGGACCACCTCGGGCACGGTCTTGGGCGGGGTGCAGACCACCGCCAGATCCGGGGTGACCGGCAGCTCATCAATGGATTTGTAGCTCAGCACCCCCTCGATGGACTGGTGCTTGGGGTTGACCGGCATGATCGGGCCGTCGAAGCCGCCGTTGAACAGGTTGCGGGCCAGTACCGCGCCGACCGATCCGGGCCGCCGGCTGGCGCCGACGATGGCGATTGAGCGCGGCTTGAAAAGGTAATCGAGGTTGCGGACTGTCATCGGCCGGAACTCCTGCTGGAACTATGTTGCATAGCAGCATTGTACCGCAGAAGACGATCCGTATCAGCGTTGCCGCGTCGACCAGTCGGCCGCCTGGTACCAGGGCTGCGGCTCGTCGAGGGTCGCCCGGCCACGCAGCCGGTCGGCGAGCTTTTCGGCGATCATGATGGTGGGCGCATTGAGGTTGCCGCTGGCGATGCGCGGCATGATCGAGGCATCGATCACCCGCAGGCCCGCGACGCCGTGCACCCGGCCGTCGCCATCGACCACCGCCTGCGGATCGCCGGCCGTTCCCATCCGGCAGGTGCCGCTGGGGTGATAGGCACTCTCGCCATTGGCCCGCACCCAGGCGTCGATCTCGGCGTCACTCTGCACCTCGGGCCCGGGGGACAGGGGGCGCTCGCGGAACCGGTCCATGGGGGACTGCTCGATGACCTCGCGGGTCAGGCGCACGGCGGCGCGCATCTCCCGCCGGTCGCGTTCGCTGGCCATGTAGTTGAATACGATTCGCGGGGCCGCCTCGGGATCCGCCCCCGACAGGGTGACGCGGCCGCGGCTCTCGGGGCGCATGGGCCCGACGTGGGCCTGAAAGCCGTGGCAGTCCGCCGACACGCTGCCGTCGTAGCTGAGCGCGATGGGCATGAAGTGATACTGCAGGTTGGGATAGGGCACGCCCGCTTCGCTGCGGATGAACCCGCCCGACTCGAAGTGGTTGGTGGCCCCCAGCCCGCCGCGGGTGGTCAGCCACTGGATGCCGATGCGCGCCTGGTTCCAGGGCTTGAGGGCGCTGAACAGGGTGATCGGCTCGCGGCAGGCGTACTGCACGTAAACCTCGAGGTGGTCCTGGAGGTTTTCGCCGACGCCGGGCAGATCCTGCTGGACGTCGATGCCGTGGTCCTGCAGTGCCGCTGCGGGACCGATGCCCGAGCGCATCAGGATCTGCGGCGAGTTGATGGCCCCGGCGCACAGCAGCACCTCGCGGTCGACCCGTGCCTCATGGGTCTCGCGCCGATAGCGGTAGCGCACGCCGATGACCCGGTCGGCATCGAACTGCAGGGTCTCGGTGAGCGCCCCGGTGCGCAGGGTCAGATTGGGCCGGCGCATGATCGGGCGCAGATAGGCGTTGGCGGTGGACCAGCGCACCCCGTTGCGCGTGGTCATGAACATGGGCCCGAAGCCCTCCTGCTGATAGCCGTTCATGTCGTCGGTCTCGGGGTAGCCGGCCGCCACACCGGCGTCGACGAAGGCCCGATAGAGCGGATTGCGCATCGCCCCGGTGGTCACATGCAGGGGGCCGCCGCTGCCGTGGTAGTCATTGGCGCCCTGATCAAAGTCCTCGGCGCGGCGGAAGTACGGCAGCACTTTCGAGTAGCGCCACTGCTCGAGGCCGAAGTCATCCGCCCAGCCCTCATAGTCGAGGGCATTGCCGCGCACATAGGCCATGCCGTTGATCGAGGAGGACCCGCCCAGCACGTGGCCGCGCGGGCAGTCCATGCGCCGGTTGTCCATGGCCGGCTCGGGCTCGGTGGCGTAGCCCCAGTTGTAGCGCCGGCTGCCCATGGGCTTGTCGAAGGCCGAGGGCATGTGAATCCAGAGGCTGTAATCCATGGGCCCGGCTTCCAGCAGCAGCACCCGGCAGTCCGGATCCTCGGTCAGCCGGTGGGCGAGCACGGCGCCGGCCGAGCCGGCGCCGATGATGACGTAGTCGAAGGTTTCCGTGTGCATACGCGATCCGTCAGTAGGGGGCGTCGACGCCGGTGCTGGCGACGAACACGCTTTTCAGCTGGGTGTAGTGGTCAAGGGCGCGGCGGCTGTTCTCGCGGCCGATCCCTGACTGGCGCATGCCGCCGAACGGCATCTCGATGGGGGTCAGGTTGTAGTGATTGATCCAGATGACCCCCGCCTGCAGGGCCGCCGCCACTCGGTGGCCGCGGGACAGATCGCGGGTGAACACCCCGCCGGCCAGGCCGTAGGGCGTGTCGTTGGCACGCCGGATGACCTCGGCCTCGTCGCGGAACGGCAGGATGGTCATGACCGGGCCGAAGATCTCCTCGCGGGCGATGACGCAGTCGTCATTCTTCACCCGGAACACCGCCGGCGAGACGAAGGCGCCCCCCGGGCAGCCGGCGACCGTCACCGCTTCACCCCCGATCAGGCGCTGTGCGCCCTCCGCCTCGCCGCGCCGGATGTACTCGAGGACATGGTCGCGGTGGGCGGGTGATATCAGCGCGCCGATGTCGGTGTCCGGATCGGCCGGATCACCGATGGTCAGCCGCCGGGTGCGGGTCAGGACCCGGTCGATGAACGCCTCGATCACCGCCTCGTGGACATACACCCGCGTGCCGTTGGTGCAGATCTCGCCCTGGGTGTAGAAGTTACCGAGCAGCGCCCCCGAGACGGCGTCATCCAGCGAGGCATCGTCGAATACGATGAGTGGCGACTTGCCACCGAGCTCCATGGTGACCGCCTTGAGGGTGTCGGCGGCGTCGCGCATCACCGCCTTGCCGGTGCCCACTTCGCCGGTGAGCGAGATCTTGTCGATGCCGGGATGGCGGGTCAGGGCCTGACCGGTTTCCGCGGCGCCCTGGACCACATTGAAAAGTCCCGCCGGCAGACCCGCCTCGGCCAGGATCTCAGCGAACCGCAGGGCCGACAGCGGCGTCAGCTCGGCGGGCTTGAAGACCATGGCGTTACCGGCGGCGAGCGCCGGTGCGCTTTTCCAGGCGGCGATCTGGAGTGGGTAGTTCCAGGCACCGATGCCGCCGCAGACCCCGAGGGGCTCGGGGCGGGTGTAGAAGAACCCGCCTGCCACGTCCTGGTACTCGCCCTGCAGGCTGCCGGCCTGACCGGCGAAGTATTCCAGGCAGTCGGCCGCGGAATCGACATCGGCCTCGGGGGTTTCGGCGATGGGCTTGCCACCATCCAGGCATTCAAGCCGGGCGAGCTCATCGCGGTGTGCGCGCACCGCGGCGGCGGCGGCCGCCAGGATGCGACCCCGCTCGACACCGGACCTCGCCGCCCAGTCGACCTGGGCGGCCCGGGCGCTGCGCACGGCGGCGTCGACGTCACTGGCATCGGCTTCGGCCACCTCGGCGAGGGGCTCGCCGGTAGCCGGGTTGGTGGTGGTGAAGCGTCGTCCCTGCCGGGCGTCGACCCAGGTGTTGTCGATCCACAGCAGGCGCTCAGGCGGTCTGGACATGCGGGCCTCCGGTCAGTGCATGGAGTTCGGAGTCGAGGTAGCGATGGGCCAGGGCGCGGGCCGCGGCCACATCCACGCCGCCGGTGCGCAGACTGGCGCGCAGCCACAGGCCGTCGATCATCACGCCCAGGCCTTCGGCGAGTCGCACCGCCTCGGCGCGCGGCAGAAAGGCCGCCAGCGCATGGGTGAGATTGCTCTCGAGGCGGCGCGTCACCACCCGCTGGATGCGGGCGATGGAGGGCACATGGTTGACCTGCGCCCAGAACGACAGCCAGCAGCTGACGGTGACGGCATCGGACTGGCTGGCGGCGAAGTTGGCGTCGATGATGGCCCGCACCCGCGGCAGCCCGGCCGCCGTTCCCGCCCGTGCCGCGCGGTATTCCTGCTCCAGCGAGCGCACCAGCGACAGGTAGGTCGACGCCAGCAGATGCCGCTTGTCACCGAAGTAGTGGGCGACCAGACCCGGGGAGATGCCGGCCTGCTGGCCGACCCGGCCCAGTGTCGTGGCCTGCAGCCCCTGGTCATGGATGACCTGGAGGGTCGCCTGGATCAATTGCCGGCGCCGCACCGTTTCCATTCCTTTCCGCGCCATGCCAACGCCTCCCGATCGAATGCCCGCCAGTCTAATCTTCATTGATTGACCACTCAATCAATATTGTGGTGTGCTTAAGCCACTCAAAACGAGTCGGTAAATCTGGAGAACCTATGAAAACCCGAATGATCGCGACGGTCGCCGGTGCCGCTCTGGTGTCACTGTCCGCCATGAACGCCAGCGCCAACGAGCCGGAGAGCTGCCAGTCGGTGGGTCTTGCCAACGTCAACTGGACCGGTGTGACCATCAAGTCCGAGGTCATGGAATACCTGCTCGAGACGCTGGGCTACGAGGTGGAGCTGACCACGGCCTCGGTGCCGATCGCCTTCCAGTCGGTGGCCGACGGCCAGCGTGATGCCTTTCTGGGCCTCTGGCTGCCCACCCAGGAGAGCATGATCCGGCCCTATCTCGACGATGGCGAGATCGAGCAGATCAGTGCCAACCTCGAAGGTGCCAAGTACACCCTGGCGGTCCCGGACTATGTCTGGGAGGCCGGCGTCCGCGATTTCGCCGACCTGGATGACTATCAGGACCGCTTCGAGGGGCGCATCTACGGCATCGAGGCCGGCAACGACGGTAATGCCGCCATCCAGGCGATGATCGACGACGATGCCTTCGGACTGGGCGACTGGGAGCTCATGGAGTCCTCCGAGGCGGGCATGCTCACCCAGGTGCAGCGCTCGGTGCCCCGCGATGAGTGGGTGGCGTTCCTGGGCTGGGCGCCGCATCCGATGAACATCAACATCGACATGCGCTACCTGACCGGCGGTGCCGATTACTTCGGCCCCAACCAGGGCGGCGCCACGGTCTACACCATCGCCACCGCCGGCTACAGCGAGCGCTGCAGCAACGTCGGCCGGCTCCTTGAGCAGTACGCCTACACGGTCGAAGAGCAGAGCCAGGCGGGCGGTTATGTGATCAACGAGGAAATGTCCCCCATGGAGGCGGGCCAGAAACTGATCATGGATAACCCGGACCTGCTCAACCGCTGGCTTGAGGGCGTGACCAACGTCGATGGCACCGGTGCGGTGACCATCGTGCGCGACGACCTGGGGCTCTAGAGCGGCGTCAGCCCCGAGAGCTGGACGCCCAGCAGGCGCACCGCGCGATGCAGCCGGTGCGCGAACAGGCACTGGCGGACCAGCGCCGCCAGTGCCTCATGATCATCGGTGGCGCTGGCCAGGCTCTGGGACCGGGTATGGGTGGTGAAGTCGCGGTAACGCAGCTTGACCGTCACTGTCCGGGCGCCTAGCTGGCGGGCGGTCAGCCGCCCCCGCACCTCATCGAGCATCAGCCGCGCTTCATGATCGAGCCGCCCGCTGCTGCGGCAGTCCTGCTGGAAGGTGCGCTCGCGGCCGATGGACTTGCGGACGCGCTCCGTCTGCACGGGGCGCTCGTCAATGCCATGGGCCGAGTCGCTCAGTGACTGCGCATGCCGCGGACTGAACTCGGTGGACAGCCCATCCCGGCCCATCCGGGCCAGATCGCCGACCGTCTCCACACCCAGACCGGCCAACCGCTCGGCGGTGCGCGGGCCGACGCCATGCAGGGTCCGCACCGGCAGTGGCCAGACCCGCTCGGGCACGTCAGCGGGATGCAGCCGGGTCAGCCCATCGGGCTTTTCCAGGTCCGAGGCGATCTTTGCGAGTAGTCGGTTGGGACCGATCCCCACGGAGGCCACCAGGTCGGTGGCGGCATGGATGTCATCCTTCAGCCTCAGGCCGATGCCGAGTGGGTCATCGCTGCGATGGCTGATGTCCATGTAGGCCTCGTCCAGCCCCACTGGCTGCAGGCGTTCACTGACCGCGGCCAGGCATTCGAAGACCCGCGCCGAGGCCTCGTGGTAGGCGGGAAAGTCCACCGGCAGAAAGACCGCATCGGGGCACAGCCGCGCCGCCGTGCGCAGCGCCATGCCCGAGTGGATGCCGAACACCCGTGCCTCATAGGTGGCGGTGGAGACCACGCCGCGCCGGGCCGGATCGCCGCGCCCGCCGACAATGACCGGCTGGCCCCGGAGGCTGGGGCGGCGCTTGAGTTCCACCGAGGCGAAGAACGCATCCATGTCGACATGCATGATGATGCGCGCCGCAGCGGGGGCGCCCGGGTCAGTCGTGGCCGCCGCCGAGGTCATCGAGAAAGCGCCGTTCCCAGGCGCCGATGTCGTTGCGATGGAGCACCGCCATCATGCGCTCGTGGCGCCGCCGGCGCTCGGGTCGTGGCATCGCCAGGGCCTGGTTGAGCCCGGCGGCGATGGCATCGGTGTCGTAGGGATTGACGCGGATCGCGTCGCTCAGCTCTGCGGCCGACCCGGCCAGGTCCGAGAGCACCAGCACCCCGGGGTTGTCCGGATCCTGACTGGCGATGAACTCCTTGGCGACCAAGTTCATGCCGTCGCGCAGCGGGGTGACCACCCCCACCCGCGCCGCGCGGTAGAGCCCCATGATGGCACCCCGCTCGAAGGTGCGGTTGAGGTAGTGCAGCGGCGCCCAGTCGAGATCGCCATAGACGCCGTTGATATGCCCGCTCAGCCCCTCCAGGCGCTGGCGCAGATCGGCGTACTCGGCGATGTCCCCGCGCGAGGGGCTGGCGATCTGCATGAGCACGGTATGCCCGCGGCGGTGGGGGTAGTCATCGAACAGCGCCTCGAACGCGCGGAAGCGCTGCTCGAGGCCCTTGGAGTAGTCGAGGCGGTCGACGCCGATCATCAGATCGCGCTCGCCAAGCCCGTCGAGCAGCCGCTGGACGGCGGGTGTGGTCAGGGTCTGCGCGGACAGGTCGGCGAGGGCCGCCACGTCGACGCCCACCGGATAGACGCCGGTGCGCAGGTCGCGGTTGCGGTGGCGCAGCTGCCCGGAGGCCCGCACCAGCGCCCCGATGGCCCGGGTGGCGGATTCCTCGAAGGCATGCCGGTCGTTGGCGGTCTGAAAACCCAGCAGGTCGAACCGGCACAGATCCTCCAGCAGGGCCCGATGGCCCGGCATGGCCCGCAGCACGTCGTAGTCGGGGAAGGGGATGTGGAGGAAAAACCCGATGCGGTTGCGCAGGCCGCGTTCGCGCAGCTCGCGGGCCAGCGGCATGAGGTGGTAGTCGTGGATCCAGAGGGTGTCGTCGGGCTCGATGAGCGGGGCCAGGCAGTCGGCGAAGCGGGCGTTGACTCGGGTGTAGGCGTGGGAATAGCGCCGCTGATAGTCCATGGCCCCCAGGTTGAAGTGGAACACCGGCCAGATCACCGCATTGGAATAGCCCAGGTAGAAGTCGTCATAGTCCTCGCGGCTCAGCGACAGGGTCGCGTAGTCGATGCCCTCGTGGTGGCGGATCGACGGGCGGGAGTCGGGCTGTTCGCTGACCTCGCCCGACCAGCCGAACCACAGGCCGCCGCGTCGCGACAGCGCATCGGACAGGGCCACGGCCAGTCCGCCGGCCTGAGGCTGGCCGGGCTGTGGCAGGGGGACCCGGTTGGAGACAACGACCAGTCGACTCAAAGGCTTTCCTCCCAGCTGCGGCTCAGGTGCATGGCCGAGTTGATCAGCCCCACCATACTGTAGGTCTGCGGGAAATTGCCCCAGAGTTCGCCGTGGTTGGCGTCGAGATCCTCGGAGAGCAGGCCCAGCCGAGTGCGGTGGCCGAGCATGTTCTCGAACAGCCGTCGCGCCTCGTCATGGCGGCCGATGGCCTGGAGGGCGTCAATGAACCAGAAGGTGCAGATGTTGAAGGCGTTCTCAGGCCGACCGAAATCATCAGCGGCGGCATAGCGGAACAGATGGTCGCCCCGGCGCAGGTGGGCCTCGATGGCCTCGACGGTGCCGATGAAGCGCGGATCATCGGCGGCCAGAAAGCCCAGCTCGTGCATGAGCAGCAGGCTGGCATCAAGGCTGTCACCGCCGAAGCTCTCGACAAAGGCATTGTGGGTATCGCTCCACGCCTCGCGGCAGACGGTGGCATGGATGGTGGCGGCCTGGCCCGACCAGTAGCCGGCGTCGGCATCCAGCCCGAGCTGCTCGGCGATGCGGCGCAGCCGGTCACAGGCCGCCCAGCACATCATTGCCGAGTAGGTGTGCACGCGGGCCCGGCCGCGGTATTCCCAGATGCCGGCGTCGGGCTGGTCGTGGTGGCGGATGGCCTCCTCGCCGAGGGCGCAGAGGCGCTGGTAGAGGGCCTGGTCGCCGGGCCGCTCGAGGCGGGCGTCGAAAAACGCCTGGGTGGCGGCGAGGATGACCGTGCCGTAGACATCATGCTGGACCTGGTAGTAGGCGGCGTTGCCCACGCGCACCGGCCCCATGCCGCGATAGCCACCCAGTGCGTCGGCGGTGGTCTCCTCGATGCGGCGCTCGCCGCCGATGCCATAGAGCGGCTGCAGACGGTGATCGCCGCTGGCGGCCACCAGGTTGATGATGTAGCGCAGGAACCCTTCCATGGTGCGTGTCGCGCCCAGGCGGTTGAGCGCATGCACGGTGAAGTAGGCATCCCGCAGCCAGCAGTACCGGTAGTCCCAGTTGCGGCCACTGTCCGCCGCTTCGGGGATCGAGGTGGTGGCGGCGGCGATCACCGCGCCGGTGTCCTCGTAGGCCGAGAGCTTGAGGGTGATGGCGGCGCGGATCACCGCCTGCTGCCAGTCGAAGGGAATGGCCAGCGAGCGCGTCCAGTCGCGCCAGTACATCTCGGTCTGCTCCAGAAACCGGCGGCCCATGGCCTCCACCGATTCCTTGACGCTTTCATCGGGGCCGAGGATGAAGGTCATGGTGGCGTCGACCACGAACGGCGTCTCGTCGAGGACATGGGTCAGCGGCGCGTCGGTGGTGACGCGCAGGACCTGGTCGTGGCGCAGAAAGCGGACGTGATTGCTGCCGCGCGTGGTGGACGGCGCGCTGGCATCCCAGCCGCTCACCGGGCGCAGCCGGGTGCGGATCACCGGATGACCGCGCACGACTTCGACGCGGCGGATGATCATGACCGGCCGATAGGTGCGGTCGTACTGCCGGAACCGCGGGCAGAAGTCGATGATGCGCAGGATGGCGCCGTAACGGTCGGTCAGCTCGGTGGACAGGACCGCGGTGTTGGGATGGTAGGACTGACGGACCGCGCACTGGTCGCAGAGCTCGATGCTGAAGTGGCCGCGGTCCTGCGAGTCGACGAGCCGTGAGAAGGCGGGCTCGGCATCAAAGCGGGGCAGGCACGCCCAGACGAGGCGGCCGAGGGGATCGATCAGGCCATTGATCTGGCCGTTGCCGATCATGCCCAGTTCAAGATCTATTGAATCGGGCGAAGGTGTCGGGGCAGCCGGTTGAGCCATTGATAAGCCTCGTTGACGGATGCCAGCGCATGGCTGGCCGCGGTGGGTCGGTCGGTGCCGATGCGGATCGAGTGGCCGCCAAGGCGGTTGACGGCGGCAAAGGCGTCCTCGTCGGTCACGTCATCCCCCAGACAGACCGGTATCCGGCCGTGGAAGGGCGGCTCGGCCATGAAGGCCTCGATGACGGTGCCCTTGTCATGCCCGGCCGGGCCTACCTCGAGTACCTGCTTGCCGGATTGCAGCCGGAATGACTCCCCCAGGGACTCGCAGTGATGCTCGACCAGCGCCCGGGCGGGGCGCTCGAGCGCGGGATCGCCGCGATAATGCAGGGCGATGGCGTTGCCCTTGTCCTCGACGTGGGCCCCGGGATGCTCGCCGGCGAAGGCCTCCAGCGCCTGCCGCAGGCCGTCCAGTTCGGCGCGTCGATCAGCGGGGCGATGGATTTGGCCGCCGGGGCTGCGGCGCTCGAGGCCATGCAGCCCGGCCACCGCCGGCAGTGCCCCGCCCAGCAGCGCATCGAGTCCTTCCAGGGGCCGTCCCGAGACGATAGCCACCGCGCCATCGAGGCTCTGCACCAGGGCATCGAGCAGTCCGATGAGCTGCGCCGGGACATGGACCGCCTCAGGGTGCTCGGCGATCTCCACCAGTGTCCCGTCAAAGTCGAGGAACAGCGCCCAGTCGGCGCGCGGTGTCGGTAGCCCCGCCGCGCGCTCGTCAGACAGCTCCGTGGACGCCCGGCTATTCACGGTCGGCGAGGAACGCGGCCAGTTCGGCATTCAGCAGCCGGTCGAGGGCCTCGGTGATGGCGGCATCAACGGCCTCGGCATTGGCCTTGGCGTTGGGCGGCAGGACGCGCTGCCGGGTCCGGGTGGTCTGCGCCTGACTGGTGAAGCGCTCGCCCCCGGCGACGGCCACCGCGTCCAGCGTGATGCGGGTGGTCAGCTCATAGGGCACGCCGACGGCCACATCATGGCTCAGTGTCTCGATGCCGATCTCCAGGCGCGGCTCACCCGCACCATCCCACAGCGTGGGGCGGAAGCCGTAGCCGCGCAGGCCCTCGGCGGCGGCCAGCTGCACGGTGTAGGCGAGATCCTGGGCGGCCACCAGTCGGATGATGCTGCGGTTGGGGTTCTCGAGAATCCCCAGATCCGACTGGCTGCGATTGTCGACCACCTGCAGGGCGATCCCGCGATCACTGTCGGTGACCGGATCGGTGGCCGGCGGTTGCGGCGACAGGCGCAGGTTCTGCGTGCCCTGGCTGCAGGCGGCCAGGAGGCTGACCAGTCCGAGCAGCACCAGGCTGCGTATGATTCGGTTCATGATTGTGTCCTCGTGTGTTCGGGGGGCAGATTAACATCCCCGGGCGGCGGACGAATGCCGGCGACTTGACGCCAGACGGGGGGCGCCCGAGACTGCTTGGCCGTTCATTCGTCGCATCAGCCAGGGAAGTGATCCGTGAAAACCGTGCTGGAGGCCGTTCCGCCCGAACTCCATCGGGGTGAAGCCGCGATTGAGGCGGTGGTCGAGAAGGTGGCCCGGGTGCAGACCGCCTGCCCCATCGATGTCGTGAACATCCCCGAGATCCATGAGGAGCCGTCGCGCAGCGATCAGGGCGAGCGTCGGCAGCCGTTCGCGCCGCGCATGGCGCCACGGGATCTGGCGCGGGTGCTGCACGAGCGCCTGGGTGTGGAGTCGATGATCAATCACGTGGTGGTGCACCATGCCAGCGAGCAGGCGCTGGTGGACTGGGTCAATGAGACCTGGGAGGCCTATGGCATCCGGCGGTTCGTGCTGGTGGGCGGCGGGCGCCATTCGGTGCGCTACCCCGGCCCCGGCGTGACCCGGGCCAATGGCCTGCTGCGCGAGCGCAGCCGGGTCGAGTCGCTGCGCATCGGCAATATCTGCATTCCCTCGCGGCATGACGAGGCGGAGCGGCTCGCTGCGAAGACCGCGGCCGGCGCGGACTTTTTCACCACCCAGATCCTCTATGAGCCCGAGGCCTTCACGGCCCTGCTGGATACCCTGGCCGCCCGCGCGGCGCTGCCGCCCGAGATCCTGCTGGCGTTCTGTCCCATCCGCAACGCCCGCAATCTGCGCTTTCTGCTGTGGCTGGGAGTAACGGTCTCGGATGCCCTGTACGACTGGCTGACCGCCGATGACGCGCAGGTGCTGGCCCGCTCGCTCGAGCAGATACGCCACGCCTGGGCGCAGATCGTCGCCCATCAGCGCGCCCATGGGCGGGCGGCGCCGGCACTGGACATCAATCTGGCGCCCATCGGCCCGATTCCGCCGGCGGCCACCGTCGCCCTGGCCAACGACCTGGCGGCTCTCCACCGGGCGCCGCCAATCGGGGTATGATCCGCACATGACGACGACACTGCGCACGCTCATGAGCCAGTATCCCCGGGCCGGGCGGCTCGAGTGGATCGGTCTGCGGCCGGCCCGGCATGCGCCCATGGAAAAGCCCGAATCGGTGGCGGTTGACGCCACGGGGCTGGTGGGCGATCGCTACGCCGGGCGCAGCGGCAAACGTGCGGTCACGCTCATCCAGGCCGAGCATCTGCCGGTGATCGCCGCGCTCAGCGGCCACCCCGCCATTGATCCGGCCATCACCCGCCGCAACCTGGTGGTCAGCGGCATCAATCTGTACGCCCTGCGCGGCGAGTCCTTCCGGGTGGGCGCCGTGTGCCTTGAGGGCACCGGCACCTGTGACCCCTGCTCGTTCATGGAGCAGTCGCTGGGTAGCGGGGGCTATAACGCCATGCGCGGGCACGGCGGGATCATCGCGCGGGTGGTGGAGCCGGGTCGGATCACGCTGGGCGACCCGGTGGTCGCGGCACTCGAGGATGCCCCGTCATGAATGATCTGCCGCGCCTGCTGCGAACCCTGGGCTGGGTGTTCCTGGCCCTCGCGCTGAACATCGTGGTGATCGGTATCGGGGCGCTGTGGATGAAGATCGGCCCGGCAACCATCGGTCTGCTGCTCGACCCGGGCAACGCGGTGATCTGGCTGACCACCGCGCTCACCTTCGCCCCCGCGGTGGGCAGCTTCTATGCCGCGCGGCTGATGCGCCGGCGCGACGCCTCGCGCTGAGTCACCCCGACGGCGGCACCACCTTGCCGGGATTGAGGCGGTCGGCGGGGTCGAAGGCGGCCTTGAGCTGGCGCATCAGATCCTGCTCCACCGGCGATTTCAGCCGCGCCACCTCGCCGGGTTTGAGTTGCCCCACACCGTGCTCGGCGGCGAACGAGCCGCGGTACTGCATGGCGATGTCGTGCACGCGCCGGGTCAGGGCCCCCCACTGGGCCAGAAACGCCTCGTCGCTGGTGGCCACAGGCCGGGTCAGGTTGAAGTGGATGTTGCCGTCACCGATGTGGCCGAAGGCGCAGGGGCGCACCCCCGGGCAGGCCTCGGTCACCGCAGCGCTGGCGGCCTCGATGAACGCGGGGATGTCGGCCACCGGCACCGAGACGTCGTTCTTGATGCTCGCCCCGGCGCCTTTCTGCGCGCCGGGGATGCTGTTGCGCAGCCGCCAGAAATCCGCCGCCGTGGCGGCATCCGGGGCGATGCGGTAATCCCCCGCGCCGGCATCGTCCGCCTGCAGGGCCTGCTCGAGGCGGGTGTCCAGCGCCGCCGCCGGGGCACTGCTGGTCAGTTCCACCAGCAGATACCAGGGAAACCGTTCCGGCAGTGGCTCGTGGCAATCGGCGGCGTGCTCGAGGGCGAGGCCCAGTGGCCCGCGCCCCATCAGCTCGCAGCTGGTGATGGTATCGCCACTGGCCGCACGCAGGCGGGCGAACAGCGAGACCGCGGCCGTCGCGCTGTCCAGCCCGACAATCGCCGTGGCCCGCTCGCGCACCGCGGGAAACAGCTTGAGGCTGGCGGCGGTGATGATCCCCAGCGTCCCCTCGGCGCCAATGAAAAGATCCTTCAGGTCATAGCCGCTGTTGTCCTTGCGCAGGGTCCGCAGTCCATCCCAGATCCGGCCGTCGGCCAGCACCACTTCCAGCCCCAGCGCCAGGTCGCGGGCGTTGCCATAGCGCAGCACGTTCATGCCGCCGGCGTTGGTGGCCAGGTTACCGCCGATCTGGCAGTCGTTTTCAGCGGCGTAACTGAGTGGAAACAGCCGCCCGACATCGGCGGCGGCGGTCTGCAGGGCGCTCAGGGTGCAGCCGGCCTCGGCGGTCAGCGTGAAGTTGTCGGCGTCGACGGCGCGGATGCGGTCGAGCCGCTCGAGTGACAGGATCAGCCCATCGGGATGGGTGGTGGCGGCGCCGCCGCAGAGCCCGGTGTTGCCGCCCTGGGGCACGATGCCGGCCCCGTATTCAGCGGCGATGCGCACGCACGTAGCGACCCCGCGGGTGTCCGCTGGGCGCACCACCGCCTGCGCCGGCCGCTGGGCGAACAGCCCGCGGCGCTCTTCGAGATAGCCGGCCATCGCCGGGCCCGGCGCGATCACGGCCGCGTCGCCGAGCTGCTGTCTGAGGGTTTCGATCATCGTCATGGGGTTATTATCCCACTCCCGGGCGGCTGCGACCATGTCAGGCCCCTGTCGAGGCGCGGATCTCGGTGTATCATTCAGGGCAGAACCCTCAAGCGGAAGGACAGGATCGATGATGATGCATAAAGGGATTCCGGGCGTGCTGATCGGGGTGGCCCTGAGCCTGCCGGTGGCCGCCGATACGCTCGACTTCAATGTCAGCAGCGACGCCGCCCAGCTGGGCTATACCCGGATGCTGCCGCCGGAGGGGCTCGAGGCCGGCGCCGCCCTGCTGCATCACGACGACGATGGCGACATCGCCGAGGCCAACCTGCACCTGGTCGACCAGCCCGAGCCCGGCCGCGACGCCCTGCTGGTCGGCGTGGGTGGCAAGCTTGCCTATGCCCGCGATGACCCGCGCGACGCCACCGGTGCGGCGCTGGCGGTGGGCGCGAAGGCCCGCTGGACGCTGCCGATGTACAACCGGGCGGCAGTGGCCGGCGGCGTCTACTTTGCCCCTTCGGCGACCACGGTGAGTGACATCGATGGCTATCAGGAGTACTCGGTGCGGGGCGAGTTCAAGGTGCTCGAGGATGCGGCGGTGTATCTCGGCTACCGCAAAATCGAGCTGAGCTTTGATGACGGGGGCTCGGACCGGGACTTTGATGATGGCGTCTTTGCCGGATTCAATCTGCAGTTCTGAGCGCGCCGCCCGGCGCTGGCCGGTGGACCGGCTGCGGTGCCTTGCGCTGGCGCTGATGCTGGTCAGTGGCCTGGGGTCGGCGGCGGCACAGTCGCCGGCACCCACGCCCGAGACCGTGGCCTCGGTGCTGATGTATCACCGCGTCGGCAACGCGGATCACCCCAGCACCAACGTCACCGAGGCGCAGTTCCGGGCGCATCTGGATTACCTCGAGACCGAGGGGTTCAACGTGGTGCCGCTGACCCGGGTCGTCGAGGCCCTGGAGGCCAATCGGCCGCTGCCGCCGCGCACGGTGGCCATCACCTTTGACGATGGCTATCGCAGTGTTGGCGAGACCGCCCATCCCATGCTCGAGGCCCGGGGCTTTCCGTACACGGTGTTCGTCAACACCGAGCCGGTGAATGCCGGTCAGGCGGGGCACATGAGCTGGGAGCGGATGCGCGGACTCGCGGCGCAGGGGGTGCGTTTCGCCAATCACTCGCGCTCGCATGCCGCGCTGTTCCACCGGCGCGACGGCGAGACCCGGCCCCGCTGGCGCGATCGCGTGCGCACCGATCTGTTGGACGCCCGGGCCAGCCTGCGCGACGAGCTGGGCGACGCCGTCCATCAGTCGCCGCCGCTGCTGGCCTATCCCTATGGCGAATACAGTCTCGAGCTGATGGATGAAGTGGCCGAACTGGGGTTTGTGGCGTTCGGCCAGCAGTCGGGCGCCATCGGTATCCATTCCAACTCGCTGGCCCTGCCGCGGCACTCGTTCAACGAGCGCTATGCCGCAATGGACCGGTTTCGGGTCAAGGTGCGCTCGCGGGCGCTGCCGGTGATCGAGCAGGCGCCACTGGATCCGGTGCGCGGGTCGCGCCCGGCGCCGGCGCTCTCGCTGACCCTGGCGCCGACCCCGGACCTGCGGGCCGGGCAGCTGGCCTGCTACTACCGCGGCGAGCGGCTGACCCCGGAATGGCTCGAGGCCGATCGGCGCTTCGAGGTGCAGGGAAAAGCACCGATCCCGGTGGGGCGGACGCGTTACAACTGCACCGCGCCGGATGGCGAGGGACGCTACTTCTGGTTCAGCCAGCTGTGGGTGCACGGGGACGGCGGGACATGACGGTGGCCCCGGCCAATGGCCCGCGGCTTTTGCAGATCACCGACACCCACCTGTTCGCGGACCCCGCCGCCGAGCATGCCGGCGTGATCCCCGAGGCGCGGCTGCGGGCGGTGACCGCGGCCATGCAGCCGTGGCTGGCGTCCGCTGAAGCGGTTGTCCATACCGGCGATCTGGTCCACGACGGCGCCGTCGTGGCCTATGAGCGCCTGCGCGGAATCCTGGAGGCGTTTGGCCGACCCGTCCGGGTGATGCCCGGCAACCACGACGCCCGCGAACCGCTGCAGTCGGTGTTCGCCGGGGAGGCCGTCAACGCCGGTCGGACCCTGTCGGTGGGGGACTGGACCCTGATCAGCCTCGACTCGCTGCAGGTGGGCGAGGTCCCGGGCCGGCTGGGCGCCGATGAGCTGGCGGCGCTGGACGCGGCACTGGCCGGGTTGGCCACGCGGTGGTGCCTGATCGCGCTGCACCACCCGCCTCTGCCGGTGGGAACGCCGTGGCTCGATGCCATCGGGCTGGCTGAGCCGGAGGCGCTGCTGGAGCGGGTCGCGGCCGATCCGCGGGTTCGCGGGATGATCTGCGGGCATGTGCACACGGCGTTCGATGGCCGTTGGCGCGACCGGCGCATGCTAACGACGCCGGCCACGGCGGCGCAGTTCCTGGCGGGCACGCCGCGCTTTACGACGGTCCCCGCGGCGCCCGGCTTTCGCTGGCTGGATCTGCGCGCCGATGGCGGGATCGACACGGGCGTGGTCCGTGTCCCAATGGCTTGATACGCTGGACGATCTACTCAGAAATGACTGGAGATGGGTGCGATGGAATACCGCTCTTGGATGTGCGTGGTGTGCGGCTGGATCTACGAAGAGGAAGACGGTCTGCCGGATGAGGGCATCGAGCCGGGAACCCGCTGGGAAGACATCCCCGATGACTTCGTGTGTCCCGAGTGCGGGGCCGGCAAGTCCGATTTCGAGATGATCGAGATCTGATCATGACCGGTCCGATCACCGGGCTCTACATGGTCACTGACGCCCGCCGGCCGCCGCCCGTGCCCTTGGAGACGGCGGTGGCCGCCGCGCTGCGCGGCGGTGTCCGGGTGGTCCAGTATCGCGACAAGTCCGATGACACCGAGCGCCGGCGGCACGAAGCGGCGGCGCTGGCCGCCCGGTGCCGGGCCGTCGGTGCCTGTTTCATCGTCAACGACGACATTGCGCTGGCCCGGGCGGTGGCGGCGGACGGCGTTCATCTGGGCCGGGACGATGGCGATGTGGCGGCGGCCCGCGCGGCGCTGGGGCCGGACCGCCTGATCGGCGTGTCCTGCTATGCCGATCTTGACCGGGCCCGGGCGGCCGCTGAGGCCGGGGCCGATTACCTGGCGTTCGGCAGCCTCTACCCGTCACCGACCAAGCCCGAGTCGGCACTGGCGCCGCTGTCGGTGTTCCGCGAGGCGCGGGCCTTCACGGACCGCCCGCTGGTGGCGATCGGCGGCATCAACGCCGGTAACATCGCCGAGGTGACGGCGGCCGGGGCCGACGCCGTGGCCGTGGTCGAAGCGATATCGGCGGCGCCGGACATCGAGGCCGCCACCGCCACCCTGATTGACCGGGGCTTCGGCCCGGCGGCCTGAGCCCACCCAAACAACACGCGGAGAATTCATGACGAATCGATCCGAAGCGCTTTTCGAGGAGGCGAACCAGTATCTGGTCGGGGGCGTGAACTCGGCGGTGCGCGCGTTCCGGGCCGTCGGTGGTACCCCCGTGTTCATGCGCCGCGGTCAGGGGGCATGGATCGAGGACGTCGATGGCCGACAGTATGTCGATTACGTGCTCTCCTATGGCCCCCTCGCCATTGGTCATGCCCACCCGGCGGTGGTGGATGCCATTGCGCAGACCGCCGCCAATGGCACCAGTTTTGGCGCCCCCACCGAGCTTGAAACCGAGCTGGCCAGAAAGGTCCAGGCGATCATGCCCGGCATGGAGCGCCTGCGCATGGTCAACTCCGGCACCGAGGCCTGCATGAGCGCGGTGCGCCTGGCCCGCGGCTACACCGGCCGTGACCGGGTACTGAAGTTTCGCGGCAACTACCACGGCCATGTCGATGCGCTGCTGGTGGAGGCCGGTTCGGGGGTGCTGACGCTGGGGATTCCCGGCTCACCGGGGGTTCCGGCGGCGGTCACCGAGACCACCCTGACCGCCCCCTACAACGACATCGACAGCGTCCGGCAGCTGGTGGCCGAATACGGCGACAGCCTCGCCGCGATACTGGTCGAACCGGTGTCCGGCAATATGAACTGTGTGCCGGCGCTGCCCGAGTTCCTGCAGGGGCTGCGGGATGTCTGCGATGACACCGGCGCGCTGCTGGTCTTTGACGAGGTGATGAGCGGCTTCCGCGCCTCGCTGGGGGGTGCCCAGGCCTGGTACGGCATCCATCCGGATCTGACCTGTCTGGGCAAGGTCATCGGCGGCGGCCTGCCCACGGCGGCCCTCGGCGGGCGCGCTGAGATCATGGACTGGCTGGCGCCCACCGGGCCGGTCTATCAGGCGGGCACGCTGTCCGGCAATCCGCTGGCCATGGCCAGCGGCCTGACCACCCTCACCGAGCTTGCCCGGCCGGGTGTGCATGCTGAGGCCGAGGCATGGACCGCCCGGCTGCTCGAGGGCCTGCGGGACCGGGCCGCCCGTGCCGGCGTGGCGCTCAGGACCCATCAGGCCGGGACCATGTTCGGCCTGTTCTTCACCGACCGCGATTCGGTGGTGGGCTTCGAGGATGTCGCCGCCTGTGATGGCGATCGCTTCGTGCGCTTTTTCCACGGCATGCTCGATGCGGGTGTCTATCTGGCCCCGTCGGCCTTCGAGGCGGGCTTTGTCTCCACCGCCCATGACGAGGCGGCGCTTCGGCATACCCTGGATGCCGCTGAGCAGGTGTTCGCCGATCTGTGAGCAGTCTCGAATCAGCGCTTGAGCCACTGTTCGAGTGGCTCTCGGTCAACCCCGGCTGGGCCGGGGTGATCATTGGCCTGATTGCGTTGACTGAGTCGCTGGCGCTGGTCGGGCTGATCGTCCCCGGTGCCGTGCTGATGTTCCTCGCCGGCGCGGCGGTGGGCGGCAGCAATATCGCGATCCTGCCCATGCTGCTATGGGCCATGGCCGGCGCCATCGTCGGTGATTCACTCAGTTACTGGCTGGGCCGCCATTACCGTGATCAGCTGCGCACCCTGCCGCTGGTGCGACGCTATCCCCAGGCCATGGATCGGGCCGAGCAGCTGTTCCTGCGCCACGGCGGCAAGAGCGTGGTGCTGGGTCGCTTCATCGGTCCGGTGCGCCCGGTGATCCCGGCCGTGGTGGGGATGCTGGGGATGCCGCCAGGGCGGTTCCTGCTGGCCAATGTGGGCTCGGCCATCGGCTGGGCACCCGCCTATCTGCTCCCGGGGATCGTTTTTGGCGCGTCGCTGGCCCTGGCCATGGAGGTCATGGGGCGGTTGGTGGCGTGGCTGGCCCTGGGGTTTGGGGGATTTCTGCTGCTGCGCTGGTTGATCCCGCGTATCGATCGGCCGCTGCGCCTGCTGGGCAACCGGGTGGCGCGGGCCATCGGCCGTCATCCGCCGCCGGGTGACTGGCGCCGTTGGCTGCATGGACCGCATGCCGCCGTCCGGGCGCTGCGCCACCGCGAGGGCTGGCTGTGGTGGCTGGCCCTGCTGGGGGTGATCGCGACGCTGTCCCGGGCGGTCCTCGCCCCCGCGCCGGCAGGCTGGGAGCGCGGGGCGGTCGCGCTGTTTGATGCCCAGCGCAGCGAATCCCTGCAGGCGTTCGCCTGGTGGCTGACTCAGGCCGGTGGCAGCCTGCCGATTGCCCTCGCCACCCTGGCACTGGCCGCGCTGCTGGCCTGGCAGGGCCAGGCTCGCCGTGCGGTGCATGCCCTGCTGGGCGTGTTGCTGGCCGTTGCCCTGGGACTGGCGCTCAAGCATGGGCTGGGGTTGCCGCGGCCTGCCGCGCTGACCGGCACGGCCGGCTGGAGTGGCGCCTACCCCAGTGTGCATGCCGCCGCGATCGCGGCGCTTGTCACCGCCTGGCTGACGCTGCTGCCGCTGTCCGCGCGTGGGCCCTACCGCGGGTTGATGGCGCTGGCGGGTGTGGGGGTGGCGGCAGTGGCCGGGTCGCGGCTGGTGCTGGGGGTGCATTGGCCGATGGATCTGGTGGCGGGGATCAGTCTGGGCGTGGTGCTGGGCGCGCTGCCCGCTCTGGCCGCCACGGGCAAGCGCCGTCCACCGCGGTTTCCGGCAGCGGTGAGCGTGTCGGCGGGCGTGCTGGTCCTGGCCGCCGCCGGTGCGGCCGTGCTGGATTGGCCGGATCCGCTGGACCGCTATCCGCCCGGATCACCATGGCCTGAGCCCGCCAGTCAGCGGCTGGGCCTCGCCGGCCCGGCGGCGCCGTTCGTCGCGGTCATTGAAGCCAGCGACTGGCAACCGCCGGAGCCGGGCTGGACATCGCCGCCGGCGTGGCGCTGGCAGAGCGCGCTGCGCTGGATCAGCCCGCGGCCCGATGCCGCCCGACTGCCGGTGCTGCCGCGCTGGCATGCCGGCCATCGCCCCGACCATGTCTGGATAAGCGTGGGTGAGAATGCCCGTCAGCGCTGGGTGCTGCGGGCCTGGCAGGCGCGGGCCGATGACGGTGAGCGGCTCTGGCTGATCGATCTGGAACGGGCCGTGATCAAGCCCGGTGTCCTGTTGCCACGACTGCGCCGCTACCGACCCGATCCCGCGCAGGTGGATGCGCTGCTGGCGAGTCCGGCGAGCAGTCGCTCGTGGATGCCACCGAAGCCGCCATTGCTCATGACCACCACCCGATCGCCGGGCTGAACGGCGGCAAGGATCGCGTCAATCAGGGCCTGCAGGTCGGCGCGCCAATGGCCACGGGCGCCGAGCGGGGCGAGCGCGGCGCCGACATCCCAGTCCAGATCGGGCGCTGCCAGGACGAAGGCCTGATCCGCCGCCTCAAGGGCATCGCCCAGGCGGTGCTGGTGGACCCCCTGGCGCATGGTGTTGGAGCGGGGCTCGAGCACCACGATCAGCCGCCCGGGCCGGGTGTCGGTGGCGAGGGCCTCGAGGGTGGCTGCAATGGCCGTGGGGTGATGGGCGAAATCATCCAGAACCTCGACACCAGCGGCCTCGCCACGCCGTTGCAGACGCCGGCGGACACCCCGGAAGCCGGCCAGTGCGGCGATGCCATCGGCCATGGACAGGCCGGCATGGCGCGCTGCAAGCAGGGCGGCGGCGGTGTTCATGGCGTTGTGCCGGCCGGGCAGCGGCGCGCGCCAGTGCCAGTCCCCCAGCTGCCAGCCATCGGCGGCGGCATGCAGGGGGAAGTCGCAGTCGTCGCCCTGGCCAAAGCGGATCGTCCCGCTCCAGCAGCCCGCCGCCAGGACGTCCGCCAGGGCGGCGTCATCGGCGTTCACCACGATGCCGCCGGTGCCGGGTACCGTGCGTAGCAGATGATGGAACTGGCGCTTGATCGCGGCGAGATCGGCGAAGATGTCGGCGTGATCAAACTCCAGGTTGTTCAGGACCAGGGTCCGCGGGCGAAAATGCACGAACTTCGAGCGCTTATCGAAAAAGGCGGTGTCGTATTCATCCGCCTCGACGACAAAGAAAGGCGAGCGGCCGAGGCGCGCCGGTGTGGCGAAGTTCTCGGGCACGCCACCGATCAGGAAGCCCGGCTCGAGGCCGGCCGCTTCCAGCAGCCAGGCCACCAGGCTGGCGGTGGTGGTCTTGCCGTGGGTGCCGGCCACGGCGATGACCCAGCGCCCGCGGAGGATGTGCCGGGCCAGCCAGGCCGGCCCCGAGTCGTAGTCGAGACCGCGGTCGAGCACCGCCTCCACCGCCGCGTTGCCGCGTGACAGGGCGTTGCCGATTATCACTTGATCGGCGTCATCGGCATGCACGAGCCGCTCATAGCCGGTATGGACCTCGACGCCGGCGCGCGCGAGGACATCGCTCATGGGTGGATACAGTGGGCCATCCTGACCGGTCACGCGGTAGCCGGCCTCGCGGGCGAGCACGGCGAGGCCGGCCATGAACGTCCCGCCAATGCCCAGGATGTGGACATGACTCATAGCCCGGCCGCCATGCGCACGAAGGCACTGCCGCCAAAGATATAAGCAAGGGTCAGCCCCAGACTGAGGGGCGTCGCCCATTCCAGGGTTGCCCGAAAGATGTGGCTGACCACGGCGATGTTCCACACCAGCAGGCCGAGGAAGGCCAGCGCGCCCAGGGCACTGGCCTCGTCCGGGCGGCCGATCAGCATGAGCACCGGCAGGCCCACCAGCGAAATCACCGCATCGGCGCCGAACAGGGCCGTCGCACTCTGGATGAAACGGGGCCCTCTGCCGGTGAGCCACAGGACGACCCCCAGAAACGCGAGGTTATAGACCGCCAGCAGGCTGATCTGCAGCAGGGCGCTGGTATCGGGGGTAAAGCGCTGGATGATCGGCACGTTGATGACGGCCGTCGCGGCAATGGCGGCGCCCATCAGACCGGTTGAAAACGGCAGGTCCTGCGGGCCGGCGCGCAGCAGTACAAGGGCGGTCAGGGTCTGCAGGGTGGTGCGCTGTGACATGGTGTTTCGACTCGTCCGTGGCGGGCGGATCAGGGCAGTGGGCTTGTACGTGGCGACCCGATTGCGGTTGCATGCATGTTAACGAGTAATTCGGGCCGCGTCGCGAGGGAGGGACTCCATGCTTGACCATCTATTCGGTGAAGGCATCCACACCGGCAGCCTGACGCTGGAGCGCCGCGAGGGTGAGACCCGCCAGTTCGGCCGCGCTGAGCCCGCGGCGCGGCTGACCATCCACGACCCGCAGGTCGAGCGGCGGGTGCCGGCGGATCCCGACTTCATGCTGGGTCAGACCTACATGGAAGGCGGCTGGAGCACCCCGGACCTGCGCACCCTGCTGGCCGTGCTGATGGGCAATTTCGACGGCGCCGAGGCCGGAGGCGGCAGGCGGTTGATGACCTCGGTGCTGCGTCCGCTCCAGCAGTGGAACCGGCGCGCGGCAAGCCGGCGCAATGTGGCTCATCACTACGACATCGACGAGTGGCTGTTCCGCTGCTTTCTTGATACCGACATGCAGTACTCCTGCGCCTACTGGCCGCCGGGTGTCACCGACCTGGAGTCGGCGCAGGCGGCGAAGCGTGCCCTGATCCGCCGCAAGCTCTGCCTCAGGCCGGGACAGCGGGTGCTGGACATCGGCTGCGGCTGGGGCGGTCTTGCCATCGAGCTGGCCGAACAGGCCGGTGTCGAGGTGGTCGGACTGACGCTGTCCGAAGAGCAGGCCCGGGTGGCCCGCGATCGCGTGCGTGAGCACGGCTGCGAAGACCGCGTGGAAATCCGCATCCAGGACTATCGCGACGTCCCCGAGCGCTTTGAGCGCATCGTCAGCGTGGGCATGTTCGAGCACGTCGGGGCGCGCTACTACGACACCTTCTTTGCCGGGCTGCGCGACCATCTGACCGCCGACGGCGTGGCGCTGCTGCACACCATCGGCCGGCTCGGGCGGCCCGGGGTGACCAACCCGTGGATCCGTCGCTATATCTTCCCCGGCGGTTACATCCCCTCGCTGTCCGAGACCAGTGCCGCGATCGAACGCCAGCAGATCGGAGTGACCGATCTCGAGGTCCTGCGCCTGCACTATGCCTACACCCTGGCGGCCTGGTACGAGCGCTTCCAGGCGGTGCGCGAGCGGGTGGCGGCCGAGAAGGGCGAGCGCTTCTGTCGCATGTGGGAGTTCTATCTGGCCGCCAGCGAGGCGGCCTTCCATCATCGCGGTCTGGTGGTCTTCCAGATCCAGCTGGCGATGGATCAGACCGCGGTCCCGCTGTGCCGTGACTATCTGCATGAGGCTGCAGCGCCCGGCGCTTGATAGACTCCCGCAAAACACGGGGAAGGGGAGTCCACATGCCTGCCAGAAATGCCTTCTATGCCCAGTCGGGCGGCGTCACTGCGGTGATCAATGCCAGCGCCGCCGGCGTGATCGAGGCCGCCCGGGACCATCCCGAGGCCATCAACACCGTTTATGCCGGCGTCAACGGCATCCTGGGGGCGCTGGATGAGCAGCTCATCGACACTGGCCGGGAATCGGCCGAGAGCATCGCCGCCCTGCGCTATACCCCCGGCGGGGCCTTTGGCTCGGCGCGCTACAAGCTGAAGGGCCTGGACGAGAACCGCGCCGAGTACGAGCGGCTCATCGAGGTCTTCCGCGCCCACGACATCGGTTATTTCTTCTACAACGGCGGTGGGGACTCGCAGGACACCGCCCACAAGGTCTCGCAGCTCGGCGAGGCCATGGGTTATCCGATCACCTGCATCGGCGTGCCCAAGACCGTCGACAATGACCTGCCCGGCACCGATACCTGCCCGGGTTTTGGCTCGGTGGCCAAGTACATCGCCGTGGCCACTCGCGAGGCCGGGCTGGATGTGGCGTCCATGGCGGAGACATCGACGCGGGTGTTCATCCTCGAGACCATGGGGCGGCATGCCGGCTGGATCGCGGCGGCGTCGGCACTGGCCCGCGACCACGAGGAGGCCCCGCCGCACGTCATTCTGCTGCCCGAGGTGGCGCTGGATGCGGCGCGCTTTCTGGAGCGGGTCCGCGCGTGTGTCGAGCGGATCGGCTATTGCGTGGTGGTGGTCTCCGAGGGGCTGCGCACCGCCGACGGCCGGTTCGTCGCCGACCAGGGCACCCGGGATGCCTTCGGCCATGCCCAGCTGGGGGGCGTGGCCCCGGCCATTGCGGCGATGGTGCGCGAGCGCCTCGGCTATAAATATCACTACGCCATTGCCGATTATCTGCAGCGCGCCGCCCGGCACATCGCCTCAGCCACCGATGTCGAGCAGGCCCATGCCCTGGGGCGGGCCGCGGTGGAGTGCGCCGTGGCCGGGCACAATGCGGTCATGCCGACCATCGTCCGCGACGCCGACGCGCCCTATCGCTGGCACATCGGCCAGGTGCCGCTGGCGGATGTGGCCAACCGCGAGGCACGGATGCCGGCGGAGTATATCGACGCCGACAACCTGTTCGTGACCGAGGCGGCGCTGCGGTACCTGCGCCCGCTGATCGCCGGCGAGGACTATCCGCCCTACCGCGACGGACTGCCCGAGCACGTCCACCTGCGCGCGGAGCGCGTGGCGCCCCGCTGCCCGCCGTTCAGGGACTGACCCGGGCCCGGCCGCCGCGTATACTGCCGCCATCCGCATCATCCACACGAGGAGGTTTCCATGGCCTACGAGGGCATCGGCGCCGGCAAGAACCTGCCGGACGACATCAACATCATCATCGAGATCCCGGCCAATGCCGATCCCATCAAGTACGAGGTGGACAAGGACTCCGGGGCCATCATGGTGGATCGGTTCATGGGCACCTCGATGCACTACCCGGCCAACTATGGCTATATCCCCGATACCCTCTGTGGCGACGGTGACCCGCTGGACGCCCTGGTGGTCACGCCCTTTCCGCTGGCCGTCGGTTCGGTGATCCGCTGCCGGCCCGTCGGCGTGCTCGAGATGACCGACGAGGGTGGCGAGGATGCCAAGCTGCTGTGCGTGCCGATCAGCAAGCTCACGCCGATCTACGATGCCGTGAATGCGCCGGAGGACCTGCCGCCGTTGCTGCTCGAGCAGATCAGCCATTTCTTTGAGCGCTACAAGGACCTGGAGCCCGGCAAGTGGGTGCGGGTGAACGGCTGGAAGGACCGGGAAGCCGCGGTTGCCGAGATCAACGATTCCATCCAGCGGTTCGGCGGCTGATCCGCATGGTCAAGCTCACGCGCATCTACACCCGCACCGGTGATACCGGCCAGACCGGCCTCGGCGACGGCAGCCGCGTCGCCAAGACCGATCCGCGGGTCACCGCCTATGGCACGGTCGACGAGCTCAATGCCCTGCTGGGGATCTGCCGGCTGCACGCCGGCGGCGATCTTGAGGCGGCCCTGACCCGCATCCAGAACGACCTGTTCGACGTGGGGGCCGACCTGTGCACGCCCGAGCAGGAGGATCCGCCCTTCGAGCCGCTGCGGGTCGCCACCGGCCAGACCGAGTGGCTGGAAGGGGAAATCGACCGGGTCAATGCCCATCTTGAGACGCTGCGCTCGTTCGTGCTGCCCGCGGGCAGTCCCGCCGCCGCGCATCTGCATCATGCCCGCACCGTGGCACGGCGGGCCGAGCGCGAGACGGCGGCCCTGGCGGTGACCACACCGATCAACGAGAACGTCCTGCGCTATCTCAACCGGCTGTCGGACTATCTGTTCGTGCTGGCCCGCGATGCCAATCGCGAAGCCGGTGGCGACGTACTCTGGCAGCCCGGCGAACACCGCTGACCATGTCCGCCCGCCAGGTGGCGTTCGAGGTGACCGCCGATCAGGCGGAGTCGCTCGAGGCGGTGCTCGAGGCGGCCGGGGCCGAGGCGATCACCTGGGCCGAGGCACCGGGCAGCGCGGCGGTGCTTGAACCGCCGCCGGGCGAGACCCGGCTCTGGGACTGGCTGCGGGTGGAGGCACTGTTCCCCGCGGACAGCGATGTCGATGCGGTGCGCGCGGCGCTGGCCGAGGCCCTCGGCGGGGATCCGTCGGGCTGGCGCACCGCCGAGATCGCCGATCAGGCCTGGGAGCGCGCCTGGCTCGAGCACTTCCAGCCGCAGTGCTTTGGCGGGAGACTCTGGGTGGTGCCCGGCGGGCTCGAGCCGCCGGTGCCCGAAGCGGTCAATATCCGGCTCGATCCGGGGCTGGCGTTCGGGACAGGCACGCACCCGAGCACCGCCCTGTGCCTGGAGGCACTGGCCGCCGATCCGCCGTTGGACGAGACGGTGATCGACTATGGCTGTGGATCGGGGCTGCTGGCCATTGCCGCGCTGCGTCTGGGCGCCCGGCGGGTGGTGGCGGTGGATAATGATCCGCAGGCGCTGACGGCCACCCGGGACAACGCCCGGCGCAACGGGGTGGAGGATCGGCTTGAGGTGCTCGGGCCGGCGGCGGCGCTGCCGGTGGCGGACCGTGTGCTGGCCAATATCCTGGCGGGTATTCTGCAGTCGCTGGCGCCACGGCTGATCGATGCGCTGGCTGTGGGGAGCCGGCTGACGCTGGCCGGACTGCTTGAAACCCAGGCCGATGCGGTGCGCGCCGCGTATGAGCCGGCCTGTCATTTCGAGCCGGTGATACGGGCCGATGAATGGGCGCGGCTGGATGGTCGGCGGCGAGCGGTTTAATGGTGGGGGTGTTGCCGTTATGATTTCGGGTTTTCCGCGAAGGATTCATGCCATGGAAGACGAATCCGCCCCCGGGGGCGCCAGCGTCGGCCCGATCCGTGCCTGTGTGCATGAGACGGTGACGGCGTATTTCCGCGACCTCGATGGCCAGGCCAGTCACGATCTCCACCGCATGGTGATCGAGCAGGCCGAGGCGCCCCTGCTGGAGGTGGTCATGCGCGAGTGCGGCGGCAACCAGACCCGCGCCGCCGACGCCCTCGGCATCAACCGCGGAACGCTGCGCAAAAAGCTCCGCCATTACGGCCTCGAAGACTGACCACCACGGAGTCCCGCCATGTCCGCCGCCGCCACCCCGCTGCCCATCCGCCGTGCCCTGATCAGCGTCTCCGACAAGACGGGGATTGAGCCGCTGGCGCGTTGCCTGGCCGACAGCGGGGTCGAGATCCTGTCCACCGGCGGTACCGCCACGCTGCTGCAGGACGCCGGGATCGATGTGGTGGAGGTCGGCGAGTACACCGGCTTCCCGGAAATCATGGCGGGTCGGGTGAAGACCCTGCACCCGCGCATTCATGGCGGGCTGTTGGGCCGACGGGGCGAAGACGAGGCCGTGATGGCCGAGCAGTCCATCCCGCCCATCGACCTGCTGGTGGTCAACCTCTACGCCTTCGAGCAGGCCGTGGCGCGGCCCGACTGTTCGCTGGAGGCGGCCATCGAGCATATCGATATCGGCGGCCCGGCGATGCTCCGGGCGGCGGCCAAGAATCATGCCGGCGTCGGCGTGGTGACGGCGCCGGCGCAGTACCCGGCGGTCATCGAGGCAGTGGCGGCGCAGGGCGGCCTCGACGCCGCGCAGCGTTACGAGCTGGCGGTGGCGGCGTTCAATCATGTGGCGCGCTACGACGCGGCCATCAGCGATTACCTGTCGGCCCGCGACGCCGACGGCCAGGTATCGGCCTTTCCCGGCCAGCTCAACCGCCACTGGGAGAAGGCCGCGGAGCTGCGCTATGGCGAGAACCCGCATCAGCCGGCCGCGTTCTATCGCGATCCCCTGGCCCGACCGGGCAGCTTCGCCGACTACCAGCAGCGCCAGGGCAAGGCGCTGTCGTACAACAACCTGGCCGACGGCGATGCCGCCTGGGCCTGCGTGGCGGCGTTCGACGCGCCCGCCTGCGTGATCGTCAAGCACGCCAACCCCTGCGGTGTGGCGGTGGCGGCCGAGCCGACGGCGGCCTATGAGGCGGCGTTCGCCACCGATCCCACCTCGGCGTTCGGCGGCATCATCGCCTTCAATCGACCGCTCGATGCGGCCACCGCCCGGACCATCGTCGAGCGTCAGTTCGTCGAGGTCATCCTGGCGCCGGCGGTCAGTGACGAGGCGCTGATGGTGACCGCCGCCAAGACCAATGTGCGCGTGCTGGAAGTGCCGGGAGGGCCGGTGGCCGCATCGGAATGGCGCCTGCAGCCGGTGGGCGGCGGGTTGCTCGTGCAGGCCCAGGACCGCGCCCTGACGGCCGAGTCGGGCCTGCGCTGCGTGACCCGCGAGCCGGTGAGCGAGGCGCTGGCCGAGGAACTGGACTTTGTCTGGCGGGTGGCGAAGTTCGTCAAGTCGAATGCCATCGTCTATGGCCGCGCGGGCCGCACCCTGGGGATCGGAGCCGGTCAGATGAGCCGGGTCGACAGTGCCCGGATCGGCGTCAGCAAAGCCGCCGAGGCGGGCCTAGACCTGACCGGCTCGGTGCTGGCCTCGGATGCGTTCTTTCCATTCCGCGACGGCATTGATCAGGCCGCCGCGGCGGGCGTCCGCGCGATCATCCAGCCGGGAGGCTCGCGCCGCGATGACGAGGTCATCGCCGCCGCCGACGAACACGGCATCGCCATGCTGCTGACGGGCATGCGCCATTTCCGCCACTGACCGACCATGGGGAGCAGTCCGATGAACATCCTGGTCGTGGGCAATGGGGGGCGCGAGCATGCGCTGGCCTGGCGCCTGGCACAGTCACCGCGCTGCGGCCACGTCTACGTGGCGCCCGGCAACCCCGGCACCGCCCGTGAGCCGGGGGTGAGCAACCTCGCGGTGGGCGTCGACGATATCCCGGCGCTTGTCGAGCAGGCCCGGGAACGGGCCGTGGAGATGACCGTGATCGGGCCCGAGGCACCGCTTGCCGCCGGCATCGTGGATGCCTTCGAGCAGGCGGGGCTGGCCTGTCTGGGCCCCGGGCAGGCGGCGGCCGAGCTGGAGGCCTCGAAGGCGTTCGCCAAGGCGTTCTTTGCCCGTCACGGCATTCCCAGCGCGGCCTACGCGACCTTCGAGCAGCTCGAGCCGGCCCTGGCCTATATCCGCGAGCGCGGCGCGCCGCTGGTGATCAAGGCCGATGGCCTGGCAGCCGGCAAGGGCGTGACCATTGCTCACGACATCGACACCGCGGTCGAGGCGGCCACATCCATGCTGGGCGGGGCATTCGGCGCGGCCAGCGAGCGCATCGTGGTCGAGGACTTCCTGACCGGTGAGGAAGCCAGCTTCATCGCCCTGGTGGACGGTGAAACGGTTCTGCCGCTGGCGAGCTCCCAGGATCACAAGGCCCGCGACGCCGGCGACCAGGGCCCCAACACCGGTGGCATGGGCGCTTACTCACCGGCGCCGGTGGTCACGGACGCGGTCCATGCGCGGATTCTTGAATCGGTGATCCGGCCCACGGTGCGTGGCCTGGTGGCCGAAGGGCGTGGCTACCGGGGATTCCTCTACGCCGGCCTGATGATCGACGCCCGGGGCGAGCCGCGGGTCCTTGAATTCAACGTCAGGTTGGGCGACCCCGAGACCCAGCCGATTCTCATGCGCCTGGCGAGCGACCCGGTGACGCTGTTCGAGGCCGCGCTGAACGGTCGGCTCGACGCCGGGGCCGTGCAGTGGGATCCGCGGCCCTGTCTGGGGGTGGTGCTGGCGGCGGCGGGCTATCCGGGCGCCTATGCCAAGGGCGATGTCATCGAAGGGCTTGGCGATGCCGACGGCGACGGCCGCAAGGTGTTTCATGCCGGGACCGCGACCAACGCCCGCGACGAGGTGGTCACCGCCGGTGGCCGGGTGGTGTGCGCCTGTGCCCTGGGAGACGACATCCTGGCCGCGCAGCAGGCCGCCTATGACCTGGCGGAGACCGTGCACTGGCCGGGCCGTTTCATGCGCGCGGACATCGGTTTCCGCGCGGTCAACGCACAGCTGCAGGCGGAGTCGTCATGACGCTGGCCTACTGGATGGTGCTGGTCGCGATCTTCATGCCGTTCGTGTTCGCCGGTCTGGCAAAGTCCCGGGGCCGGTTCGACAACGCCCGCCCGCGGGAGTGGCTGGCGGGCCTGAGTGGCTGGCGCCAGCGGGCACACTGGGCGCAGTTGAACACCTTCGAGGCATTCCCGCCGTTTGCCGCGGCCGTCATCATCGCCCATCAGCTGGGGGGTGCGCAGGGCTGGATTGATGCCGTGGCGGTACTGTTCGTGGTGCTGCGGCTGGGTTATGGGGCGGCCTATATCGCCGATCGGCCCACCCTGCGCAGCCTCCTCTGGACCGGAGCGTTCGCCTGCGTGCCGGGGCTGTTCGCGGTGGCGGCGCTGACTACCGGCTAGGTCCGTGGGGGCGCGTGGCCAGAAAGATGACCACGCCGGCCATGACCGCGCTGGCTGACAGGCGGGCATAGAGCGGCTCGACGCTGATCCACATCCACCCCCAGCTGAGCGCCACCAGCACCAGTGCGGTGATCTTGGCCCGGGGCCGGATCGCGCGGTGATCCCGCCAGTCCCGCAGCAGCGGGCCAAAACGCGGGTGGCTGTAAAGCCAGGCATGCAGCGCCGGCGAGCTGCGCGAAGCGCACATGGCCGCGAGGAGCAGAAACGGCGTGGTCGGCAGCAGCGGCAGCACCGCGCCGACGCTGCCGAGGCCGATGAAAAACAGCGCCAGCATCAGCCATCCGCGGCGTACCAGCCGTCTGCGCAGGGTCTCGGGCCCTGTTGAGCCGTTGTTCCCGTCGTGCTTCAAATCAATCCTCCGCCGACCCTGCACCTGACTGACACAGATCAACCCGGCCGTGTCGCACAACGCCTATGATGACATGAAACACTGCATCGGGAGCGGCGCGTCCATGGCCGACAATCTTCTTCTCGACCGGGCCCTGCTGCGTCGCTATGACGTGACCGGGCCCCGGTACACTTCCTATCCGACCGCCGCCCAGTTCACCGAGGACTTCGACGCCGCGCGTTACCGCGACCATGTCAGCTGGAGCAATGGTGATCCCATCCCCCGGCCGCTGTCGCTCTACGTGCATGTGCCGTTCTGCCGCACGGTGTGCTTCTACTGCGCCTGCAACAAGGTGATCACCGCCAACTACCGGCGGGCCCAGGACTATCTGGCCCGGCTGATCGAGGAGCTGGACCTGCAGGCGGCGCTGTTCGCCGACGACCGTCCCGTGGAGCAGCTGCACCTGGGCGGTGGTACCCCGACCTATCTGAGTGACGACGATCTGGCGACACTGATCGACGCCATCGCCGAGCGCTTTCCCCTGGCGGCGCCGGAGCGGCGCGAGTTTTCCATTGAGGTGGACCCACGCACGGTGGACCGCCAGCGCATCCGCCACCTTGCCGCGCTGGGCTTCAATCGCCTGAGCCTGGGGGTGCAGGATTTCGATGACGACGTGCAGAAGGCGATCAATCGCATCCAGGGCGTTCAGGCCACGGCCGACATCGTTGAGGAGGCTCGCGCCCAGGGCTTTCGCTCCATCAATCTGGATCTGATGTACGGCCTGCCGCTGCAGACGCCCGAGCGCCTGTCGCGGACCCTGGACGCGGTGATGACCATGCGCCCCGACCGCATCGCCCTGTACAACTATGCGCACATGCCGCAGATGTTCCGCATCCAGCGCCAGATCCCCGACGCCACCCTGCCCGCGGCGGAAATGAAGCTCACCCTGCTGATCGAAGCCATGCAGCGCCTCGCCGGCGAGGGCTATCAGTACATCGGCATGGATCATTTCGCGCTGCCCGGCGATGAACTGGCCGAGGCGGCCGATAACGGCACCCTGCACCGCAACTTCCAGGGTTATGCCACCCGCCCCGATCTGGATCTGATCGGCCTGGGGGCCTCATCCATTGGCCAGATCGGGGATGCCTTCATGCAGAATCATCGTGACCCCGAGGGCCATGCGGCCGCGGTCCGCGCCGGCGAGCTGCCGATCTGGCGGGGCGTGGCCATGGACGACGACGACCGCCTGCGCCGCGATGTGATCCAGGCGGTGATGTGCCGGGGGCGGGTCGACTACGCGGCGATTGAGGCGCGTCATGGGATCGATTTTGCCGACTACTTCGGCGATGCCCTCGCGGCCCTCTCGCCGCTGGTGGATGACGGCCTGCTCACGCTGGCGCCCGGCGCGCTCGAGGTCACGCCGCGGGGGCGGTTTTTCCTGCGCAACGTGGCGATGCCGTTCGACGCCTACCTGGCAGCGGCCGGCGGCGAACGGCGCTTCTCCCGCGTGATCTAGTCGACGCCCATGGCCGTGGGGGCCAGCACCTCGACGTTGACCCGGAGGGTGCCGGCGGTCTCGGCCTCGAGTTCAAGGCTGAAGCGCTCGCCCTCGGTGAGGGCCTCGTCAATGCCCATCATCATCACGTGCCGGCCGCCGGGTTCAAAGGTCACGCTGCCCTCAGCGGGCACGCGCACCCGGGGCGTGTGGACCATGCGGCTGTTGCCGCCTTCCTCGATGGTGCGATGCAGTTCGGCGCGGCCGGCGCGCTCGGTGTGCACGCCGATCAGGGTGTCACTGCGCCGGCTGTCATTGCGGATTTCAAGGTAGACGGCGCCCTTGGAAAAACCCGGTGGCGTCGCCCGGGCCCAGGCGTCTTCAATGATCAGCTCGGCCTGCGCGGCGCCCGCCAGGGCGGTGCCGATCAGGGCGGTGGCCAACCCGGTGAGTCGGTGAAGGGCGGTGCGGTGCATGCTCGGCTCCTGTCAGGCAAGGGGTTGCGGGGTATCGCCGGCGCGCAGCGTCAGCATGGGCCAGCCGTTGGCCCGGGCCGCGGCTGCCAGCACCGGGTCGGGATCGATGGCCACCGGCTGGTCCACCACTTCGAGCAGCGGCAGGTCGTTGCGCGAGTCGCTGTAGAAGTGGAGCGTGTCGAAGCGCTGCTCCTGCTCGTCCAGCCACGCCCGAAGCGCCTCGATCTTGCCCGCCTGGAAGGTCGGGATGCCGGCGGGCCGGCCGGTGTAACCCGCCGGGCCGCGCTCGGGCTCAGTGGCCAGCAGCACCGGAATATCGAACAGCGCCGCGATCGGGGCGGTGACGAAGCGGTTGGTGGCGGTGATGATCATCAGCGCATGGCCGCGCCGGCGATGGTCGTCGACCAGTTCACAGGCGGCGGGCAGGATCCGGGGGCGGATGTGGCGCTCGATGAACGCGTCCCGCCAGTCCATCAGGCGGGATTCGGGGTGATCAGCGAGCGGTCGCAGGGCGAACTGCAGAAAGGCCTCGATGTCGAGCTCGCCGGCCTCGTAGTCGCGCATGAACTGCCGGTTTTGGGCGTCGAACTCGTCGCGCTGGACCGCACCCTGCTCAATCAGATGCTGGCCCCAGAGGTAATCGCTGTCGCCTTCAAGGAGGGTGTTGTCCAGGTCGAAAATCGCCAGCTGCACGCTTTAATCCCGTTGTCGCATTGCCGCTTGATTCTGCGGTGTGGAAGAATAAGCCGCAACAGGATTCTTGATTTGGTGAAGTAGGTGATTGATTCAAAAGGGTTTCGTCCAAATGTCGGGATGATTCTGGCCAACGGCGCCGGCGAGCTGCTGTGGGCGCGCCGCGTGGGCCAGAACGCCTGGCAGTTCCCCCAGGGCGGGATCCAGCGTAATGAAAGCCCCGAGGCGGCCCTGTACCGCGAACTCAACGAAGAGGTGGGGCTGACGCCGGCGGATGTCGCCGTACTTGGGTCGACGCGGGGCTGGTTGCACTATCGCTTGCCCCGGCACCTCATCCGTCGCCGTCAGCGGCCGACCTGCATTGGCCAGAAACAGGTCTGGTTCCTGCTGCAGCTGCGCTCGGCGGACACCCGGGTGCGGCTCGACGCCAGCCCCGACCCGGAGTTTGATCGCTGGGACTGGGTGTCCTACTGGTATCCGCTGGAGGCCATCGTGTCGTTCAAGCGCGATGTCTATGCCCGGGCGCTCGACGAGCTCGCCCCCCTGTTATTCCCCGAGGGCCCGCCGGCGCGGCCCGCTGATGCCGGTTGCGGGCAGCCGCCGGCCATTCCCCGACCCGGCCAGGGGCGCTAGCCGGCGTGCTGGAAACGCTCCACCGCATTGTCCAGGCGGTCAATGCCGCGGGCGATTTCCGTCAGGCGCTGGAGATCATTGTCGAGCGTGTGGCCGAGGCCACCGGTGGCGATGTCTGCTCGGTCTATCTGCTCGAGGGCGATGGCGGGCATCTTCGCCTGATGGCCACCCGCGGCCTGAATGTGGATGCCGTGGGCCAGGTGCGCCTGCCGGTGAGCGAGGGGCTGGTGGGACTGGTGGCCGAGCGCGAGGAGTCCATCAACCTCAACGATGCCGATCGGCATCCGCGGTTCCGGTATTTTCCCGAGACCGGCGAGGAGCGCTTCCACTCCTTTCTGGGCGTCCCGATCATCCACTATCAGTCACGGCTGGGCGTGCTGGTGGTCCAGCGCCAGGCCCGTGACCGCTTCAGCGATGCCGAAGTCGCGTTTCTGGTCACCATGGCGGCGCAGCTCGCCGGTGTCATGGCCCACGCCCGGGTGCGCGGCGAACTGACCGACCCGGGGGACGCCGATGACGGTCATCCGCTGGGGCTCGATGGCATTGCCGGGGCGAGCGGCCTGGGGATTGGCGAGGGGCATGTCATGACCGTCCCCGCCAGCCTCGACAGCATTCCGGATCGACGCATCCGCCATGTCGAGGCCGAGGAGAGCGCCTTTGGCCGGGCGCTGGAGGCGGCCCGGGCCGACCTTCGCGGGCTGGCGGCCCGTATGCAGGGACAGGTGCCGGCGGCCGAGCAGCAGCTTTTTGACGTGTATCTGCAGATGCTCGACGGCGACAGCCTGCGTGAGCGCATCGTCGCGCATATCCATGCCGGCCATTGGGCGCCGTTCGCCGTGCGCCTGACCATCGCCGAGCATGCACGCCGCTTTGAGGCCATGGATGATGCCTATCTGCGCGAGCGCGCCAGTGATCTGCGCGATGTCGGGCAGCGGTTGCTGAGCCGGTTGCTGAGCGTCGGCGAAGAGGATCAGCCACTGCCCGACCGGGTCATCCTGGTGGGTGAGGAGGTGAGCGCGTCGCAGCTGGTGGAGATCCCCCGGGACAGGCTGGCGGGCGTGGTCAGCGCCGGCGGATCGGCCAACTCGCACATCGCGATCCTGGCCCGGGCCCTGGGGGTGCCGGCGGTGATGGGCGTGCGCGAGCTGCCGGTGCACGGCCTGCACGGCCGTGCGCTGATCGTCGATGGCTACCGCGGCCGGGTCGAGGTGGATCCCGCGCCGGCGCTGCGTGATGAGTACCAGCGCCTGGCCGTGGAGGAGGAGGCGATGACCGCCGGGCTGGCGGACATTGCCGGTGAGCCGGCGGTGACGCCGGATGGCCATTCCATCAGCCTGACCGTGAATACCGGGCTCGCCGCCGAGATCGAGCGGGCGCTGGAGGTGGGTTGTGCGGGCGTCGGCCTGCATCGTACCGAGTTTCCGTTCATGGTCAGTCCGCGGTTTCCTGGCGAGGATGAGCAGATCGAGCGCTATCGCGAGGTGCTCGAGGCGTTCGCCCCCTTGCCGGTGACCCTGCGCACGCTGGACGTCGGCGGGGACAAGCCGTTGCCCTACTTCCCCAGTCACGATGAAAACCCGTTTCTGGGCTGGCGCGGCGTGCGCATGACCCTCGATCATCCGGAGATCTTCCTGACCCAGTTACGGGCCATGCTGCGGGCCTCGGTGGGCCTCGACAACCTGCGGGTGATGTTCCCGATGGTGAGCCGCGTCGAGGAGGCCGAGCGGGCCGCGGCACTGCTGCGCCGCGCCCATGCCGAGCTGGCTGAAGAGGGGGTGGTGACCGCGATCCCGGCCATCGGCGCCATGGTCGAGGTGCCGGCGGCGGTCTATCAGGCCGAGAGCCTGGCGCGACGGCTCGATTTTCTGTCCATTGGCAGCAACGACCTGGCGCAGTACCTGCTGGCGGTCGATCGCAACAACAGCCGGGTGGCATCGATCTACGACGAGTTGCACCCGGCGGTGCTGCGGGCGGTGGCATCGGTGGGCGAGGTCGGGCAGCGCCTGGGCAAACCGGTGTCGCTGTGCGGAAGCATGGCCGGCGAGCCCGCGATCGCGCCGCTTTTGATGGCGATGGGGCTGGAGAGCCTGTCGATGAGCAGTGGCCGCATCCTGCGGGTCAAGCGCGTGATCCGGACCATTCCCTATTCGGCCGCGCAGGCCCTGCTTGAAGCCGTACTGGCCTGCGAGACCCCCGGCGAGGTGCGGCGGTTGGTGAACGCCGAGATGGACCGCTACGGCTTGGGGGGACTGATCCGGGCCGGCTGGTAACCGTCAGCCCGGGCGACGCACCCGCACGATGACGTCGACGCCCTCGATGGTCTTGCCAGGGGGCGGCGTCGGCAGGCCATCCACCGCCACGCGGTTGTGGGGGATGTCTTCCATCTCACCGGTTTCCTCGTCGAGGAAGTGGTGGTGCGGGTCGACCTTGGTGTCAAAGTAGATGCGGCGCGGGTCGGCGAGGATCTCGCGCAGCAGCCCGGCTTCGGTGAACTGGTGCAGGGTGTTGTACACCGTCGTCTGGGAGAGCCGCATGCCGGCCTCAATGGCCTCGGCATACAGCTCTTCGGCGGTGATGTGGCGCTCGCCCTGACCGAAAATGAGCCCGGCCAGCCCCATGCGCTGACGGGTCGCCCGCAGGCCGGCGCCCTGCAGCAGGTCGCGCACGTAATCATCATGTTGGCGGGAGAACAGCGCAGACGTCATTACAGACACCATTGTGGACTTGATCAGTACTCTATAAGGGTAGCATGGAATGCCGGCCGCGCCACAGCCATCAGGCGCTGGCGCTCAGGCCCAGGGCTTGAGCTCGACCAGCAGGACCACGGCGATCAGCACCAGCACGGGCAATTCGTTGAATACACGATACCAGCGGTGACTGCGGGTGTTGCGATCCTCGGCAAAGGCCCGCAGCAGTCGACCGCAGTACAGATGATAGCCGATCAGCCCCACCACCAGCAGTATCTTGACATGCAGCCAGCCCTGTTCCAGCCAGAACGGCTGGACCACGATCAGTGCCACGCCGAGTCCCACGGCCACCACCGCGCTGGGGTTCATGATGCCACGGTAGAGCTTGCGCTCCATGACACGGAAGCGCTCGCGGCCGGGTTCATCCTCGGTCATGGCGTGATAGACGAACAGCCGCGGCAGATAGAACAGCGCCGCGAACCAGGTCACCACGGCAATGATGTGAAAGGACTTGATCCACAACGCGGTCATGCCGACTGTCGCTCCGCGAGCATTGGCTCGAGTTGTTCGCGCAGTCCCTCGAAGTCGATCGGGCCAATGCGCTGCCAGACCACGCCCCCGTCGGGGTCGATGAGTACCGTGGTGGGCGTCACGCGGACCTGGTTGAAGGCATTGGCGATGCGGCCGCCGTTATCCAGAACGATGTCATAGGGCAGGCCGCGGCGCTCGACCAGCGCCCGCACCTGATCGCGCGGATCGTAGTCCATCGCCACGCCCAGGATGGTCAGGCCCTCGTCCCCCAGGTCGTGGTGCAGCTCCACCACTTCGGGCATTTCCTGGATGCAGGTCGGGCAGGTGGTGGCCCAGAACACCAGCATGACCGCCTCGCCGCGGTGCTCCGCCAGCGCGGTCTGCGCGCCGTCGAGGCGCTCGAGTTGAACATTGGGGGCCGGCTCGCGCGTCGGCGGGGCAAACCAGACATAGCCCACCAGGCCGACGATGACCAGGGCCAGTACACCCACTAACCATTCTTTTCGCACGGCACACCTCATTGCAGGTTGATGACCGTCAGTATAGCAACTGTCCGACCCGGAACATCAGTCCAGATAGGCGTCATGAATGGCCTGGCGGGTGACGATGCCGATCCACTCGCGGGCACCCCCGCTCGCCGGCCGGGTAACCAGCAGTGCCGCATCACCCGCCCCGCGCAGCCGCTCGAAGGCATCCCGCAGGCTGGCCTTTTCATCGATGGGCAGCAGCGCGACGGCGTCGGCGAACGGGGGCTGGCCGGCCTGCTGGTGGGCGCGCAGTGTATCAATGCGACAGGCCCTGTCGGGCAGGGCCCCTTCATCGGGGGCGGCCAACACCCACTCGGTGGTGTCGGCCAGCACGGGCAGTTGCTCACAGTGCGGGTTGACCAGCTGGAGGATGCCGAGCCGGCTGGCCGCCTGCAGCAGCGGATTCTGACGGGGGTCGAGGCCGCGTTCGCCGAGTTCGAGGTGGTAGACCGAGTCGGTCCGGAACACCTCGCGGGCGCTGAGGGTGGCCGCCGCGATGGCGAGCATGCCGGGCATGATGATGCCGGGATTGGCGGTCAGCTCGAGCATGGCGGTGAGGGCCGCCAGCGGGGCGCGCAGTGTCGCCCCCATCATCGCGCCCATACCGAGCAGCGCGTACAGGGCGGGACCGCCCAGCGGCAGCGGGATCAGTGACTCGGCCAGCAGACCCACCGCGCCACCGGCGGCGGCGCCCATCACCAGGGTGGGGCCGATCAGGCCGCCGGGCACGCCAAGACCGATGATGGCGGCGGTGGCCAGCAACTTGGCGCCGGCCAGCCCCACCAGCAGGGCAACGCCCAGTTCGCCGGCGAATGTCGCGGCGATGGTGTCATAGCCAATGCCCATCACCTGCGGATAGGCGAGGCCGATGAGACCGACGATCAGTCCGCCCACCAGCGCCCGTGGCACGACCGGCCAGTGACCGAGCCAGCGGCTGCTGTGGCGCAGGGTGCGGATGAACGCGGCCGCCAGTCCCCCGAGCAGCAGGCCGAGGCCCATGACCAGCGGCAGCTCGTGGAGTCCCTGGATGCTCAGTGCGGGGATGGTGAAGACGATCCCGGCGCCGAACACCAGGTGGGCCAGCGCAGTGGCGGTGACCCCGGCAATGATCACCGGCAGAAACCCGGCGATGGTGTACTCCATGACCACCACCTCCATGGCGAAGGCGACGCCGGCGAGCGGGGTGTTGAACGAGGCGCCGATGGCGGCGGCCGTGCCGCAGGCCACCAGGGTGCGCAGGCTGTTATGCGGCAGGCCCAGGCGTTGTCCGATCTGGCTGCCGGTGGTGGCGCCCAGGTGCACGCTCGGCCCCTCGCGGCCCACCGAATGGCCGCTGGCGATGGCAAGGGCGGCGGTCACGAACTGGTGAATGGCGTTGCGCAGCGGCAGCAGGGCCTCGTGGTAGGCGGTTCGCTCGATGACAAAGCCGATGCCGGTGCGCGGGTCGCGGTGGGCGATGTGGCGCATGTAAAGGCCGATCACGGTCGCGCCGGCAATCGGCAGCAGCAGGCGCTGCCAGGCGGGCAGCCCCTCGTAATCGCCAAGCTGGCCGCCGGGCAGCAGCCCGTGCTGGGCGGATTCGTAGAGCAGTCGAAAGGCGATGACCACGGCCGCCGTCAGTGCCCCGGTGATGACCCCCAGAACGGCCATGACAACCGGCGCACGGCCGATGGACAGGCGGTATTTCTGGCGCTGTGTCGGGATTGTCTGCACTGAATGGCTCACCATCGGCGCCCGGCGGGCGTGTCTGGCATCATACAGACTGTATGGGAACAGCTCAGGGGACGATGATGACCATTAGCGCCGCGATCGTGGGTGGAACAGGCTATACCGGGGTCGAGCTGCTGCGCCTTCTGGCCGGGCATCCGCAGGTATCGCTCGAGGTGATCACCTCGCGGGCCCAGGCCGGTCAACCGGTGAGCGCCGTCTACCCGAACCTGCGCGGGCATGTCGACCTGGCATTTTTCCCGCCCGATCCGGCGGTGCTGGCGGGTTGCGACGTGGTGTTCTTCGCCACGCCCAACGGCACCGCCATGGAAATGGCCCCGGCGCTGGTGGAGCAGGGGGTTCGGGTGATTGATCTGGGCGCCGATTTCCGGATCCGCGACCTCGGCGTCTGGTCGCACTGGTACGGCATGGACCACGCCTGCCCGGCGCTGGCCGCGGAAGCGGTCTACGGGCTGCCCGAGTATGGTCGCGAGGCGATCCGCCAGGCGCGCCTTGTGGCCAACCCCGGCTGCTATCCCACCGCCGTGCAGCTGGGGTTCCTGCCCCTGCTCGAGGGGGGGCTGGTGGCCACCGACACGCTTATCGCCGATGCCAAGTCCGGCGCCAGCGGCGCAGGGCGTGTGCCCAAGTCGCATACCCTGCTGTGCGAGGCCGGCGAAAACTTTCATGCCTACGGCGCCTCGGGGCATCGCCATCTGCCGGAAATCCGCCAGGGGCTGGAGCGGGCCGCCGCGCAGCCGGTGGGGCTGACCTTCGTCCCGCATCTGGTGCCGATGATCCGCGGTATTCACGCCACCCTCTATGGCCGCCTGCGCGATCCGGCGGTGGATCTGCAGGCCGTCTATGAACAGCGCTTTGCCGACGAACCTTTCGTGGACGTGCTGCCGCCCGGCAGCCACCCCGAGACCCGCAGCGTACGGGGCAGCAACATGGTGCGCATCGCCGTGCATCGGCCCGAGGGCGGCGACATGGCGCTGGTGCTGGCGGTGGAGGACAACCTGGTCAAGGGCGCCGCGGGGCAGGCCGTCCAGAACATGAACCTGATGCTGGGGCTGCCCGAAACACTGGGACTGCAGGGCATCAGTGTTCTGCCGTAGTGACGATTGACGGGGTATTGGACAGGCAGGAGAATCATCGACGTGATGATCAACAGGAGTCAGGGTCATGAGTGAAGTGGCGGAGCAGGAAGAACTGCTGGTGTTTACCGATAACGCCGCGACGAAGGTGCGACAGCTCCTCGACGAGGAACAGAACGACGACCTCAAGCTCCGGGTGTACATCACGGGTGGCGGTTGCTCGGGTTTTCAGTACGGGTTCATGTTCGATGAATCCGAAGAGGCCGGTGACGCGATGATCGAGAACGGCGGCGTGAAGCTGCTGGTCGATCCCATGAGCAGCGCCTATCTGGAAGGCGCCGAGATCGATTATGTCGAGGGCATCGAGGGCGCCCAGTTCGTGATCCGCAATCCGAATGCCAGCACCACCTGCGGCTGCGGGTCGTCCTTTGGGGTCTGAGGACGCTCAGGCCGGATAGATCCCGCCCAGAACAGTGGGTCGCCGCGCGCCGGTGATCGCCGTCAGGTCCACCGGCTCGCCAAGCAGCGTGGCGCGGCCCAGCCAGGCAAAGCCCAGCGCTTCGACCTGAAGCGCGGGGATACCCAGCTCATCGCTGGTCTTGAGGGGGCGCTCGCCGCCCAGCCGATGGTCGAGCGCCCGGCACAGGGCGGTGTTGGCCGCCCCGCCCCCGGTGATGACGACATCCCGCGGCCCGCCACCCCAGCGCTCGACGGCGGCAGCGATGGTCTCGGCGGTCAGTGCAAGCAGGGTCGCCTGCCGGTCGACGGGTTGGGCCGGCTGCCCGGCATGGGCGTCCAGCCAGTGCGGGTCAAAGGTGCTGACGTCGAGGCTCTTTGGCGGCGGGCGCTGGAAGTAGGGATCGGCCAGCAGCCGGGCCAGAAACGCTGAGTCCACCTGGCCCGATGCGGCCCATGCGCCGTCACGATCAAAGGCCGAATCCAGGTATCGTCGCGCGCCGGCGTCCATCAGTGCATTGCCGGGACCGGTGTCGAATCCCGCCTCGGCGCGTCCGCCGGCCGCGAGTACCGACAGGTTCGCCACGCCCCCGACATTGACCACGCAGCGGCGCTGCTCCCCGCCCAACAGGGCCGCATGAAAAACCGGCGCTAACGGGGCGCCGACCCCGCCGGCCGCCAGGTCGCGCTGGCGAAAGTCCGCCACCACGGGCAGACCGGTCGCCTCGGCGAGCCGGCTGGGGTCGCCGGCCTGACAGGTGACGGGCGGATCGGCCAGGGGGGCATGCCACAGGGTCTGACCGTGCAGGGCGATGGCGCTGACCTCGCGGCGGGTGCTGCCAGTGGCATGGAGCAGAGACTCCACCGCGGCGGCATAGACGCCGGCCAGCCGGGCGTCGAGCGCCAGCAGATGGGCCAGCGGGCTGTCGGCATTGATGTTGCGCAGGGCCGTCGCCAGCTCAGCGCTGTAAGGCGAGTGGACATGTCCGCACGGCCGGGGGTGGCCGCTGGCATCAAAGTCGGCCATCACCGCATCGACACCGTCCAGACTCGTGCCGGACATCAGGCCGATCATGCGCATGGGGTTGCGCTCAGTCGCCGGCTTGGGCGACGCGGGTGGGGCTCAGCCCGTCGAGTTTGGCGACCAGCGGGGCGGCTTGGCGCTCGAAGTCGTCGCGATAGCGCTCAGCGATGGGCTTGGCCTCGGGCAGATCCACCGTGCGGGGATTGCGGTGCGTCCCGTCGACGCGGAATTCGTAGTGCAGGTGCGGGCCAGTGGACAGGCCGGTGCTGCCGACATAACCGATGATCTCGCCCTGCTTGACGCGATCGCCCACCGAGTGGCCATTGGCGAAGCGGCGCATATGCGCATACAGCGTGGTGTAGCGCGTTCCGTGCTTGAGCACCACGGTATTGCCGTAACCCCCTTTGCGGCCGCGCTCGATGACTTTGCCATCGCCGGCCGCCTTGATCGGTGTCCCGGGCGGAGCGGCGTAATCGGTGCCGCGATGCGGGCGCTTGGTGCCATAGACCGGGTGGACGCGGTCGGGGTTGAACTCCGAACTCACACGCGTGAAGTCGGTGGGTGTGCGCAGGAAGGCCTTGCGCATACTGCGCCCGTCCGGGGCGTAGTAGTTGCTCTCGCCTTCCGGCGTCTCGTAGCGCAGGGCGCGGAAGCGCTCGCCGCGATTGACGAATTCAGCCGCCAGGATCTGGCCGTTACGCACCTTCTGACCATCGCGGTACAAGGTTTCATAGACCACGGCGAACGAGTCATTGCGGCGCAGGTCCAGGGCAAAGTCGATGTCCCAGCCAAAGATGCCGGCGAGCTGCATGATCAGGCGATCGCTCAGCCCGGCTTCGATGCCGGCGTTGTACAGCGAACTGGCGATGCGGCCTTCCGCCTCCGCGGTGCGTCGTTCGAGCTCGACCGTCTCAACGCGGGGTTGCCAGTCACCCGTGGCATCCCGGGTCATGTGCAGGGTCCGCGTCGGGCTCATTGCATAACGAAGGCCCACCAGGCGCTCGTTGTCGCTGACCTGCAGATACAGCTCGTCGCCGGGAAACAGCCGGGTCAGTTGGCTGGCGGGATCGCCGGCGTTGACCACGTCATGGACGTCGCGGGCGCTGAGCCCGGCCCGCTTGAACAGCGCGGCGAGGTTATCGCCGTTACGCACTGTCTCGACACTCCACTCGGCGACGGGTGTCTCCGCCGACTCATCCGCGGCACTCGCCACCGGTCGGGTATTGGCCACCCGGTCCATCAGCGTATCGGCGTCGGGCAGGGAGGCGGTGCTGCGGGTTGGCGCCGCCGTCGTCGGCACGCCGGGCGCGTCGGGCAGCGCCAGCGCCCGCGAGGCCTGCGCCTGTTCCGGGGGATTGGAGGACGGGGCGATGAGGGCCGCGGCGATCAGCGCCGAGCCCGTTACCAGCAATCCCGTTTTCAGCCGTCTGTCCATGAGCCGGAACAATAGCCCCGGCCCGAATCCGGGTCAATTAGGATAGAATCGCGCGCCACGGCCATTGGGAATGACAACGGGAGAACAGCATGGGCGAGGTGGACGCCGCACTGGAGGCGCTCTGGCGAGGGGCCGATGAGATCATTCGCGAGGACGAGCTGCGCGAGCGACTGGCGAGCGGCCGGCCGCTGCGCATCAAGGCCGGCTTCGACCCCACGGCGCCGGATCTTCATCTGGGGCATACGGTGCTCATCAATAAGCTCCGTCAGTTCCAGGACCTGGGGCATCAGGTGGTGTTCCTGATCGGCGATTTCACCGGACGCATCGGCGATCCCAGCGGCCGCAGCGCCACCCGCCAGCCGCTTACCGGCGATGATGTCGTGCGTAATGCCGAGACTTACCGCGAGCAGATCTTCCGCATCCTCGATCCCGACCGGACCGAGGTCGTGTTCAACTCCACCTGGATGGGCGAGATGAGCGCCACCGACATGATCGAGCTGTCAGCCCGGTACACCGTCGCGCGCATGCTCGAGCGCGATGACTTTCACAAGCGCTATCAGGCCAACCAGTCCATCGCCATCCATGAATTCATGTACCCGCTGATCCAGGGTTACGACTCGGTGGCGCTGCGCGCGGATGTCGAGCTTGGTGGCACCGACCAGAAATTCAATCTGCTGGTGGGTCGGGATCTGCAGCGCGAGTACGGTCAGCCGCCGCAGGTGCTGATCACCACCCCGGTGCTGGAGGGGCTGGACGGGGTGCAGAAGATGTCGAAATCGCTCGGCAACTTCATCGGGATCCGCGAGCCGGCGGACGAGATGTTCGGCAAGCTCATGTCGATTTCGGACACGCTGATGTGGCGCTACTTCGAACTGCTGAGCTTTCGGCCGCTCGCGGACATCGAGCGCCTGCGCCGCGAAGTGGAGGTGGGTGCCAATCCGCGCGACGTGAAAGTCCAGCTGGCCGATGAACTGGT